>NZ_JAVQLW010000008.1 GCF_031822435.1 Paracoccus sp. MBLB3053 | reverse complement strand
GTATGGGAATATCCGGCTGGCGGGATGGCCAGGGCCGAGTTCGCGCAGGATGGCCAGCGCGGCCGGGCTGAGGGGGACACGCTGATCGGTGGGGTTCTTCGGGTGCTTCCGGCGGCGCACCAAGAGGGTTGAGGTCACGGGGTCGAAGTCTGCCCAGGTGATGCGGCAGATTTCCGACCGGCGCAGGGCGGTGGCGATCGCGAAGGGGATGATCAGTTCCATGCGGATTTCGCCCCGTCGCTCCTGAGCTGCGCGGATCAGGGTATGGATTTCGGAGGGTGTGGCGGCGCGGTGGCGCGGCTGGCTGGGGCCGCTGACATGGTGGCGGCGGGCGAAGTCCCGGACGATTTCGAGCTGTTCCACGGGCACCTGGTGGGGCGGGATCTTGTCGCGCAGGACGGCGCGGGCTTCGCGGGCGATGCCGAGCGCGGTGACGATGCGGCCGGACACGGTGGCGGGTGCTGCACTCTTGGCCTGCAGGCGGGCGATCCAGTCGAGGTAATCATCAACATCGGCAGTCAAGGACAGCGATCCTATTTCGCGGAGGACGGCAGCGGTTCGGTAGCGTGTGGCGGGTGATATGGGCGCGAGCTTTGCGCGGCGTCGTTCCAATGCGGTCACGAGGTCTCGGAAGGTCTTCATCAGCGTTCTTCCCGACATATACATGCATATCGGGTAGAATAACATCAAAAATAGTGTTATCTATCAAATGTGTATTCGCATAGATCATGCGAATACACTTTGTGAAAAAACAAAGGGTTACGACATGGCAGACAGTGCGAAAATCCTATGGGACGAGAAAGAGGTCGCGAATCGATTGGGCGTTGCCGAGTCGACGGTTCGCAACTGGCGGGCCCAGGGGCGCGGGCCGCAATCCATCAAGCTTCCGACCGGCGCGGTGCGCTACCGGCCCGAGGATGTGGTGAGGTGGGTTGATAGCGGCTACCGGCGGGCGGGCTGAGCGATGCAACAGGAAGTGTTTGGAGTAAAGGGGACGCGCGCCCGCGTCCCCTATGTGCTGGTCCCCTACGCAATGCTTCGGGATCCTAAGCTTTCGACAGACGCACGGTTTCTCTTGTCATACATCGAGACGTTTGACGAGGGCTGGACCTTCTACGCGTCGAGGGTGCGGGCGGATACCGGGTGGTCACGGGACCGATTTCGCAAGGCAATGGCCGAGTGTGAGGCCAGCGGCGCGTTGGTGGTCAGGCAGCTGCGCGCGGCAAATGGGTTCTGGCGCGGTAAGGTGCTTGGGGTGAGTTGGGATCGCTGGGCTGAGCCCAGGCGGGGGCCTGAAATGCCGTCCCCCGCCAATTTGCCGGGAAAATGACGGGGGACGGATTTACGGCCCCCCGTGAATCCGGCTCCCCGATTTCTGACCACTAAGAATTATCAATGGAAAGAAAAAGGTTAAGGGTGACACCATGTGTGTCACCTAATCTGAAACCCCAGAAAAAACAGAGGATTAGGCTGTGGAAAAAGGTGACAGGGCTGAGAAACGCATGATTGCGGTTCAGATGGAGGGCGAATTGACGCGCGAGGGCTTCGGGGTGGTGATCGGGGTTCCTGCGGAGATCCTGGGGACTGCCAGGAGCGGCAAGGCGATGCAGGACGCGATGGACGCGCTGATGCGGGAGCTGGGGTCAATGATCGAGCTCTGGATCCATGAGCATTTCCGGGTGACGCAGGTGGCAAAGGTCATGGACCTTGGCAAGCGGGAGGAGCGGCAATGAGCGTTGATCTGATGCTCGGCCATACGCCGATGCTGATGCTTGCCGGCCGGGCGAAGGGGCTCCTGCGCAATGAGCTGGCCTATGTGCTGGCAACGGGGCTGTGGGAGACGGCCTGGACGATGGAGCCGGTGATCGAGGCCTATTGGCTGAGCGAGGAGTGGCGGGCGGATAACCTGGATTATTATCCCTGGTATGGGCGCGGGTTCGTCCAGCTGACCTGGAAGGAGAATTACGAGAGGGCCGACAGCAAGCTCGGGCTTGGCGGTTCGCTCCTGGACAATCCGGATCGGGCGCTGGAGCCTTTCATTGCGGCGCGGGTCATTGTGCTCGGGATGCAGGAGGGCTGGTTCACGGGTCATCAGCTCGGGGATTACATTGACCTGCAGCATTCGGATTTCGAGGGCGCGCGGGCGATCGTGAACCCGACCGACCATGCCGAGGACATAGCCCGGATTGCCGAGGACTATGACCAGGCGCTGCAGGCGGTCGGCTATGGCGAGCAATGGGATGTTCCGATCGGCCGGCCTCTGGCGGTTCGGGTTTCCCGGCTGGAGGAATGGGCGGCGGGTTATGGCGTCTGAAACCTGCAACAGGCTTGTGATATTATTACCTCATGGGACGGAAACGGATCAGCCTTGCGGTATTGCGCCGCGATCGGGGGGCGATGACTCCCGAGGAGCTGGAACAGCTGAACGCTGTTCTGGTGACGGCGCGTCGTCATGTCCTGGAGTTTCCGGCTGATCATGTGATGTGCCAGGCGGGGGCGCGTCTGCTTGCCGCCTGGGGCGAACCGGCTCCTCGGAAGCGGGGGCTTGTGCGGTAACGAGTATGGGGGCGATGCTGGCAGAGGCATTCGCCCCCCTGTTTCTTGCGAGAGCAAGGGCTTGGGCGATTAATGACACCC
>NZ_JAVQLW010000007.1 GCF_031822435.1 Paracoccus sp. MBLB3053 | reverse complement strand
GCCTGGGAGCGCACGAGCATTCCGGAGATGCTGGAGGATTGGCGGGATCTGCCGTTCAAGGTGGACAGCGTGATCTTGCCGCATGACGCCGAGGTGCGCGAGCTCGGGAGCGGGCAGACGCGGCGGGAGATCTTCGAGGCGCGGGGGCTGGCAACATACTTGGTGCCGAACCAGTCGGTGCACGAGGGGATCAACCAGGTGCGCGAGCTCCTGCCCAAGGTCTGGATGGATTCGGAGGGGTGCAAGATGCTGCGCGAGGCTCTGGCGGCCTATCGGGCGGATTATGACGAGGTGAAGCGGGTCTATCACACGCGGCCCTTGCATGACTGGTCGAGCCATTGGGCGGACGCTTTGCGTTACCTGGCGCTTGGGCGTGATATGGTTCAGCCATGGGGCGCGCGGCCGCGCCCGAAACTTGGGGTGTGGTGACATGGCGAAGATGCCGAAGGGGAAGGAAGAAAAGCGGCGCTGGCTCGGTGGTGTAATCCAGAACGAGCTGGCGCGGGCGGAGAACGCGGCGGATGACAATGACCGGGCGCGACGGCAGGCGGTGGCCTATTATCTGTGCCGGCCGAGGGGCGACGAGATCGAGAACCGGTCGACGGCGCAAAGCTCGGATGTGCGGGACATGGTGAACGCGGTCCTTGCGATGCTCACGCCGATGTTGTCGACCGACAGCGTTGTGGAGTTCGAGCCGCTTTCCGAACAGGACGAGGACGGGGCGCAGGCGGAGAGCGACGTTCTGAACAAGCTGATTGTCGAGGACAACCAGGGCGCAATTGAGATCCAGGAGGCGGTGAAGGACGCGCTTCTGATGCGCAACGGGGCGATGAAGATCTGGCAGGAGGAGCGGCTGGTATCAGAACGGCTGGACGTGTCTGGGCTGGCGAAGGACGAGCGCCTGGCGCTGGCGCATCGGATCGAGGACGCGGATCCTGGGGCTTCGGCCGAGATCGAGGGCGATCATATTCGGGTCAAGCGGTTCCGGTCGCGGTTCCGGACGGCCTCGGTTCCGATCGAGATGCTGTGCTGGTCATCGGGCTCGGGTGATCTGCAGGAGCGCCGGTTCTTTGCCGAGGCGATGGATCTGAGCCGATCGGAGCTCCTGGAGCGCGGGGTGCGGCGCGAGCTGGTCGAGGATCTGGGCACGAGCGGGGCGGAGGCGAAGCTGGACCGGCTCGGCTCGGTCGATGACATGCAGGGGGAGACCGAGGACCAGGAGCTGATTTCCTGCCATGAGTGCTACCTGATGATCGACCTGGACGGGGACGGGATCAGCGAGAGGTGGCGGATCCTGGTTGCCGAGGAGAAGGAAGTTCTGGAACAGGAGCTGGTTGGGCTCATCCCCTATGCGATCGGAACGGGGTTCATCAATCCGCATCGCCTGACCGGGGAGAGCCTGTTTGATCACCTCAAGCAGATCCAGGACAGCAAGACGTTTTTCCTGCGGCAGGCCGAGGACAACACGGCGACGATGCAGAACGGGAAATATGTCTATGACCCGGCGCGGGTGAACGAGGAGGACGTTCTGAACCCGATCGCCGGGGGCGGGATCCGGGCGCGCGATCCGCAGGCGGTTGCGGCGCTGACGATTCCGGACACGGTGAGCGGATCGCTGGCGATGCTGACCTACCAGGACAAGCGGCGGACGGAGGCCGGGGGCGCGAGCCTGGACATGATGCAGGCCGATGTTCAGCTGGCGGGCGAGACGGCAACGGGGATCGAGCGGCAATATGCGAGCCGCGAACAGATGGTTTCCATGATGGCCTCGAACCTCGGGGAAACCTTGCTGCGCGGGCTTTACACGATCGCCCATGCCTATCTGCGCACCTATGCAGCCGAGCCTTTCCAGGTGCGGGTTAAGGGGCAGTTCGTGCAGGTGGATCCGCGCGCCTGGCCGGAACGAACGCGAATGAACGTCACGGTCGGCAAGACGCCGGGGCAGCGGGCGCATATGCAGAACGTGCTGGGGATGCACCTGCAGATGCAGGCGCAGGCGATGGCGGCGGGGATGACGAACATTCTTGCGAGCCCGCAGACGCTTCACGCGACGGCGCGGGCCTGGCTGCGGATGGCGGGGATAGACAATCCCGACGCGATGCTCCTCGATCCGTCGAGCCCCAGCGCGCAACAGGCGGCGCAGGCTGCGCAACAGCAGGCGCAGGCGGCGCAACAGCAGCAGCTGCAGCTGATCCAGGCGCAGCTGGCGCTGGAGAGCCGGAAGCTGGATGTTCAGGAGGCGAAGAACCGGGGCGAGCTGGCGCACAAGTATTTCGACACCGAGACGCAGCTGGCGATGAAGGAGGCCGAGATCGTGGGCGGTGCGCAGATAGACCTGGAGAAGCAGGCACGGGAGGCGGCGTCGCAATCGCGGCGTGAGGCGGATGCGGCGATGCGAGAGGACGCGCGGGCCGAACGCTCGGCCGATCGGGAGGACGCGCGGGCGGCGGCCGAGAGGGATGCCGCATGAGCCGGGCGGATGAGGCATCGGAGGCGCTATCCCGCGCGCTTCCGCTGATCGAGGAGATCGCGCGGGATTTTGAGGCGGCATCATTCGAGAGGTGGGCCAATGGAACAGCAACAGATCAGGACAGAGGAATCCTCGAGGGGGTCCGACAGTTCGCAACGCTCCTTCGAGGAGCGGCCCGCCCGGCCGCGCGCGGGGGCGGAACAGGTGGCGGCAATCTCGGCCCTGCTTCGGGGCGAGGATCCTGACGCGGCCGAGGCCGAGGAGCGCAGCGATCGGCACATGCCCGATGAGCGGCTGGAGACGGTGCTTGACGGGCGGTCGGCCGAGGAGCGGGAGGAGGAGGGCGAGGAGCCCGAGAGCCGGCCAGCGCCGCGCCCCAAGGCGCGCAACCTGCATGAGCTGGCCGATCAGCTAGGAATCGAGGTCTCCGAGCTGTATGATCTGGACATTGGCCTTGGAGACAAGGCGACCATAAAGCTCGGCGCGTTGAAGGATGCGCATGGCGAGAGGGTGAGCCTGGAGCAAGAGATTGCCAGGAAGCAGGGTTCACTGGATGAGCGCGAGAGCGCGGTAAGGGGTGCGGAGGCGCGCCTGGTCGAGGTCTACGAAGCAGCCAAGCAGCAGCTTTCCCCCGGCATTCAACAGCAGATCGGCAACTGGCTCAATCAGCGCGATGCGCAGCTGCAGGCCAGGGAGGCAAACGCGTTGAGGCGCGCGATGCCAGAGATTGGCGATGAGGGCTGGCGGGGCAAGTTTGAACAATACCTGGTCAAGGCAGGCCAGGAGTTCGGGTTCAGTCCTGCGGAGCTGATCGGGATGAAGGATCACCGGGTGTTCCTGGTGATGAAGCGCCTGATGGATGTGCAATCCCGTCTGGACCGTCTGACCAGTGCCAAGCCGAAAGCCCCGGAACGGCCGGGCATCATACCGCCCCAGGGGCGGGGAGGTGCGGGCCAATCGAGCGCAATCAGCCGCGCGAAACGGTCGGGCAAGCAAGGCGACCAGGTGCGGGCGGTTTCATCCATTCTGCGGGGGGAGCGGTAGGAGCCGATCGCCCCCGTTACAGGGGGCGACATGGCAAAACCTGCGGATTATTGGCAATCAGCCGATTTGAAGGCGATCGAGGAGAACGGCCTCATTCGCGAAGACGTGATGGAGAAGATCTGGGACATTTCGAAAATCCCGCTTCCCTTCACGGACATTGTGGGCACGGACACCTGCACCAATTCCTACACCGAATGGACCACGGACAAGCTGGACGAGCCCCAGCTCGGCGGCTGGGTGGTCGACGGCGCGGATAGCGACCAGAACGACGCCAAGGGCGGCAAGCGGCTCGGCAACCATTGCGGCATCCTGACCAAGGAAGTTCAGGTTTCGGCGCGGGCGCGGGCATCTGACACGATCGGCCGGGGCGACGAGCTGAGCTACCAGGTGATGATGCGCCAGCGCGAGCTGCGCCGGAATGTCGAGGCGAACGCCTTGGGCATCCAGGGCAGCCAGTCGGATGACGGGGACACGCAACCGGGCATCCCGGCGGGCCTGGCGGCGATGATGACGCCGTTTGACACGGGCTCGGGCTATGATCAGCCCGGGTTTTCCGGGGGCGGCTGGGGGGATGTGACGCCCGGCGCGGCTCCTGTGGGCCTGACTGAGATGATGGTTCGCGACGCGGCCCAGGAGGCCTGGGAGGGTGGCGCGGATCCGGGCTACCTGATGAGTGTGCCCGGTCTGATCCGCAAGCTGAGTGAATACATGTTCACGAGCTCCAGCCGGATCGCGACGCTGACCAGGGACACGCGGGGCATTACCGGTGGGGCCGAGGCGCTGGGGACGGTGAACACGTTCATCACCGATTTCGGGGTGACGATGGATTTCATCCCGAACCGGATCCAGCGCGCCTATGACGTTGCCGGCACGGGCGACGGCTGCGCGGCCTTCCTGTTCGATCCGGCCTATTTCCGGCTGAGCTTCCTGCGCGGCTACCGGGTCGAGGATCTTGCCAAAACCGGCCTTTCGGACAAGCGGCTGATGAGTGTCGACTGGACGCTCAAGGCGCTGAACCCGGATGCCGGCCGGGTGCTCCTGGACCTGGATTACGCGGCTGACGTGGTGCTCGGGTGACGGCGCGTTCCACCTTTCCCTGCCCGGCGATCAGCCGGGCGGGATCTTCCCGGGCGCTGCGGGAGAGTCCTTTCAATGAGGGGATCAGCGTTCCGAAAGAGGCCTGGGCGCGGGAGGTGCAAGCCAATCCCGCGCTTGGTTCATCTGACACGCGGGAGCGGTCCGAGGCGATCCGCAAGAGCGTGTTGGGTGGCGAGCTCGCGAAGTATCGGAGGCGGTGATGGCTGGCAAATATCATCGGGATTATGACCATTACGCGCGGCAGTCGGATGGGCATGTGCTTGCGCCTGGCTCCAAGCTGATCGGGGCCTATGCGGAAGGGTATCAGGCCTATCGCAACGGGCTCGGGACGGATGCGAACCCGCATCCTGCGAGCGATGACGACGAGAGCGGGTTCCAGGGGTGGCTTTACGGCTACCAGGACGGGGAGCGGGGCGAGCCTGCAACGCATGTGGGGGGCCCGGATGCTGTGCCGCCGGATCCTGAGCCGGACCCGATCGAGCTGGCCGAGGCGATCCGGACGCATGAGGCGATGGACGAGCTTGCGGCCGAGCTCGGGCTGATCGTGCCGAGCGATTGGGACGCCCGCACGCTGGGGCAGAAACGGGATTTCATAGATGCGATCTATTCTCCGCAGAATTAACGCCAAGGGCGGCGCGGTGTTTCGGCGGGGCGAGCTGATACCGCGCCGGCTTCCGGGTGGGGGGGGAGGATACACGCCCCCCGAGCTGACATTTACGGGGG
>NZ_JAVQLW010000006.1 GCF_031822435.1 Paracoccus sp. MBLB3053 | reverse complement strand
GCAACAGAAATGAACAGCAGTGCAGTTCATATTGAGCAGCACTATCATAATACAAAGAAAAGATACTATGACTCTGAATTCGCTCCGACAGAGAAGAAGTGTGACGCTGAAAAAAGTTCTGAGTGTACCGACGAGGTCATGCTCGAGGCTTCAGCACCAACTGACGAGCTCGGCAAGCACCCAGCATCTTCACTGACGTTACATCTTGTAGCTAAGAGCTGCCCAACAGTTCAAACGTTCTATGAAGAGCCAATCGAAACGTGGTCTCAGCTTCACAACGCTGCATGCTTCCTTCGCACTTCGATGGGCATCAACAAATCTGCTTGGGAGGAAGCTCAGCAAAAAATGGGAAAACTTCAAGCTTCGGTCGTTCTTGCCGCAATGCTCGAACGTTTTAGTGAGATTCGCTCGCCAGGAGCCTATCTGAGGTCGCTCAGTGCTAAAGCCAAAGATGGAAAGTTTTCGTGTGTACCCATGATTGCTGCGCTTTTCAGGCAGGTGCAGGCGGCTTAACAGCTGTTAAGCCGTCTGCTTCTTGGACCAAGATGCAAAATTAACAGCTGTTAAATCTCGTCTACTTAAACCGTACGAGATTAAGCGCGGGCAGCGGCCCGCCGGGGAACTGAGCCAGCAGGCCGCCCACGGAGATCGGGCCCAGATCAATACTGGTAAAACCAAGGCGTTCGATCAATGCGCCAATCGCAGACTTGGATCGGGCCTCGTCGCCGGAATAGAACAGAACACGCCGACCGCCCGCTGATTGAGGATCACTTGAGAGCAGTTCCGGCGGCAGATGATTGAAGGCCTTGACCACCTTTGCACCGGGCACGAGATCCGCGAAGACCTCGGTCGAAAGTCGGCCGCCCAGGTCAGCCGGCTTGAACAGCGGTGCCTCGATCGGGTTGTTCGCATCGATCACAATGCGCCCGCCAAAATCCGGCAGGCCCTTCAGCGCGGCAGGCAGTTTCGACCAGTTCACCGCAACGAAGACAATATCCTTCGATGCAGCTTCCTCGCGGGTGCCTGCCTCGATGCTGGGTCCGATGCCGGCGACCATCTCGCGCAGGCTATCGGGGCCGCGACTGTTCGACAGGGTCGCAGGAATATCGTTGCGGGCGAGGGCGGTGGCGAAGGCGCGGCCGATATTGCCTGCGCCGATAATGCCGATGCTGTTCATGGTTTCTCTCCTGTTGCGGGTTCAGGCGGTTAACCCGCCATCGGCGACGATCTCGGCACCGGTGACGAAAGCCGCCTCGGGGCTGGCGAGGAAGGCGACGACATTGGCAATCTCGGATGGTTGGCCGTAGCGGCCGATCGCCATGCCGGGACCGACGATCTTGGCAACCGGGCCATCGGCCGGGTTCATGTCGGTATCGGTGGGGCCCGGGTGGACGGTGTTGACGGTGATCCCCTTCGGTCCCAGATCCCGAACAAGGCTGCGATTGAAGCCGGTGATCGCGCCTTTGGTCAGGGTGTAAAGCGAGGCGTTCGGAAAACCCGCGTAGCGGGTCATTGACGAGCCGATCTGGATAATCCGCCCGCCGGGTTTCATGTGCCGCGCGGCCTCTTGGGTCGCGACGAAGACTCCGGTGACATTGACTGCGATCATGCGCTGATAGGTCTCGAAAGGGATTTCCTCGATCGGACCGCCAAGGCCGAGACCAGCGTTGTTCACGAGAATGTCGATGCTGCCGAAGGTCTCAATCGTCCGGGTCACGGCAGCGCGGACGGCCTCGGGATCGCCCGCATCCGCAGCGATGGCCAGGGCTTTGCCGCCCTCGGCCTCGATCTCGGCGACGACCTCCGCGGCGCGCTCGGGCGAGGCACTATAGGTCAGGGCGACCGCCGCGCCATCGGCAGCCAGTCTTTTCGCAATCATCGCGCCAATCGAGCGCGAGCCGCCGGTGACGAGGGCAGTTTTTCCAGCAAGGGTGAGGGTCATGGTCTTCACTCCATCGGGTTTCGATGCGGTGAAGATGCGCCTGTTGCTTATTACAAATTAGCCGGTAATCATTTGTCTCGGCTTCAAGTAATCGTTGAAGGTATGATGGAAACCCTCGCCAATCTGGAAAGCTTCGTCAAAAGCGCTGAATCCGCGAGTTTCTCGGAAGCGGCGCGACGCTTGTCCCTAACGCCGGCCGCCGTCAGCCGCAATGTCGCGATGCTGGAGCGCAATCTGGGTGTGCGACTATTCCAGCGCTCTACCCGCAAACTGGTCCTGACCGAGGCGGGGGAAAGGTTCTTGCAATCGATCGGCGGCAATCTCGACGCATTGCAGACGGCGATTGCCGATGTCTCCTCCGGGGCCTCCGAGCCTGCCGGGGTGCTGAAGGTCAGCCTGAGCCCGACATTTGGTGCAGAATTCATTCTGCCGCTGCTGCCCGAACTGATGCGCCGCCACCCGCTGATCCGCCCGGAATGGCATTTCGAGAACCGCCATGTTGATCTGGCTGCCGAAGGCTATGACGTGGCCATCGGCGCGGGGTTTGAGCTGACGCCCGGGATGGTTGCCCGCACACTTGCGCCCGCGCATATCATCGCGGTTGCCGCGCCGGGTTACACGGCCGGTCGCACCCTTCCAAGTGAGCCCGAGGATCTGTCGCGGTTGGACGGGATAGCGATGCGCTCGCTGCGGACGGGTAGGCTGCGGCAATGGGTGATGCGGAATGTGGCTGGGACCGAGAAGGCAGCACCGCTTCCCGACACCATCATCCTCAACGATCCCGCCGCCATGCGCGAGGCAGCAAAGCTGGGCCTTGGCGTGGCGCTGCTGGCTGTGCCCGACGTTCTGCGCGATCTGGAAAACGGCAGCCTGATCCGGTTGCTGCCGCATTGGTTTGCCGATGCCGGGGCAATCTCGCTTTACTACGTGTCGCGGACCTTGCTGCCGGCCAAGACCCGCGTTTTTGTCGACCTCGTTGCCGAGACGTTTAGCCGTGAGCAACTGGCCGAGCGCTTCGCGGGCAGCCTCGCTTCAGAAGGGTAGGGCAGGGGGATGACGGCCTACGCCTATGTTCTCGGTTGCCACGCTAGCGATGGTTACCGCACTTATGTCGGGTGGACCCTGGATCTCGAGCGACGTCTGGCAGAGCACAATTCCGGTACAGCGCTCGGTGCCAAATCGACGCGTGGGCGAAGATGGATCCTGATCTACGCCGAGCGCTTGCCAACGCGAAGCGAGGCGATGAGCCGGGAATGGCACCTGAAGCGCGACCGGCGACTGCGCAGGGAATTGGCCCGAGGCGCTCAGGGCTTCAGCTGAGAAGGGCAGGGGCCCTCACCCCCACATATCCCGCATGCTGGCGCGGATATCGACGCGGCCCAGGGCAGGGGCAGCGGCCTCTGTCGCATGTCGCGGGGACCATCGCGTAACGTCGAAATGCTCCAGCATGTCGCTGGTGATAAAGCGGGTGCGGGCGGCTAAAAGATGGCGGTCGCCGCGCTTGGCCTGCTGGGTGACGTAGAAGCGCAAGGGCACGCCCAAGGTCAGCTGATCCTTGGCCCGGGTCATCGCGACATAAAGCAGACGCCGCTCTTCTTCGAGATCGGCGGTCTGTCCGGTCCCGAGATCCGAGGGGATGCAGCCATCGACCACGTTCAGCACGAAGACCGCCTTCCATTCCTGCCCTTTGGCGGAATGGATGGTCGAGAGGATCAGGTAATCCTCGTCCTTCAGCGGCACTCCGGCTTCGGCGCTGGTCGCCTCGGGCGGGTCGAGCGTCACATCGGTCAGGAACTTCTCGCGCGTAGGGTAGGCCGATGCGATCTGCTCAAGCTGCAGCAGATCGGCGCGGCGGAATTCGGCATCCTCGTGGATGCGGTCGAGATGCGGCTCGTACCACAGCCGAGCGCGACCCAATGCCTCGGGCCAGGTGCCGGGTTGAAGAACGGAGACAAGGTCTTCCCATCCAGTCACCTTGGCGGGCGGCGGCATCTGCGTCAGTGCGGCCAAAGGATCGGGGCTGGCGGCGATGCGGTCCAGCAGTTTCGCCGCTGTCGCCGCCCCCAGTCCCGGCAGCAATTGCAGCAGCCGGAACCCGGCCACCCGGTCGCGCGGGTTCTGGGCAAAGCGTAGCAAGGCCAGCAGATCCTTGACATGCGCGGCCTCAAGGAATTTCAGCCCGCCAAATTTGACGAAGGGGATATTGCGGCGGGTCAGTTCGATCTCGAGTTGGCCGGAATGGCTCGAGGTCCGGAACAGCACCGCCTGCTGTTTTAGCGTCATGCCGCCCTCGCGATTGACCAGAACCTGATTGGCAATGAAGCGGGCTTGACCCGCCTCATCCGGCAGGTTCACCAGACGTGGTTTCTCGGTCGAGGCCCGATCTGACCAGAGATCCTTGGTGAACCGCTCCGAGGCGCGCGCGATCACCGCATTGGCCGCCGTCAGGATCGGTTGGGTCGAACGGTAATTGCGCTCCAGCGTCACCACGCAAGCAGGTGGGGTGAAGGTGGCAGGGAAGTCTAGGATGTTGCGCACCGTCGCGGCGCGGAAAGCATAGATCGATTGCGCGTCATCGCCGACGACGGTCAACCCGCGCCCCTCGGGCTTCAGCGCCAGAAGGATGCGCGCCTGCATCCGGTTGGTGTCCTGGTATTCGTCGATCAGGACATGATCCCAAAGCGCGCCGAGATGGGCGGCGAAGCCCGGATCCTCCATCACCTGCGCCCAGGCCAGCAGCAGGTCGTCGTAATCGAGCACATTCTGTGTCTGCTTGGCCGCGACATAGGCCCCGAAGAGGCGCTTTAACTCACCCTCCCACATCGCGCACCAAGGGAAGTGATCGGTCAGGACCTCGCTGAGCGGCGCGCCGGAATTCACCACGCGGGAATAGATCGCCAGGCAGGTGCCCTTGGCCGGAAACCGGGTCTGCGCTTTGGAGAAGCCCAGCTCATGGCGGCAAAGATTCATCAGATCAGCGGAATCCTCGCGATCATGGATGGTGAATTCCGGGTTCAAGCCGATCTGCAACGCCAGATCGCGCAGGATGCGGGCGCCGATGCCATGGAAGGTGCCGGCCCAGGTCAGAGCCTCGGCTGCGTAGCCGCTGCCCATAACGCTCTCGGTGATCCGCGACACCTGCCGGGTCAGTTCCGCGGCGGCGCGACGCGAGAAGGTCATCAGCAGGATGCGCCGCGGATCGGCTCCCTGTTTCAAAAGATGGGCGACGCGATGGGCCAGCGTGTTGGTCTTGCCCGATCCCGCCCCGGCAATGATCAGCAGCGGATCCATGCCATGCTCGACGGCCTGGCGCTGTGCCGCATTGAGGTTTTGCAGATAGCCCATGTCGTCCCCCGGTCCTTGCAGATGAATTAGCGCAATTGGAACGGAAAGGGAACGTGCTTGGCGAGACCGTTCTGAGTAGTCCTAACCGAAGTCGAAAGAAGAGGGCAGGGCAGGGGAGGTGACCACTCTGCCCAGACGTTCTGATTCCGCCGCAGGGATAAGTCAGACGCGCGGGGATTCGGACGAGCCGAACGCCCGCATCCCTGCCTGAGCCGCGCGGAAGCGCGTCCGTATTGGGAACCGCCGGTTCCCCCACGCAAGCCCGGCGAGCGGCGTCAGAGGCGGTGTCCCCAACCACGGTCTCGGCCGGGGGCCGAGCTGCGTGGCCGGGAGATCCCCCTCCCCCTCTTCCTTGTCGCCGGGCTGGCGCGGGCCCCCCTCCTGCCCTCGCCGGGAGGCAGTCCGGCAAGAGAGGCGCCGCTTCGCGGACCTCACTTGCCAGACCGCCCCGATTATTCGGCAACAGACCGGAACGGGGCCTCACCACGAAGGAGGCCAGATATGGCTCACTATCAATGCAAGAGCTGCGGCGAGATCGAAGTCTCGGACCTGACCGCGCCCGAGGCTTGCACCCAATGCGGAGAGAGCGGTGTAACCGATCTCGACGCCCAGACCGCAGAAATCGCCAAGGCCAATGATGCCTTCCGCGCCGCGATCATTCAGGGCGGCCATCCCGAGCTGCTCGGCCAAGTGGTTTGCACTCAAGGTGTCGCCGCTGAAGGCCTTGGCTTCATGGCCCGCGCCCAGATCGAAGTCGCGGGTATTGCGAGCTTCACCGAAGAAAACGACCCATATGGCGATCATTCCTTCGGGGCGCTGACCATCAGCGGCAAGAAAATCTGGTGGAAGATCGATATATACGATGCCGATTACCGTTTCGGAGCGGCCGATCCCTTGGACGCGACCCAGACCCGCCGCGTCCTGACCCTGCTTTTCCCCAGCGAATACTGACCCCCGTCCCGGCCCTGCGCGGCAGGGCCGGGACACCAAGGCGCAACTCGCGCCGGAAGGGAGGTGAGAGAAATCAGCAAAGAGATGATGCAGCGCCGCAGGATCGAGGCCTGGGCGCTTCTCAGGAAGGGCGATCCTTTTGGCATCGGCCGCCGCTTCCTGATCCAGCACGGGGCGATCTGAGCCCCAACGCCTCAGCCCATAAGGGCTGGGGCAAGCCTAGCAGAATGTTTTCCAACATCACAAGGAATGTCCCAATGAATGAACAGAGCCGTATCGTCGCCGACGCAGCCCGCTTTCCGCTCGCGCAACTCGTGCTTTCAACTATCAACCCGCGCCAGCATGTCGATGAGGCCGAAGTGGCGGAACTGGCCGAGAGCATCTGGACCGCTGGTCTGATCCAGAACCTTGCCGGTATCGAGACGGAGGCCGGCGAGATAGAGATTGTCGCCGGTGGTCGGCGCTTGCGGGCGCTGCAATTCCTCGCCGCGCGTCACGACGATCTGGCAGCAACCCGTCCCGAACTCGCCAATCCGCCGGTGCGGATCGCGCCCGATGCCCATACCGCGCAGGCTTGGGCTTTGGCGGAGAACGCAGCGCGACGTGATCTCCACCCGGCGGACGAGATCCGCGCCTATGGCAAGATGGCGCAGAGTGGCGCAACGATGCCAATCATCGCCCGCGCCTTTGCCGTCAGCGAGAAACATGTCCAGCGCCGCCTTGCTTTGGCGGGGTTGCCGCAAGCGGTAATCGCCGCCCTGGCCGCGAATGAGATCAGTCTCGGCATGGCGGCGGCCTTCACCATCAGCATGGACGCGGCGCGCAGTCTTGAAGTGCTGGAATTGTGTAGGAGCCGGGATTGGTCCGAGCATCAGATCAGGAAAGCGCTGAAACCCGAGGCGGTGAAGCTGAGCGACCGTCGCGCATGTTTTGTCGGGCTGGAGGCCTATCAAGCCGACGGAGGCCGCGTCAGTCGCGATCTCTTCGCCGAAGATATCTTGCTCGATGATCCGGACATCCTCGACACCGTTTTTGCCGCGGCGCTCGCCGAGCTTGCCGAGGACCATCGGGGCGAGGGCTGGAAATGGGTCGAGATGAGCTTCGAGAGCTATGTCGGCTACTACCAGATCGAAGAGGGCAAATTCGCCCGGCTCTATAAGCAGGAGGGCGCGCTCTCGGCAGACCAAGCCGCGCGTTTTGATGAACTGGCTGCACTTGACGAGGCCGAGACGCTGGATGCGGCAACCCGCGACGAACTGACCGCGCTGCAAGCCATCCGCGAGGGCAGCTATAGCGCAGCGCAGGAGGCGCATTCAGGCCTGATCCTCTATGTCGATCCGCGCGGCGCAGTGCAGATTTGTGCCGGGTTGGTGCGCAAGGAAGACAAACCGGCAGCCATCGCCGCCGGGCTTTTGATTGCTTCGCAGCATGAGCGCGAAGAGCCCCCGAAATCGCCGATCTCGCAAAAGCTGCGCGAGGATCTCGACCGGGTCGCGCAAGGCGCAAGGCAGCATGCCGTGCTGCGTGATCCAGAACTTCTTCTCGACCTGCTGGCCTTCCAACTCAGCCATGCGCTGCATTGGCAGAAGCCTTTCGGGATTTCTCCGGGCGAAGTACCGAACTGGCCGATCACCGGGGCCGAGGGTTATGCACTCGATCCGCGTCTCGCGGAACACCCTGCCCGCGACATGCAGGGCAGGGATCTCGCCAAAAGCTTCCGCGCTTTCCGCCAGAAAGGCAGTGAACATATCCGGGGCGAACTCACGCGTTTTCTCGCCGCGCAATATCAGGGTGGGGATGCCAAGCTTGCCGCGCTGATCGAGAAGGTGACCCAGCCCCGGACCCGCGAGATCTGGACGCCCAATGCCGCGAATTTCTTCTCGCGCGTTTCAGGCCCCTATCTTTCGCAAATCTGGCGCGAGCTCTTGGATATTGCGGAGGATGCGCCGAGCGCATTGGCCTTCGACAGGCTCAAAAAATCCGAGAAGGCGGCGCAGTTGGAAAGCCTCTTTTCTGACGTCGCCATGCGCGAGGCGCTTGGTGTCACCGAGGAACAGGCCAGCCGCATTTCCAATTGGCTGCCCGAAGGCATGTCCTGAAACGGCGGCGGGGCAGAGTGCCCCGCCATGTCCTTCTTGGTTCGGCGGCGCATGAGCGCCACCGCTCTCAAGGAGGTTGGAACCCGGCTTCGTGGTGAAGCACGCCTTGGCCCCGCATCTTGCGGGGCCCTTTTTTTTTGCGCGCGCGGCTTGCGCTTACCCCGCACCCAAAATGTAAGGGAAGGATTTCAGGCCCTTGGCGAGAAATGCCTGCCGCTGCTATTCTGGCCCTACGAGGGGAGCAGGATCCAGATGCGCGATCTTGAAGATCAGATTGATGTCTTTCCGCGCGAGATAGTGCTGCGGCGGATCGATCCTGACCGCAATATGCGGCGCTTCTATCGCCTCTCGGTCGAGCCTGATCTCTTCGGCGGTGCCAGCCTGGTGCGGCAATGGGGCCGCATCGGCAGGCCGGGTCAGCATCTGAGCGAGCCGCATGCGGATGAGGGCCAAGCGATCAATGCTCTGCTGCGACTGGCCGCCGCCAAACGCAGGCGTGGCTATCAGGCCTGAATACCGCGCGGTTGGTGCTGACGCGAATGCGGGCGCAGGGCAAACCGCGTGCGGCCCTTCCGATCAGGAACCCTTCACCACCCCCGGCAGGCCGGGATCAGGCTTTGAGGGAGAGTTTCGCGAGAGCTTCGGTGATTTGGACCGGATCATGCGGCAGATCGGTATTGAAAAGCTTGGCGGCGAGTTGGCGCAGCAGCACGATCTCTGTCGCCATCACTGAGCCCACCTTGCCCTGCAGATTGGCAAGATCGGGGCCATGCAGCGCGGCATCGAGGTCGCTCAGCGCGCGGGCAGCGCTGGTAATGCCGGTGAGGATGTCGGCGCGGGTTTGGTCGTCGAGTGGCAACGCTTGGCTTCCTTTCCATGGCTTCTGAAGGCACGCAATAGTTGTATAAGTGCAACGAGACCACCACTTGTACGGTTCCTCGGCGGATTCTCGCAGCGGTTTGACCTCGAAACCGGCGGCAAATTGCCCCCGCCTGTCGTAGTCGCTGCGATCAGTGACCATAGAAGACCATGAGAGGCGTCGATTTCTGCGCAACCTGATGAATGCCCGCTCCCCTTTTCGGCGGCGGAAGCGCTCGGATGATCTTTTCATGATCGAATGAGGACCGCGCCAGAGGCGCGGCCCGAGCCGGGAAATTGTCGGTGCGGCGGATCGACCGGGCAGGGCCCGGCTCACCACCGCGCCGCGGTTCTTTCCACTCCTGATTTGTCCGCCTCGCATCCCCGGCGCGGTCGGATCAATGGGCAAGCGCCGCGTGTGCCGCGCGTCGTAGCGCGACCGGGCCGTGTCCTCGCGCTCACGCGCTGCGGGCCGCACCACCCCGGTCCCGCGACCCATGACCGCCCGCGCCGGGGCCACGGGCCGGGCTTTGCCCTTCCCGCTCTGCCCTCCGGAAAACACGGAGGTTTTCCAGAGAACAGACGGAAAGGCTCCGCCCAAAGCGGACGAGGGGGCGAGAGCTTCAAGGCCGCGACAGCATTGGAGGGCCGAAGATGGCATTCGATCTTTATCAGCAGGTGACCGACAGCATTATTGCCAGCCTCGAGGCGGGCAGCCCGGCATGGCGCAAGCCCTGGACCGGCGAAGGTAGGGCGGCACAGATGCCCTTGCGCGGCAATGGCGAGGCCTATCGCGGGATCAATGTGCTGATGCTCTGGCTGGCGGCATCGGCGCAGGGCTATGGCAGCGCCTATTGGTTTACCTATAAGCAGGCCGAGGCCGCAGGCGGTCAGGTCCGCAAGGGCGAGAAAAGCGCCACCGTGGTCAAATACGGCACCCTCGCGCGGGAAGACGAAGACAGCGGCGCCGAAAAGCGCATCCCCTATTTGAAGAGCTACCGGGTCTTCAATGCCGACCAGATCGACGGCTTGCCGGAAGAATTTCACGCTTCAGCCGCTGAACCTATCCGCGATCTCGGCACACAGCCCGATCCGCGCCTCGAGGCTTTCTTCGCCGCCATCGGGGCGGATATCCGCGTGAGTGACGAGCCGCAGGCCTATTACGACCCGCAGGCGGATTACATCCATATGCCGCCGATCTCGAGCTTTTATGACGCGGCCGGGTTCTACGGGACGCTGGCGCATGAGGCCTGCCATTGGACCGGCCATGGCACCCGCCTTGACCGGCTCGACCGCTTTGCCGCGCGCCAGGCCTATGCCTTCGAGGAGCTGATTGCCGAGATTGGCAATTGCATGCTCTGCGCCCAGCTTGGCCTGACCCCGGACTTCGGCCAATCGGCGGCCTATGTCGAAAGCTGGCTGCGCGCCCTGCAAGACGACAAGCGGATGATCTTCAAGGCCGCGACCGAGGCGCAGAAGGCGGCAGATTTCCTGCTGGCCTGCGCCGGTGCGGCCAAGCCGGTGGAGCAAGGCGAGGCCGCCTGACGGCCCGAGATTTCCTAGCCAACACTGCGCCCGCCGCGTCGAGCGGCGGGCGCCAACAGGGGAGCGGAAAATCCGGCCGAGCCGGATTTCCACCTGTGAAACCCGCGCCGGGCTCAATGTGCGCCGGTCGCGGTCACTAACCCGCTGAAGTAGACTTCGGGGATATCGCGTGTTCGTGCCCGATCAAAAGCGTCATTCGCTTAGGCTGCCACTTGTCGTTACAGCAGCTGATCGTGTTGGCGCACCGCGCGGCAGGCCGCCGTCCGGCCGTCCTGGCATGACGCACGCAGTTCCGACGGGGTCTTGCCTTTGACCGATCCACCGGATGAGCAGGCGCTTATCGCCATGATGACGAGGACGAGGCTGAATTTGGTCATGAGCTTCCTTTTGGTCTGCGGGCGTGAGGGTGCCAGGTTACTGACCGGAGCGACCACCCGCCATCCTTGATGACGGCGGCTGACGTCGTCTCGATACAGGTCTTGCAGGGTGCCCCATGCTCGGAGGCCCGGTCAATATCCCGCCCGGGTCAGGAATTTGTCGAGATGCGCGATCACCTTAGCCCTGACCCAGCGCGACAGGGCCGGAGTCAGTCCGGCCAGACCCTCGGGATCGATTTCCTGGCACAGCCGGGTATGGGCGGCGCGGGACAAGGTGATCGAACTGTCGAAACGATGCGGCGATTGTTTGGCCCGCTCGGTCGGGATGTCGCGATAGTCGATCCCGGCTTCCAGCGCCGCGACAAGCTCGGGGCGCAACTCTGTCATGGCGCGTCGGAGCACGGTGCCGGTCGGGCAGCGCGCCTTCTCGGCCCATGCTCCCGCGCGCGCGACCAAGTCATCGGGCAGGCGGTAAAGCACGCGGATTGTCACCATCTCTTCGCTCGCGCGCTGCAACCCGCGCGTCAGGGCGGGGGTGGCTCCGGGGCGCGGCGCTGCGCGGCGTTTTTGCTTGGCTGAGGTTTTCGCCACGGCCGCCCTTACTGTCGCTTGCCCGTCTTTCACAGGTTCGCTTGCCGTCTCGGTCTCGGTCTCGGTCTCGGTCTCGGTCTCGGTCTCGGTCTCGGTCTCGGTCTCCGGCGCGGGCGCCGGAACTTCCTCTGGTCCCGCCGCCGCCTCGAATTCCAGCCGCCGGCTGAATCCGGGATCGGGGGCCGAGATCCGACCCGGCAGCTTGAGCTTGGCCATTACCCTTCCTCCCGGATGGTGCGATCGAGCTCGGTCAGGACCTCGTCCATTTCCTGCAGCGCGGTCGCCAGATGGTTGGCGACGCCGGGGTTTCTGGTGCTCCTACGGATCTCGCCCAAGAGCCCCTGACCGTCGAGCCTTGTATACATCGCCCGGTTCATCACCACCTCGCCCAGCACCGGCATATTGCGGATCACCTGCTCATAGATCTCATGCTCGGCGGCCGAGCGGGAAAGCGGTACGCGATTGAGCAGCACCCGGAAGGGCGGCAATTCGCCCGGATCCTCGACGCGGGATTTGAGCCGGATATACCAAAGCCCGGTCTCGAGGCTTTCCTCGTAGTTATTCGCCGAGAGCATGCAGGGCGCGATCAGCAGATGCGAGATCAGCGCGAGATGATCCTGCGCCTCCGAGCCGCCGCCAAAAGTGTCGACCAGAATGAGATGTTCCTGATCGGGCTGGGCAAAGATCGCAGTGATCTCAGCGATCACCGCAGCCGCAGAAAGTGTCGGAATGACCCGGACCAGGTCATTCCAATGGCCCTGCGCCTTGGCGCGCTCCATCCATTTCCAACTGCTGCGGCTCTCATCGGTGTCGAAGATGGTGACGCTCTCGCCACGCTCGGCCGCCGCCGAGGCCAGCCCCATGATCAGCGTGGTCTTGCCGCAGCCGCCCTTGCGGTTCATCGCGGTGATGACACGAATGCCGTTCTGCATCAGCTCTCCTCCGGTTCCGCCGCGCGGGGTCCAACGCACCTCCCGCAAGACAACACCCGCATAGCGCGACACACAACACACGAAACGCGAAGCGTAAACCAATAAGCGGAAAGCCGCACACGCGGTACGGAACCCGTCTCGCGGCATGCGGTAAATGCGTTCCGCGAACTCTCACCGCGCCCCGTGATAGTTTCGAGGTTTTCTGCACTTGCGATCTCCCAGCCGCGGCATGTTGAGGCCGCGTCAATGGGGGCTGCCACTGTCTAGCGATCAGATACCCGCAGGCTGCGCCATCCGTCCCATCGTCAGTTTCCTGGAAAATCCTTCGCTTCTCCCAAGCAGCTTCGGCGTTTTGGGCGTGAAGGTGCGTCGCCACCTCGCCACGCGCGCAGGGGCCGGACAGCCGTCACAACCCCGCCCGCGGGCCCTTGGCAGCGTCTCACGGCAGCGGCTGCCCGAGGGGGGGCAGCCTCCGGGCGCGCTGCGCCCGAAACGGCCGGGCCTCTGGCCCGAAGCCTGGGGCATGGAAGCAAACGGACCCTTTGCGCCGTACCGATGGCCTCCCGGTCGGCGCGCCCTGCGCAAGCTCCGGTTGCGTTGACAGCTGGAGTCGCATCTGGCAGCAAAGGGCTATGGCAGGAAATGCGCAATGTGTACAAAGCTCGCGCCCTGCCGGATCGGAGGGGCAGTGACGGGTTTCACGCAGGGCTCAGATCAAAGGCGAGGGGCGGCAGATGCCGCCGCCACTGGGGTGGACGCCGCCAAGCTGAAGCGGGCCAAGACCCGGCGCATCCGGGACTCCGGGGCGACCACGACCTCGGGCAAGGCGGTGACGGTGCGGCTCTCACCGGAGGAACTCGAGGCGCTGGCGCGGTTGCAGTTGCGGATGGGGGCCAGCTCGCGCTCGGATGCCCTGCGCTCGGTGCTGCGGGCCAGTGTCGGCATGCTGGAATTCCCGCCCGAGGAGGCCGCGAAGCTCGGCGAGATCAAATCCGAACTGCATAAGATCGGGGTGAATGTGAACCAGATTGCCCTGGCCGCCAATCGCGGCCGCGTCGATCTCGCCCGCGCCGAATGGCAGGTGCTGAACGAGCTGCGCCTCGCGCTGCCGAAGCTCCGGACCTGGCTCAATGCCGTGGTCGAGGAACAGCGCCGCCGCGGCGTGCGGCTGTTCCGCAGTTATTCGGAGCGTGCGGATGGCTAGCGTGACGGAAGGGGTCCTCGAGGACTTGCGCCTGCGCTATCTGCGCGGTGGCAAGGGATCCACGCGGCAACGCTTCACCACTCGCGCCAATAATCTCTGGCGTCTGGCCCAGGGCTCGAATGCCGCGGTGCTGAAGAAGATCCATCATGGCGGCACCCATAACCGCAAGCAGCTCGGCAATCAGTTCGACTATCTCTTCTCCAAGGCCAGTGCGATCTTCGGCAATATGGTCGAGCATGATCCGGAGCGCCGCACCTTGAGCCGCGAGGAGCGCAAGACCATTGCCGGGGATTGGGAAGATGCCTGGACGGGTGATCCGAAGAATGGCCATACCACGCATCTGCTTTTGTCCTTTCCGGCCGATGTCGCACCGCATCGTGCGCTGCAGGTTGCCGAGATCTGGGCGGCGGAAATGTTTCAAAGCGGCCGGCATGTCGCGGATGAATGGGCCTATATCGCGGCCTTGCATACCGACCGCAGTCACCCTCATGTCCATATCGTCATCAACAATCGCGGGCTGGAACACGACAGCTGGTTCTACATGGCCAAGGGCCATGCCTTTGACGTGATCACGATGAAGGAGCGCGTTGTCGAGATCGCCGCCGAGCAGGGGCTTTTTCTCGACAGTGCCTCGCGCATCGAGCGCGGCAAGCTCACCTATGGCCCGTCACGGGCCGAGCTCGAGCGGGCTTTGCGCGAGGGCCGCGAGGTCCGGGAAGTGCCGCTGCAGGGGCCGGCCATTCGTGATGCTTTGGCGCAGATCCGCGAGAATGTCGCCACCTTGCAGCTCTTTTCCTCGATGGCGCGGCAGAGCCGCGAGGCGGAACTGGCCAGCAAGATCGAGGCCGTCGCGCAGATCCTCGCGCGCGGCGGGATCATTCAATCGACGGAGGAGTTCATGCAGGCACAGGATGTTCAGAACCGTGGCGATCTCGGCCGCTATTACGATGCCTGGCTCGACAGGGTCGAGACCGGCATCCGGCAATTGCCGCAAAGCGAGCAGGGCGAGATGCGGCGCGAATTCTACGCGGCGGCATCCGATGTTGCGCGCGAGCTTGGTGATGACCGTGGCGCCGCATTGATGCAACGCCCGGCGCGTGAGGTCTTGCATCGCAACCAGATCGGCGAGACTGCGATGACCCGCGAAGGCGTCACCCACGAGATCGGCCCTGACGGCATCGCCGAGATCCGCGAAAGGATTGCCGAGGCGGCGAAATCCGTCGGGCTTGATCCGGCCCAAATCCAGGACCGCATGGGCCAAGGCGCGGTCAATGCCTGGCAGGAGCGCGATTGGACGCGGCAGGATATTCAGGCGGTGGCGGAGAGCCGGGGCCTCAATCTCGCCGGCGATAGGGATCGGGGCGAGGCCGCAGGCCTGGTCGAAAGCTTCTATGCCAAGGCCGCCGAACTGCTGGATCGCAGCTTCGAGCCGCGCCGCGAGCATGATCGCCTGTTACGCACTCTGCAGACCATGGCGCAGACGGTGAAGCAGGACGGGCAGGTCGCCTTCCAGAGTGACGACCATGCTGGGCGTTTTGTCAAAGATCTGACCCAGCGCTACGGCGACGATCTGATGGCACGGCTGGCCAAGGGCGACGATCGGGCACTGGCGCTTGATATTCCAGACCCCGCGCAACGGCGCGACATCGCGCGCGCCATCACCGCCGCCGCCGAACAGCATGAGAGCATGGGGCTAAGTTTGAAACAGGTCCACGAGGCCAAGGCGCGGCTGCAGGATCTGGGCGTGGGTGAGGGCAGGCGCCAGGCGGACCGCTCGCAAGCGCCTGACCGTGAAGATCGGGAACGCGAGCGTTAGGAACATGGCAAAGGAGGGCAGGGCTGTGGAGATCGACGAGGGCAAGATTGGCGACTGCGGGCTGGCCTTGCTCGTCGCGAGCTATTTGGCCCGCCCCTTGCTTCTGTCACGTGCCATCATTGCGTCGTGATGGAAGCGGTGCCTTTTAACTTGCCAGATGCTGGTCCTTCGATTGGGATAGCAAAAAGTGCGGAAAGCAGGAGGAAATTTGCAGATGTCCAAGTCATTGACCAAGGCTGAACTGATCACTGAGCGCGCCAGTCGCGCGGGTACGGAAAAGAAGGCGGCAACCGCGATCATCGAAGCACTTAGCGGCTTGATCCACGATCAGGTGGTTGCGGGTGGTGCGATCACCATCCCGGAAGTCGGCAAGATTTATTGCCGTGAACGTGCCGCACGCACAGTCCGAAACCCCTCGACCGGCGCGGCAATTGAGAAGGAAGCTGACCGTGCGGTGAAAATGACCTTTGCCAAGACGATCAAGGACAAGGTGAACGCCTGAGATCTGGTTGAGGCCTAGCGAGGTGCGCTGTCAATCAGCGCGCCTTTCGAATCCAGAATCTGCGTCTGCTTCCCAGCACCTTGGCCGTCACGCTGCGAACCTCGCTGACAGACAGAATGGGCCGGTTTGCTGACCGCTGCAGTGCGGCACGGCGGCTGCAGCATGTTTGATCAAGCGGTCATTCAGGCGATGCGCAGCGTGGAGCGGTGTCTTGCTACAGAGATCGGGCGGTTTGCTGACCGTGGGTTTGCAGCATCGCTGGCGCAGCGAACTCGGAAAGCCGCCATTCGGTGGTTGATCGTGCCGGGCTTCATCTAAAAGCATGAGCAAGCAAGACTCTGGCGCGTTCAGTAACATCCGGCTATTAGTTCTCGCATCCAACTGAGTTCATGATGCACCATATAGCCCGATCCGTTGCCATTAGCTTCGCGGCCATGCGCCGGGCGGTGGCGCTGGTCATGGTCCTGCCCTTCGTGCTGCTGTCGCTGATGGCGCAGGGCACGATGGTGGCGCAGGGTGTGACGCCGGAAAGCTTCATGGTCGTGCTTTGCGCCGATCACCTCCCGGTCGAGATGGTGCTGGATGGCGAGGGCAATGTCGTTCGCGCCGACGAATATCGCGCCGAGCATAGCCAACCGGTTCCCAAAACGCCGAAGCCGCCTTGCGATTGGTCGGTTCATGCCCAGCCCATGCTGGGCGCCGCGCCGATGCTGCCGATTGTCGCGGCGATGATGGGCCAGCCTGCCGATCTCGCCCCCGCGCATGATCTGCGCGTCTTGCGCGCCGAGGTACTGGCCCCCTCGGCCCGGGGACCTCCTGCTGCCTGAGTTCCGCACCGCTTTCGGGCGGCGAAGAAAACTCACTGACAGGTAATTCCCATGAAGTTCAATATTCTCGCGGCCCCCATGTTGGGCGCGCTTTTCCTTGGCCTATGCGGTGCTGCCGCCGTGGCAGATCCGGCTAGGCCGGCGGTATCCGAGGCCTATATCCGTGCCATGCCACCCAAAGCCCCGGTCGCGGGCGGGTTCCTGACCATCCGCAATGATGGCGCGGAAGGCGATCGTCTGGTCTCGGTTCGTTCGCCCCGAGCGGGCGAGGTGCAGATCCACGAGATGACCATGAATGGCAGCGTGATGAAGATGCGCGAACTGCCCGATGGCCTGCCGATCCCCGCCGGAGAAACGGTCGTACTGAAGCCGGGCGGCTTTCATCTGATGTTCATGCAAATTCCCGCGCCCTTTGCCGAAGGCCAGACCGTCGAGGCGACTCTGGTTTTTGAAAAGGCCGGTGAGGTCGCTTTGCCCTTCGAAGTCCGCGCCATGCGTCCTGCCCCCGCCGATCACGGGCATGACACGGGGCATTCGGGCCACTGAACAGACCTTTTGCGGCCTGCTGTTGCGGGCCTTGCATATGCGAGGACAGATGTCTTACTCGACCACTTCCGCTCGCCCGGTCATGGGCTTGAGCGATCTTTACCGGGCCGTCTGGCGCTGGCATTTCTATGCCGGGCTGCTGGTTTTGCCCTTCATGATCACCCTCTCGATCACCGGCGCGATGTATGTTTTCCGCGACGAGATCGACGATTGGTACCACGCCGATCTCAAGCGCGTGCAGGTGCAGGAAAGCCAGCGGCTGGCACCTTCGGCTCTGGTTGCCTCGGCGCTGGATGCGGTGCCGGGAAGCGCGGTGAAATATACCGGCCCCGCAGATGCCGGGGCCTCGAGCGAGATCACCGTCTCGACCGCAGGCGGCAGAATGGCGGTCTATGTGAACCCCTATAACGGGCTGGTTCTGGGGGCGATGCCGGACCGCTCGACCCTGATGTGGACGGTGCGGACCCTGCATAGCTTCAAATATTTCGGCACTTCCGCGCGCTATATCATCGAGATCGCGGCGGGTTGGTCGATTCTTTTGGTCGCCACCGGCATCTATCTGTGGTGGCCGCGCGGGCAGAAAGGCGGTGTGCTCTCGGTCCGGTGCAAGCCGCAGTGGCGGGTATTCTGGCGCGATCTGCACGCGGTGACGGGGATTTTCGTCGGCTTCTTCATCGTCTTTCTGGCCTTCACCGGCATGCCCTGGTCGGGCGTCTGGGGGGCCAAGGTCAATGAATGGGCCAATGGCAACAATGACGGCTATCCCGACGGCGTGCGGGTGAATGTGCCGATGTCGGGGCAAAAGCTCGACGGGATCGCCAAGACCGCATGGTCGCTGGAGCAGGCGCAGATCCCCGAAAGCACCGGCAGCGGAGTGGCGATCACGCTGGATGACGCGGTTGCCAAGCTCGACGCGCTGGGTCTGCATCGCGGCTATACCGTCAGCCTGCCGCAAAAGCCCGAGGGGGTGTTCAGCGGCTCGATCTATCCCGATGATCTGAGCCAGCAGCGCGTCGTCCATCTGGACCAGTATTCGGGCGAGGCCCTGCTGGACATGAGCTATGCCGATTACGGCCCGATGGGCAAAGCGCTGGAATGGGGCATCAACACCCATATGGGCCAGACCTTCGGGCTGTTGAACCAGATCATCCTGCTGGCGGCCTGCGCGGGGATCGTTCTGCTGGCAGTCTCGGCGGGGGTGATGTGGTGGAAGCGCCGTCCGTCTGGCTCGCTGGGCGTGCCGCCTTTGCCGCAGGATCGGCGGGTGTTTCGCGGACTGCTCGTCCTGTTGGCAATTGGTGGCGTGATCTTTCCGCTGGTCGGGGCCTCGCTATCGGTCATGCTGGCGCTGGATATGGCCTATATCCGGCTGCGTCGCGGTGGTCGCGCACTCAGCACATGAAATGAACCGGCCTCGGCGCGGAAGGCGTGCCGAGGCCCGGTTGAACTCCGCAACTCCCAAACTGCGCCAATCACTCGTTCAGATGGGCCTCAAGCGTTTCCCCCGTATAATCGGACCTGAATATGCCTTGGTGCACGAGACGTGGCAGAACTCCGTTCAGCGTCAGATCCAACGAACGTCGCGAGCCTCCGGGAACCGCGATGAACCCGTCGATTGCCCCGGCTTCGAACCAGTGCCGGATTTCTTCCGCAGCATCGTCCGGCGTGCCGATCACTTGCCAATGCATCGAGGCGAGCACCTCTGGTCGGTCCAGCAGATCGGAGCTTGTGGGGGCGTCGTCGCGAATGATTGTACGTAAAGTTTCGGCCTGACGCGTGCCGCGCGTGGAGGTGAAGCCTGCGGGCAGGTCGGCATCGCTGATCCGGCGATCCTCGGGCCAGTTCCGCAGGTCGAGGCCGATGATGTCCAGCACGTTTTTCATGCGTTGATCGGCACTGACCCTGCGATGGGTCGCGGCAAACAACTCCTGTGCCTCCCGCAATGTGTCACCAAGATAGAGGCTCAACCCCGGCAGCAGCCGGACATCCTTGGGCTGACGGCGATGCGCGATGGCCCTTGCGGTCAACTGCTCTCGCATCCTCAAGGCCGTTTGCATGTCCGGGGTCTGCATTACAGGATGGATCCGCGACAGCGGCCAGCGCGTCCCGCGTGGTAGTTTATGCGATTGTGATGGCGAACCGCGCGACGGCGGCAGATATGAGTCGTGCCTTCACGCATCTAGGGAACTGGTGCGGTAGATCGCGGCTCATTCGGACACTGCGAAATGCGACATGACCAATGCCAGCACGACGGCGGAAATGATTAAAACTATCATTGCGGGGTTATTCGACATGATGTGACCTGTGGGTCATTATGCTTGGAGATAAATCTGATAGATCACGCGACAGGCGGTCAAGCACTGGACGAATTACGACATACGAGGGTAGCATGAGGGCCACAGGGAGCTGAGGCAGGCCTCCATTCCGACGATGCAGCGCGGCAGCGCGTCGAACGTTTCCTAGAGGGCAAAACGCTTGATTTTCTTTCGGAGAACAACTTGGCCGGATCGGTTGAAGCCGACCAGATGGAACACGTTTTTCCCGATATCGACACCAACAACGGCGAGGTATGCAAGGCTTCCTTGTTTCTTGGCTCACATGGCTGTTTCTCCTTGTTGCACGGTTGATCCTGGTTTCAGGATAACCCAACGGTCGGGAAGCAGCCGGCACATCCCATTAGCCGACGGCCATCCAAACCGCAGGAAAGGCTTCGTTTCGCAATTGCAGCGAAAACGGGCTCCCTTTTTCTGCGGTTTGCGTGCCTGTGGTCCACGCTGCTCTGCTTCGCCAAGGCAAACGCTCAGGCAAGACGCAGCGAGGTTTTGATGGGAAACAACGGAGCAGGTATTGGCTGCGGCGCTGTCCGCTGCGGTTAGTTAAGATTGATCAGAGGGAAGCTGGCATTTGCCGCGCTGTGTCCCAACGAACGACATGCAGTGCAATGATTTAGCCTCCTTTCTCTTGAAAGCGAACGCTCACAACGCCTGTAACGCTCTTCTAGCGGGCAGCGCCAACGGACGCTGCCCGCTGCCTTAGGGTATTACTTTACTGCACGAGTTCGATCTCGCTGATGCGCCAAGTCTTGTCGAAGAACGGCTCCAGCGGGCTGTAGAGGCGCAGGCAAACGAACCAGCCCTTATCAGGGTCGGTCTGGATCCAGTTGCCCCGTGCCACACCCTCTGGTTGCGTTGGCGAGAAGTAGATCGTGGTCGAACCGTCGGCGGCAGTCTCGGCCGCGGGCGACGGATAGCTCTGGCTGCCTGCCCGCGGGTAGCGCTGTGGCGTGTCCAGCATCGAACGCGTCATGTTGTCGTAGACCGTCAGCGACCAGAAGTTCGCCTGCGGGATGTCCTTCGGCAACGTGACCTTGTAAGTCTGCGAGCCGTCGAAATAATTCTTTTCCGCATCTCTGGCCGTAATGAGGTATTGAGAGCCGATGCCTGTTAGCCGCATCGCCATCGCCGGGGTGATGCCGGTGATGCCGTAGAAAAATGCCGTGCGCGCATCCATTTGCCGGTAACCGGTATCCGGGTAGGGCTTTGCGCCCTCCGCTGTGATCTCCGGAATTGGTGTCTCGAACTCGTAGCCGCTTTCGAACAGCATGTTGTACCAGGACGAGTCCGGATAATAGAACCAGTCTGGGTCGCGTGGGTTCATCAGAAGGTTGCGCGACGCGGCGTTGGCCACGGCGACCGCATCGGTCATGATCCCCTTCATGCGATCATCCGGCGCGAATGGCTTCCCTTTGACGATGCCGAGGGCTGCGATCGGCCCCATCAGTTCCTCATCGAGCGCCGTGGCGGGTTCGCTCTGGACCACCTCGTTCAGAAGCTCGAAATAGCTCCAATCGGACGGCGGCAGGGTATTCATTACCATCCCCGTGCCTTCGTGGAAGACGGTTGCGGGCGGTTCCGAGATCTTGCCCAGTTGGACGTCGCCCTTCAGGAATTCCGCAATGGAAGTTCCGACCCCACCCGGCTGAAACGGATAGACCTTGGTCGATGCCTTGATCACCTCGACGGACGGCTTGGGGTCGCTTCCGCCTTTCAGGAATGAGCGACCGAACCAGAGGATGCTGTTAGTATTGGCGTGGGCGACAAAATATCCGCCCTGTGGGAGCGGGCCATCGTATCCCGGCGGGACAAGCAGATATTTGCCGCCAATCCCGCGGTCAGGGCCCGGGCTGCCCATGTCCGTCACCCAGTTGAACCAGGCGTCCTGCACGATGCCAAGGAAATCGGGCGGCGACTCGATGACAACGGGGCCGTCGCTGAGGTCGATCCAGCCCATGACGTAAATCGTGTCGGCATTCGGGGTAAGGAACAGCGATTTCGCATCCATCAATTCCGAAAAGACTAGCACCTCGTTATTTTTGATGCCCATGTCCTCCATGCCCCGGCGAAGCGCGCGGATGCTGACCCCCCGCATGGCATCCATGTAAGCACGATAGGCATAGGTGAAGTCGAGCTGATCGTAGAGCGCCTTGGCGGTTTCATCGCTTGGCACGCCGTTAGTGAAGTTGAAGGTTCCGCGCGACGTCTCGACGACATCAGGCGTGAGCAGAGCCGGGGGAATCGCCGCCGCATCCTGTGCCCGGAGCGGCGACGCCATTATGCAAGCCGCCGCGATGGTGAATGGCCATAGTCTGAACATGGAAAAAACTCCGTTGCCAGTTGTTCGTAAGAATTTGACCCAATTGCAGCACATTGATCCTTCAACGGCGTGCCTAATCCAGAAGCTAGCTCGTAACGTTCTATTTTATCGGCATTTTTCATACGAGAGCATTTGCCCGTTCGTTGGAAAAATGGCCTCGCACTCGTCTGCACGAGATTGCCTAAGTACCTAGAATTTATAGGCAATGCCGATGACTGGCCCATGGATGTCAATGTCCAGCTTGGCGTTGCGATCACCTTCTTTGACAATCGACAGATAGCGATATCCGAAGGCCGCATCCCAGTTCTCGCTGAGAGCGTAATTGCCACCCCCATAGACCTGCCAACTCAGGTCAGAAGAACTGTCGAAGCCACCGACATCCAGAAAACTCCGGAAAGACCACCGATCATTCAGCTTGGTTTCCCCGCGCAGGCCAATAATGCCGTCCGTCCATGATATCTGGGCGTCCGCCTCCCGTTCACGCGCATCGGTTGCGCTACCAAAATCCATATTGACGTCGAAATACCGGGCGCCTGCATAGAAATCGGCGCTGCTGCGATCATCCTCATGCCACCGATAGGCCGCGGCCAATGTGATCATCTTCACGGTTGTCTGTGTCGAGGCGGTCAAGCGGTGAATCAACCAGTCCGCCTCATGACTGAGGTCGATATAGACCAGATCTGCTAACAGGCCCCATTTATCCCGTCTCAACTCAGCGGTTCCCATGAACGCCATATCGAGGCGGGACAGGATATCATCCTGCTTGAGGTCGAGCGCCGGCTCACCATCCAAGCCCTGCTGAGCTCCCGAAATGACGGGTAGCCAGCCATAGAGTGTCGCCTGTCCGCTCCAACCCTCGCTTGTGTCGAAAGGCCGTGCAGTTGCTTGCGTGGTTGACGCGATGAGCGAACAGGTCGCGATAACGAGTCCGGTGGTGCGACGAAGCATCTTGACCTCCAGTTTGATCATCTTTGTGGAAAGCAGGCCTTTGCCTTTATTGTCGTGAAGTTTTCGGATGGTCTGCGTCCTGCAACACGGTCGATAGTTGTTCGAAAGCGGTGCCGTCATGGCTGAATAGCGATATTCAATTCAGACGCGTCGCAACCTTTGGCCTGGGGCGAGGTGGGTTTTCCACCCCGCCCCAGCGGGGCTGCTGACTATTTGTAGGCGACCTTCACCTGATCAATTGTCCCGTTAAAGGCAAATGGCTTGCGATCAAAATAGGCCTCGGAAACCGGTGAGTAGCTGTCTTGTCCGACATCGAAGGCATCATTTGCAGTGAAGGTCAGCGGGGCGGAGCGCGGCACGGTCCCTTTGGCCATCTCTGTCCCGTTCACGCGGATCGCAATATCAAGCGGCCCGGTATGATCTTTGCTCGTCTTGGTGGTCTCAACCTCAATAGTGATCTTACCCGTGGGCAGCGTACCCGTCGTTGCTATCTGGGTTCGCTCGATTTCAAAGAGGTTATATTCGTAGGTTAGCTTGCCCTGATCGACCCACAGCGCCAGCCCGCCTGAGAAGGCACCCAAGGCGTATAGGACACCTGCCGAATCCGGCTTCAGTTCGGCCTCGACGGTGACCAGATTGCTGCGCGCGCCCACTTTTGGCGCGGTGAATTCCGGCACTTGGATCACTTCCTGCGTATAGGTGAACTCCGTTGCCGGATTGTGCGGTGCATCCTCGGGGTGGAAGACGGCCGACCACAAACCGCCACCGATTGGGAAGACCTTGTTGTCTTTGGCATCAATGAGGAAGGCGTCCTTCAGTTCGTGGACCTTGTCGGGATTGTCAGCGGCGACGTCATGAGCTTGGGAGTAGTCTTTGCTGAGGTCATGCAGTTCCCAGCTGTCCTTGTCGGGTGACCACTGGAGGATTGCGGGATCGATTCCGGTCACCCAGGGCGTGCGGGGCCCGAAGACGGAAGCAATCCAATCGTCCTTGTAGTATGAGCGGCTGCCCATCACCTCGAAGTACTGGCCATGCTTTTGACCTGCTGCTTCGGGCGCATCAAACGTATAGGCCATGCTGATCCCGTCCAGCGGGTCTTGGGTGATGCCATCCACCGTCTTCGGCGGCGTAATGCCCAGCACGTCATAGATCGTCGGAACAATGTCGTTCACATGGTGGAACTGGCCACGCGGCTTTTTGTCCGGCGTGATATGGCCCGGCCAGGAGATCACCAGCGGCGTGCGCGTGCCGCCAAAATGGGCCGCCACCAGCTTGGTCGAGCGGTAAGGCGTGGACCCGGCCCAGGCCCATCCGGCATGATACATGTTATCCGCCTTGGGCGAGCCCAGAACGTCCAGACCGCCAAGATCGTCCATCGCCTTGATGTGATCCTTGATTTCGGTTTGGATGCCATTTTGGGCCAGCAACTCGCTGATCGAGCCGTTCTGTCCCTCGGCGCTGGAGCCGTTATCGCCCCAGACATAGAAGATCAGGGTATTTTCTCTCTCGCCGATTTCGTCCAGCGCTTTGAGCACTCGACCGGCCTGGGTATCGGCATGCTCGGTATAGCCTGCGAAGACCTCCATCAGCCGCAACTGGAAGGCGCGTTCGTCCTCGGGGATGTCGGCCCAACCAGCGAGACTGTCGGGACGCGCCGTCAGATTGGTGTCGGCGGGAATCCAGCCAAGGTCCTTCTGCTTGGCGAAAATATCCTCACGCATCTGGTCCCAGCCAGTATCGAACTTGCCCTTATACTTGTCGGCCCATTCCTTGAAAATGTGGTGCGGCCCATGTGCAGCGCCCGGCGCCCAGTAAACCAGAAATGGCCGGTCCGGGGTCAGCGCATCAACCTGCTTCATCCAAGATACAGCCTTGTCGGCCATGTCCTCGGTGAAATGGTAGCCTTGCTTGCCATGCGAGGGATCGAGGCGGACGGTGTTTTCAACCACTGCCGGTTCCCATTGTGAGGATTCCCCCGCGAGGAAGCCGTAGAAATAATCGAAGCCGACGCCTTCGCCCACCGGCCAGTTGGTATAGGGCCCGACAGTGGTGGTTTCATCTGCAGGCGTGTTGTGCCACTTGCCAAAGGCGGCGGTCGCATAGCCGTAGCCGCTCAGCACCTTCGCAACCGTTGCCGAGGTCCGAGGGATATGGCCGGTATAGCCGTCCCAGTCATTTGCCAGCTCGGCAATCTGCCCATAGCCGACACGGTGGTGGTTGCGCCCGGTCAGCAGCGAAGCGCGTGTCGGCGAGCACATCGCCGCGTTGTGGAAGCGGCTGAAGGCGACACCTTCCTCAGCCAACGCGTCCAAGGTCGGGGTGGAGATCGGCCCGCCAAATGTATGGGGCAATGCAGGGCCGACATCGTCGAGCATGATGATGACGATATTCGGCGCATCCTCTGGCAGGTGAGATTGCGGCGGAAGCGGATTATAGGTTGATTCCGCAATCGTCGGACCCGCTTTGCTGCCGGATGGCGCCGGGGGGAATGGCAATGCGTCCTGCGCGTGGACGCCCGTCGCACTGACCAGCGCTACAGCGCCAAAGAAACACAATCCCCGGAATTTCGTCACTTCCATCAAAGCACCCTCCCGATAAACTGATCTGTATTGTACAGGGTTAGCAGGCGAGCTGCCTTGCAGAACGACACCTTCCCAAGCGCCAAGGAGCGGGCCAGACGAACCGATGGAACCATTGGTCCCATACATATTGGTCTCGCGATATTAGCATCGATCACCAGACTCAGTCGAACAAGTACCACTGAAGCTTTAGCCGGCCATTGCTTACGATCCGCCGTCCGACCTTGCTGCTCATATCGCGCCACCAATTAGCTTTTTCTGTCCCCACGGAACTGACGTGGCGTTTGACCGGTCCAGCGACAGAAGGCGCGAGTAAAATTGCTTGGCGTCGAGTATCCAAGCCTTTCCGCGATCTCCTGCGCCGGAAGGTCAGTCTGGCGAAGAAGCGTGCTCGCGACTTGAAGCCGCACCTCATCTACCAGCAACCGGAATGTTAGCGATCGTGACTCGAGATGCCGCTGCAGGCTGCGGGGCGATGTACCGGCATGGCGGGCGACGCGTTTGAGGGATAGCGGCCCGGTCATCACGAGTTCGGCCATCAACCGCTGCAACTGTGAGGGAGGTGCTTATCGCGTGTGTTTCTGGGATGAACATCCGGATTCTGTAGATTTTGAAACTTCGTCCATTAATCATTTCACGCAACGACAACCGGGGCCGCTCGTTCCGCGCCACTGAATGGATGTGCTGAACTTGCGCAGCAGGAGAGAATTGAATGACGCAGCCGGCGATCGTGCGGGCCGCCTATCTGCAGGTGTTTATTGACCTGTTGCGGGAGATCGGGGTGCCGGTCACGCGTGCGCTTGAGCGCTCCGCGCTTCCCACTTGGATCGAGGACATGCCCGATGCCTATGTCAGTTTGCCTCTGGCAATAGACTGGGCGGTGCGCGGTGGTCGCGACGTTGAGCCCATGGAGTTCGGATACCGAGCTGCAATGCGGCAATCCCTTGCCACGATGGGCTCGGAATTCCGTAGAGCACTGCTGGATTCACCTACCGGGCTGGTCAGAATGCGCACATTTCTGAGCGCGGCGGTGAGGGAAGACAGCTCGCTCTCGACCCGATCGTGGCGCGAGCGGGATCACGTTCGCCTTGTCTGTAACACCTTACGCTTCGACGGCGGACCGAGCGCCTGTCTGGCGGAATGGGGGATCATTCAGGCTTTGGTGGACACCATGCGCAGCGTGGCGGGCCCGAAGTGGTATCCGGAAGAATTGACGTTCGTGTCCTCCTGCGTGCCAAGTGCCACGGTGTTCGAGGCCTACAGCAATACCCGCATAATGGTCGGATTTCCGCATACGTCGATTCTCGTCAAGGCAGCGGACCTAGCTCGTCCCTGCGCCGAGCGGGTTTCAGCCGCGTCTGATCCAACCGTTGAGAATTGGGAAATGGACTTCACTGCCCGTCTCCGCGCGGTCCTCAGGCCCTATCTCGGAGACGGCTATCCCTCCATCAACCAGACAGCGGAGATTATCGGGATGAGCAGCCGCACATTGCAGCGGAAACTGAGGTCGTTAGGTCAAACTTATACAGGGATTTTAGCCGGGACCCGGATCGAACAGGCAAGCAAACTTCTCTCTGATTCCGATATCAAGATTGTCGATATCGCGCTCGCGCTCGGCTATGAGGACCCACAGAATTTCTCCCGAATTTTCCGCCGGATGACCGGCATGACGCCGTCGGCCTATCGGCAGTCCGTATTGGCAGAATTGTAAGGCGGATGCCCTGCCCCCCGCAGGTCAGGTCGACGGTCTCCTCTTGGCTTGCGCCATCGCAAATCTAGGTGCTTGGCGTTTGTGCGACCGCATTGGCGACCGCTTAACGCGGAGGTGAGGCATTCGACTATGCAACATGCTGTTCCAGCTATGAGCCCCTCACCGACACTCGTTCCCCCTGCGGCATAGGCTTGCGTTCGGGAGTACTGTGAAGACATGCCGTCTTACTGAGAATCGCCGGATCGCGCAAAGTGTCAGTACCTGAGCCCCCGCCCCAAGAGTAGGAGCGCACGTTCCGCCTGCGGGTCGTCATCAGCTCTCAGCGGGTGTTCCCGGCTGATGGGTTTGCTGGCCTGAAGCACATCCAACATTTCGGGAAAGCCATGCGCCACATCCGGCATCCCCGCAATTTCATAGGCATTCTGTCCCAGCCCTGCATAATGGACGATCGTACCGCCATGCCGGGTCAAGCGCGCGGCAAAGAAAGCGCAGGAAATGAGGCACTCGTCGCCAAGCTCCCGCGGTTCAACCCGTCTCGCACGTCGTTGGACCATGTCCATCAAACGGAGTGTCAGGCGGTCTGGCATGATGGGGTGATCGATGTAGTGTGCGAGCGTCGATGCTAGATGAAATTCAAGCTCCGCGGACAGAGCGACTTGGCTTTCGCACATTCCCTTGATCACCACATCACGGGCAGCGGCGAGATATGTGTTCGTCATGCAACCCTCGGCATCACCCAGAACGAACTCTTCCCATGGTGAAAGCTTGGCCCGACCGCCGCAGTGGTCAAGCTTGTCCTTTCGACGAGCATCCTGAAATCACGGGGTATTGCGCGGAAGCCTCAAGATTCTGGCACTCGGATATCCTGAGTGACAAAAATCCCTTCGACACCCCTTGAAACCGCCCAGGAGCGTAGTACGTCATCTGTCGCGTGATGCCGCTAGGGTTACGCGCGGCCCTTCCGTTGACGCGTGGGGCCCTACAAACTGTTTGTCCAATTGAGGGAAAACAAACATGGCTTTCAAACCGCTGCATGACCGCGTTTTGGTCCGTCGCGTCCAGTCGGACGAGAAAACCAAGGGCGGCCTGATCATCCCCGATAGCGCCAAAGAAAAACCCGCTGAAGGCGAAATCGTCTCGGTCGGCGAAGGCGCGCGCAAGGACTCGGGCGAGCTGATCGCACCCTCGGTTTCGGCTGGTGACCGTGTTCTGTTCGGCAAATGGTCGGGCACCGAAGTCACGATCGACGGCGAAGAGCTGCTGATCATGAAGGAAAGCGACATCCTGGGCGTCATCGCCTGATTTCCGCTTCCGCGTAACCCATTCTAGGAGACGAACAAATGGCTGCGAAAGAAGTCAAGTTCAACAGCGACGCCCGCGACCGCATGCTGAAAGGCGTGAACATCCTCGCGGATGCCGTCAAAGTGACCCTCGGCCCGAAAGGCCGTAACGTCGTGATCGACAAATCCTTCGGCGCTCCGCGCATCACCAAGGACGGCGTTTCGGTCGCCAAAGAAATCGAACTCTCGGACAAGTTCGAGAACATGGGTGCCCAGATGGTCCGCGAAGTCGCTTCGCGCACCAATGACGAAGCCGGCGACGGCACCACCACTGCCACCGTTCTGGCCCAAGCGATCATCCGCGAAGGCATGAAGTCGGTTGCGGCTGGCCTGAACCCGATGGATCTGAAGCGCGGCATCGATCTGGCGACCTCGAAAGTCGTCGAAGCGATCAAAGCAGCTTCGCGCCCGGTCAACGACTCGGCTGAAGTCGCCCAAGTCGGCACCATCTCGGCCAATGGCGAGGCCTTCATCGGCCAGCAAATCGCCGAAGCCATGCAAAAAGTTGGCAACGAGGGTGTGATCACCGTCGAAGAAAACAAAGGCATGGAGACCGAAGTCGAAGTCGTCGAAGGCATGCAGTTCGACCGCGGCTACCTGTCGCCCTACTTCGTCACCAACGCCGACAAGATGATTGCCGACCTGGAAGACGCCTACATCCTGCTGCACGAGAAAAAACTCTCGTCGCTGCAGCCGATGGTCCCGCTGCTGGAAGCTGTCATCCAGTCGCAAAAGCCGCTGATCATCGTCGCTGAAGACGTCGAAGGCGAGGCTCTGGCCACGCTGGTCGTCAACAAGCTGCGTGGCGGTCTGAAAATCGCTGCCGTCAAGGCTCCGGGCTTCGGCGATCGCCGCAAGGCCATGCTGCAGGACATCGCGATCCTGACCGGCGGTCAGGTCATCTCGGAAGACCTGGGCATGAAACTGGAAAACGTCACCGTCGACATGCTCGGCCGTGCGAAGAAAGTTACGATCAACAAGGACAACACCACCATCGTCGACGGTGCTGGTGAGAAAGCCGAGATCGAAGCCCGCGTTTCGCAGATCCGTCAGCAGATCGAGGAAACCACCTCGGACTACGACCGCGAGAAACTGCAAGAGCGCGTCGCCAAACTGGCCGGTGGCGTTGCCGTCATCCGCGTCGGCGGCATGACCGAAATCGAAGTCAAAGAGCGCAAAGACCGCGTTGATGACGCCCTGAACGCGACCCGCGCTGCGGTTCAAGAAGGTGTCGTCGTCGGTGGTGGCGTGGCTCTGGTTCAGGCTGGCAAGGTCCTTGAAGGCCTGACCGGTGCGAACTCGGACCAGGACGCCGGCATCGCCATCGTCCGCCGCGCTCTGGAAGCTCCGATGCGTCAGATCGCTGAAAACGCTGGCGTCGACGGCGCTGTCGTTGCCGGCAAAGTCCGCGAGTCGAACGACAAGGCCTTCGGCTTCAACGCCCAGACCGAAGAATATGGCGACATGTTCAAGTTCGGCGTCATCGACCCGGCCAAAGTCGTCCGCACCGCGCTGGAAGACGCGGCCTCGGTTGCTGGTCTGCTGATCACCACCGAAGCCATGATCGCCGAAAAGCCCGAGCCCAAAGCGGCCGGCGGCGGCATGCCCGACATGGGCGGCATGGGCGGCATGATGTAATCATCCGCTCGTCGCAAGACAGCGAAGGCCGTCCCTTTCGGGGCGGCCTTTTTGCTATGAGGGCTGTAGCGTTCGCAAACGGTCCATCCCTCCTGCACTGGCTCCCTCTGCTCTGCAGATAGCTGCGGCAAGCCCGAGTGACTGACCTCGAGAGGCGACACGGCGGCGGTAACGTATCAACTGGCTGCTTTGGGCCGGGAAACGATTATGCCCTTCATTGCCTGCGACGGCTTTATACCGGCAGTGTGGCACTACCGCCTGAGGGGGGCTATTCGCCGATCAGCGCCGTCTCAATGTTCTCATCGTCGCCGTCGGACCTCAGGGCGTCAGCGATCAGGTGATCGACCGTATTTTCGAAGTACGCCACCAGTTCCGCGTGCAAAGAGCTGTTCGCGTTTCTCCAGCTTGGCGCGGATGTCTTCAGATCGATTCATGTCGTTCCCCATTCCTGCAATCGGACCTGCCGCGTGCCGCTGGCCGGGTCAATGACCAAGCACCTATCCAGCGGGATAGCCTGTTGGGTCCTTTTGTCCGTCGCGATTGTTCCCTTCTCGCGGAACGGATGGTGTCGCTCAGTGCTCTGTGGCAGCATCCTGCCATGATCGAATTTCGCACGCTCGCCGATGACCATCCTGACCTCGGGCATTCGCCGCTTCTGCGAGGCGCGCTCCTGATACTTCAGTTCGCGCGAGAGCATGGTTCCATCGGCCTGACCAAGACCATGGCTTTCAAGCGTGTCTTCGTTCATTGGGCCGTCGAGCATTTCGATTGGCCCGGGAAGTCCGCCGAGGAGATGTTCCGCTACCAGAAGGTCATCAACGAATATGAGTTTCCTCCGCTCGAGCTCCTGCATTTTCTCCCGATTTCACTGCGGCTGGGGCGTCACTACAAGGGTGAGTTTCGGATGACCAAGCGTGGGGCCGAGCTGGTAGATAGCCCCGGCCGCCTGTTTGCCGACTTGATCCCATACTTCGTGCTGCAAATCGATCACGCGTCCTACGCACGCTTCGACGACCGTCCTGTCGGCACCTGGGATATTTGGATGAACGTGATCAACATGGAAGCGGACCACGGCACGACCGAAGCCGCGCTGTTCGAAACCTTCTATGGCGAGGCCCATGACTGGCACACTGCAGGCTGGCGAGAGATGGGCGCGTTTTCGTCATGCGTCCTGAGACCGCTCGCATGGGCGGGGCTGATCAGTGAGATACGTGAAGGCGATCTCGGGAGCCGGGTCTGCCACGTCTTCAAGACCCCGCTCTGGCGCAGCGCAATCCGTCTTGAAACGGACGTCCAGCTTTCTCCGATTTGCGTTCAATAGACACGTCTTTACGCAAGGCGAGGCGGGTCTCATGATCGCGGAATGCAACATCGCTCCGCAGGCGCGGGAGGCAGTCATTCCATTCCCGAAAACAGGCCTACGCTTCCGTGATACCCTTTTCGTCTCCCGCAAGCTGTAATCTGGGCAATGGATTTTCGCCCGCCGGTCGGCGGGGCGGGTCAGTCTTGCGGGGCAGGACACTGCTTGTTGTATGAATGACCGTTTCGGTGAAGCTGCGGTACGGCACCAGGGGGCGCACCCGATGACCGCAATGGGCGGGATGGACGTAGGGCGTTGCAGGTAGATCCCAATCAAATCCAGGAGTGCATTAGGCAGGACTGAGTTCATGGACAGCAGGTTACTCGACGCGAGCCTTCACTGGCGCGGTAAATACGTCTGCTCATTCGCGATCCCGTCAGGATGTCTGCGATCAAAGTGCCACATTGATTTATGTAGAAGGCTTCGTCCAACCGCGCTGGTGCGAAAGCAACAGCGGCAATCGCGTTCAGCAATGGGAACGCGTCAGTGGCGCAGAGATTCGCAAGCGATGCCGTCGTTGTCGCGGTCGAGCCAGTATTCGCCGCCTTTGAGCGCCGCTTGGGCTTCTTCCCAAGTACTGTAGTCGGAGCAGCGAGTGGGATTCCGGGCCTCGGCCGCAGTGACGGTCGAGGCGGTGAGGACGACGGCAAGGATCAGGTGTTTCATGGTAGTCTCAATTAATTCTGCCTTGCCCTTAACACTCGTCCCGGCGAGGTACGTCATGGCCTTTCGGTCAGGTCGTATCTGGTGCGGCCAATGCAACCGCAGAATTTTTTTGGTGCAGCCCGACGCCCCTGCTCAGTGCAGTCCGCTCCGTCTATAGTAGCAAGTCGACCATCGGGCGTTGCCACCGCGCCACAGCGCTCGCAGGGGGCGGCGTCGCAGGGGCGATCAGGTTGAAAAGCCGTTTGTCGCACTGATTGTTTTGTGCGATCGAAATGGCAGTGTTATCGAAAATAGCAGGATACGGACATGGCTACGGGCGTTGTAAAGTGGTTCAATAATGACAAAGGGTACGGGTTCATCCAACCCGACGCGGGCGGTTCAGACGTCTTCGTTCATATCTCTGCCGTTGAGCGCGCCGGTATTCGTAGCCTGCCCGATGGGCAGAAAATCTCCTTTGAAGTTGAACGCGGCCGCAACGGCAAGGACAGCGCCGTCAATCTGGCACTCATCTGACGGGAAGTTGCCGTAAGATCGTCGGGGCGGGTTCCGGCCCGCCCTCGCGTCGCCAGTACTTTGGCGTCCCGATAAGTGCAGAATAACGCGCGCCGAAGTAACGCCACGCGTGGCCAATCTTTCGCTAACATGGCGGCAGCATTGTCCTGACAGGGTGTGGGCCTTGGTCACGCCCCGCATTGCGCCAAAAGCGGAATGCAGCCGCGATAGTCTTCAGCGGCGCAGCGCCTCTCACAAAAATTCGGGAATGTGTTGTTGGCACCACCGGATCATCCGCCAATCTTCCGCAGCAGTTTTTCCTCGATCCCCTGCATGATCTCGCGGGCATGGGTTTCCTGCGGCTTCAAAGCCCGCAGCATCTCCTCGGCGCTCAATGTGGAGCCCTCCTCAAGCAACTCCTGCAGAACGGTTTGCGCCGTTGATCCCGATGCGAATTCCCCAGGTTCAGGTGACGGGACGTGTGGGACGGCGGTTCTCGCCGCGTTGCTATCTTCTGTAAGTTTCGGATCCGTCTCTTTCCTAACGACGGTCCCGGCGGGCAGGGTGAGTTCGGGCGCGGCGGGATAGGAGAGCGGCGCGCGGCCCTCGATGCGCCGTGTCAGATCCTCGACGGTTTCTCGCAAACGCCGCAGGCCTTCGCCTTCGCGCGAGGGATAGGGCAGGGGTCCCTTCTGCGCCGCCATCAATCCCTTAAAATAGGGATCTTCATAGTAGACGATGCGCTCGGCGATGATCGGATGCTGACGCTCGGGGATCAGGATGACCTTGTCGCGATCGAGCTTTTTCAGCTCGTCTGGACTCATCAACGGGCGCTCCTCATTGCGCCGCGAGATCGAGCGGCGCAGTAAACCCGAGCCATCGCGCGAAAGGCTGTCGCTGATTGCGAGCTTGGTGGTCTTGCCGAGGCCCTCCGAGACCTCCTCGGCGGTCTTCTTCTCGTTCGGGGCGAGATAGAGCTTGATACCGGCCGCGGATTCGATGCCCAGGCGCTCATTTTCGGAATAGGGCGTTGATTCCAGACCCGGGATGGATTGGGTGATGATCGAGACCCGGCCGCCATGACCGGCCAGCTGTTTCAGCGATTGGACGATGATCGGCATCGGCCCGAGCTGGTCAAATTCATCGAGCATGATCTTGACCGGCCAAGGCTCCTGGACCGGGTCAGGCATGCTGGCGCGCAGCGTGGCGATGAGCTCACCAAAGAAGAGCCGGATCAGCGGGGCCAGCGTCTTGATGGCATCGGCATTGACCACCAGATAGACCGCCATCGGCAAGCGGCGCAGATCGGCGAAGGAAAAGTCATTGCCGCTGGTGGCGCGGTCGACGGCGGGGTTGTTCCACAGCGACAGCCCGGCCCCACTCAGCACCGAGGCATGCGAGCTGAGCGTGCGGTCGGAATAGCCGGCGAATTTGCGGAAGGTCTGGGCGGCGGAGATATGTGTCACCTCCTCGGCATGGGCGGCATAGGCGCTCGAAGTTGCCCCCTGACCGAAGAGAATGCGGCTGATCTCGCCGATGGTCGGGCGGCCGCGTTCGATGGCTAGGAGGCCTGCTGCAATGAAGAGATCGCGGCCCTCGGTCAGAAAATCGCCGGCGCTGCCCTTGTCGGAGACGGTGAGGAAGTAATCCGCGATCTTGGCAAGCTCGGTATAGCATTCATCGGCATGGCGGATGCGGGCAACGCGTTCGAGCGGGTTATAGCGATGCGAGGCATGGTCAAAATCGAAGGGCGAGAAATAGAAGATCGCATCGCCCTGGGTCTGACGATGGCGCGAGGTCGCCTCAAAGAGCTCGCCTTTGACGTCGAGCACCACCATCGAGCCGGGGAAGAGCAGCAGGTTCGGGATGGCATAGCCGACACCCTTGCCCGCCCGGGTCGGGGCAACGACGAGGCAATGCGGGAATTTGTCGTAATCCGCCGCAATCATCGCTTTGTTGGTCTTGGGCTTGCCAAGCTTTCCGAAGACGAGGCCGCGCCCGATAGGCTGTAACAGCCCATTGCGGCGGATTTCGGCATTGCTCTGAAAGTGCGCCTGGCCGTACTCGGTCAGCTTTTGGCCGAAGGAGAGGATCAGCGTAAAACCAGAAAGCAGCGCGGCGCCGATCAGACCGAGCCGGTAGCCCGAGGCCCAGGGTTCATCCCCGATCTTGTCCCAGCCCGGGAATTGCCGGAGGAGCAGAAACATATCGCCATTCGACGTGTTCCCCCCGGTCTCGAGCTGGACCCAGAGCCCACCGGCCATCAAGCCGAGAAGAGCACCGGCCAGAGCGGCAACTGGCAAAACGATCAACAGTTGCGGCATGCCAGACCCCCTCAATAGCCGAGCCAGGCAAAGAGCTCGGCGGTCAGGGTGAACCTCTCTCCGAGATCCTGGCGAACCTCGTCGGGATCATGGCCATGGGCGCGGATCAGACGCTCGGCCTCGGGTTCGGACAGTTCGGGATGATCCGCGGCGAAATCCCAACTGGTCATGCCTCATCTCCGTGATCGTCATCGAGCCCAGGAAACCACAGTTCAAGAATGCCGCGCCTATGGCCGATACGGCCGGCCTGGATCACCAGATCGATCGAGCCGGAAAGGTAGCGCAGCACCTCGGCAAAACTCAGACGGGTACCCGTTTCCAGGACGAGGAGGGCCAGCTTGTCAAAGGCTTTGCGGGCGGTTTCGGCATGAAGCGTGGTGAAGGAGCCGCCATGGCCAGAATTGATCGCACCGAGATAGGTGACGGCCTCGCGGCCGCGCAATTCGCCGAGGATGATCCGGTCTGGCCGCAGGCGTAGCGTTGCCTGCAAGAGCTTCTCGGCCGAGCGCGGCGAGGTATCATCGCGGCTGGCGACAAGGCTCACGTGATTGGGCTGCCCGGGCATCAGCTCGGGCGCGTCCTCGATCAGAACCAGACGCTCTTCCGCCGGGATCATCCATTGCAGCCTGCGGGCCAGCTCGGTCTTGCCGGTGGAGGTGCCGCCAGAGACGAGGATATTCAGCTTTTCGGCGATGGCGGCCCGCAGAAAAGCGTCGGGATCCCCATCCCGTTCAACGAGCATGCGAATGGCCCGGATCTTCTCGCGCCTTGCCGCCTCTGAGGAGGTCTCCGGGGCGCGCAGGAAGGAAAATCGTTTCGGCTCGTCCCTTTTAGCGCGCGCCCGGAACAGGCGAAAGGCCAGCACCGCGCCTTGAACTGAGGCCGGCGGCAGCACGGCCTGAGCCCGCAAGGTTGCGCCCCGAAACCCTACCGTCGCCGAGACCATCGGCGATTGCTCGGTCAGAGCCTGACGCACCTCATTGGCAATCTGGCTGGCGAGATCACTGACCGCGCGCGGGGTCAGGGTGAGATCCGAGACCGCGGACATATGGGCGTCACCGCTGCGCTCGATCCAGACCCGACCATCGGCATTGATCGAGAGTTCGATGGCCACTGGATCCTCGATCAGCGGCGCGAGCGGTTGCAGATAATGTTCGAGAAAACCCGCCGCCATCAGAAGAGCTCCAGATCATGATTGACCCGCACGATCACCACTTGGCCCTGATCGAGGGTGATGGTGGGCGGGCGGTTGAGATAGCCCGCCATTGTGCCGTTCAGAGCATTGGATGCACCCTGGCCGATGCCGGAATAGAGCTCGGCAAGAGTGTCGCTGTCATGCTCCTCCTCGCCATCATTGGCGGCGGCCTCAAGAACTCCGGGCAGCGCCCCGATCACCGAGACCATTGTCGCCGCGCCAAAACGGCTGAGCGTATGGTTTCTGACCTTGCCAGTCAGGCCGGAACGGCCAACCCGGTCACTGCCATAGGCTTCCAGCCGGACGGTCAGGCCATCGGCGCGGATTAGCCGGTCCCAAGCGATCATCACCCGGCGCTGGCCTTGGCTGATCTCATTGGAATATCGGCCATAGAGCTTGGCGCCGCGCGGGATCAGCACCTGGCTCATATCCATCGACCAGACATCCTGACTGACATTGGCAACGACATTGCCGGGCAGGCTGGTATCGACCGAGGTTTCGAGCGTGGCCTCGATCATCGTGCCCTGCACCACGGTTTGGCCGGGATGGGCGATGCGTTCGGCTTTGGTGATCTCGGCGCGTCCCGCGCCCCCGCGCAGAAAATCGGGCGATCCGGCAGCGTCCGATGCAGCGCTTCCCGACTCCATGCCTGCGGCAGGATCAGCGCCATTTACCGCGGCATTGCCACCCGCGCGGAAAGCGACCATCGGCGAATTGATCTGGCGCTGGCGCTCCTCTGCTGCTTCCTGACGGCGACGTTCAAGATCGGCGAGACGCTGCGCTTCGGCCTCGGCCGCCGCCTGATCGGGCAAGCCGAATTGCGCGGTGTTTAACAATTCCTCTTCGAGACGGCGGCGTTCGGCCTCCGCGTCGCTGAGGGCCTGTTCCTGTTCGGCCGCCTTGGCTTTCTCGGCCTCCACCTCGGCCTGCAGCTTTTCCACTGCCGCCTTGTTCTCGCGCTCGAGACTGGCGAGGCGCGCACGCAATTCCTCGAGCGCCGGGTCCGGTGCCATTGCCGGCGCGGGTTTGATCGGCTCGGCAGCGGGTTGCGAAACCTCGGGCTGCGACCTCGTCACCGTAAAACCCGCGAGACCGGGATCTTGCTGGAACTCGGTGACGCTGGAGGTCGGCAGGCTTTCGACTTCGGCCTTATCGGCCGCACGCGGCATCATCGCCCAAGCGCCCATCGCCGTACCAATGACAAGCGTCGCTGTCGGTATAAGATAGGGCTTGAGATTGCGCTTGGTTCGGGTCGGCGATTTCAGCCGGGCAAGCCGTGCCGCGACTTTGTCCTCCTGATCCTCGACCATGGCTTACTCCTCCTGGCCGTTGATGCAGATATAGTCGTCGCCATAGCGCAGCACCCAGCGTTCCGAGCGCGCCGCAACGGTGATGATCTCGGCCTTTGTGCTGCTGTTGACGGAATATTCGCGGCCTTTGCTGTCGACGCGAAACAGCGACGGCATCGGGGCACCGGGCGGGATCTGGAAATAGGTCTTCTGGCCATCATCCGAGACCCCGACCGGGGCGAAATCCGCGCCTGAGCTGCCCCGCGAGACCGCGTAGCGCATTTTCTTCGGTGGTGCGGTCGGTAGAGGGCGGACACTCGGGGCGGCGCGGTTGCTGCGGCCATCGCCCGGGGCGTTGAATTTCACCGACCAGTTCGGGGTGGCGCGGCTTTCCGAAACCTGCAGGAAGTAGAAGCGGCGATTGGTCTCGACGGTGACATTGGTCGAGGCCCCTTCGATCACCGGCTTGATGGTGAAGACATTGGCGCCTTCGAGCTTGTCGATCTGGAAGCTCTCGAGATCGCCCGCCGCGACCGAGCGGATTTCCTCGCCCTGTCCGAGTTCAATCAGGGTGATGTTTCGGATCCGGGTCGAGACATGATAGACCTGTCCCTCGACGAAATTGGCATAGGTGACGCGGGCATCGCGCGACCCGGCTTTCGGTCGAACCTCCGCCGTCGCGGTGAAGGGCAGGGTAGTGAGCAGCACAAGCGCCGTCGCGGCGTGGAAAAACCTAATCATCCTTCTGGGCCTCCAGGGAATCCGAGCTGACGCGATAGCCGGTCACGACAAAGCCGAACGGGTTCTGCCAGACCAGTTCGAGCGCGCTTTCCTGCGTCGGCTGGAAACGGTAGCTCACCGTGGCAGTGAAATTCCCCAGCCGGTCAGGCTGGTTTGGCTGGATCAGGGTTTTGACGAAGCGCACTTGGGCGGTGGTGTCATTGACCTGGTTGATCGAGAGCACCTCGAGCTTGACCCGGCCCGTCTCGCCGTAGAGCCTTGGCGGGTAGTTCGGGTTCTTGCCATCCCAGAGTGCTTGCAGTGAGGCCTGCGCCTCGCCACTCGATTGCCGCCAGGCGCGCAACATGCGCGCCTCATTGTCATTCGGATCATAGGTCTCGCGGGCGAGCACATAGCCATAGAGCAGGCTTTGGCTGACCGCATCGGCGTGCTCCATGGTGGCGCGTTCGACCTCGACGGCGCGGCTGGCGATGCCGGTGTCGCGATCGACGATGGTAAGATAGGCTTGGGTCTGTTTCAGCGGCAGAAGAGTGAGGGTGGTGGCAAGGCCGAGCATGCCGCAAGCCATGCCGCCGGCAGCGACGAGCCAGGCCAGTTTCTCCCGGCGGGTCGGCTCGATGAAGAGCTGTCTGGCGAGCAGCTTTCTCTCTTCAGACAAGGTGTCTGTCATGGATCTCTCCCGAGATGGAGGGGCTGGACCTTGCGCGGCTAGTTCCGGCGCATGAGGTCGAGGGCCGTGAGTTTCTGGCGCAGCGCCATGCCGGCCTCACGGGCCGAGCGCTGATGCGGAGTGGATTTGGCCTCCGTGAGGCCCGAGGGCAGGCCGGACAGCCCGGCGAGATATTGCTTGGGATGGGCGAGCCCGTGCACGCCCAAGGCATTGGCCCCGACCTGGCTTGGACGCTGCAGTGTGGATCCGGCGAGGCGCATGGCCTCGGGGGCGATCGAGGCGAGGTTCATCTGGCCGGTGATGTGATTGGCCGCTTCCGGGATCTTCATCAGGGCGAAGACCCCGACAAAGACCACGACCATGAAGCCCACGAGGCTGCTTAGATTGTCGACCTGCGTCTGGTCTTGGAACTGCTCGCCTGCCATGGACACAACGGCGGCAATCACTGCCGAGGCTGCGATCGGATACATCAGGTAGGAGACGAAGGAGGAAAGCCAGGCCTCGAAGAGCGGCTTGGTGCGATTGAAGATCGTGAAGATCATTGCCAGCGGCGCAACACCGAGCAGAAAAGCGATCATGATCTTCGCGAAACCGACGACCAGGACATAGACCGCCATCAATATGGCGAGGATGAGAAAGAAGAGGGCCCCGAGCACGCCGCGGGTGATCGATCCCATGCTCTTCATTACGCCGTCTGCGGTATCGCCCATGTCAGCTGCAAAGCCGTCCATGGCCGAATTGATGTCCGCCCCGGAGCCGGCAGCAATGTCAAAGAAGCTCAGCGCCAGATTGCCGCTGGCTGAGGTCAAGGCATCGTAGAACGTGCCGAAATTAGCCCAGGAGAAAGCAAACATGTAGACGAGGACGACCCGCGTCACGATCTGCAAGCTATCCTTGGCACTCATGCGATAGATGCCGAGCGCCATGTTCATGCCGATGAGCAGGAGGAGCAGGGTCACGAATATGGTCCAGAGCGGGCCGACGGCGGAAGCCGTACTCTCGAAAAATCGCTCGCCGGTCGCCTTCACACTGGCGTCGAGTGATTGGATGATATTGGTGACGAGACCCATCAGAAGGTCCCGCCACACATTGCTTCGACATCCGCACGGAGCTTGCGAGCCCGGCTGATATAGTCCCGACCGGCGGCGTGCCGGTTCCAGTCAACACCCTCAGTGGATTGCAGCTCTGCCTCGATTGCCTCCACGGCTGCGAAAGGCGCAGTTTTCCCTTTGCAGGTGCAATCGCCGGTGTCGAGAACCCGCCGCATCTGGGCGTAGACGTAGAACATGCGCCGGGCATAGGCATCGGGCGAAGCCGCTTTGAAGGCGGCAGATTCTACCACAGGGAGTTTGTCGCAGCTACTGTACGGCAGGTTTTCGGTCAGTGCCTTCGGGACATCCTGTGTCTCTGATTTCGGCGATAGCCGCAGAAAGTCCTGATCACGCCCCGCCGCCTGATCACTGGCCCCAAAATTCGGCGTCGCCTCATCCGCCAGGTGATCCAGCGCGGCGAAGGGGTTTTCGGTGGTCGACCCCTGCTGCTGCGCCGGATCTTGTCCCTGCGCCTGCCACACGGGAAGGGAAATGACGGCGGCGAGGGTCAAAGCGAGGACAGCGCCCCCGATCACGATGCGACGGGCCATGCTCATTCCTCCAGTTTGATGCTCAGGTATTTTTCTTCATCGGCGGCGGTGGCGGCATCCATGATGCCGGCCTCACCCATGCCCACGGTCTGCACCGCCTGCATGGCCCAGACATTGGCGAGCGCGATGCCGAGCTCAGCGGTGACGCGGGTATTGAGATCGATGGCCTGTTTGAGATTTTCCGTGCCCTCTATCTTGCCAACCAGCCCGTCGATCCGGGTCAGGCTGTCGCGCGCGCCTTGCGAGGAGGATTCCGCCGCCACCGACATGAAGGCATTCACATTGGCCGCAATCCCGATACGTGCTTTCGGCGCCTCCTCGCTTTTGGCGAGCTGATCGACCCGGGCGCGTTCAAGGCCAGCCGAGGCGAAGGCCTTATCGACATGGGAGGAAACCGTGCCGCCGCTCAGCGTGCCACCCTCCGCGAGGACAGAGGCCCAATCGCCGGATTTCGCGGCATCGAGCGAGGCGGTCAAATCGCTGAAGCCGGGCATGATCTCTCTAAGGAAACTCTCCTTGTCAAAGCCGAGATCGGCCAGCGTGAGACCATCTTTCAGCGCCGCGATCTGACTGTGCAGGAGCTGGATCTGTTCGATCAGCTTCAGGGTCTGGGCGTCGAGCTTCACATTCTGTGCGACCTGTTCCTTCAACTGCAGCTTGGCCTCGGAGATCATCTCCTGCAGTCGGGCAATGCTGGTAACATCGATCGTCGGCACGCCTTGGGCGGACATCGCGACCGGGATGAGGACAAGTGCCCCCACGGCCAGGGCACGCCGCATTGCTTTGCCAAAGCTCATCGTTCCAACCTCACTTGCAGATAGCTCTCGTCCTCGGCGTAAGCCTGCAAAAGCAGGGCATAGCGCGCCGCCTCCACCTTGCGCTGCGTCGCCTGCAGCCGGGTCAGGATCGCGGCCATCCGCGTGACTTCGGCCCGGGCATAGGTGTTGAGATCCATCGCCTCCTTGACCGAAGCGGTGGCACCGATCCGCGCGATGATGCTCCGGAGCCTGACCGCCGCGGCCTGCATGCTCGTCATCGAATGGCTGGCGTAATGCAGCCCGGCATCGGCGATATTCGAGCTCTCGGCGATCACCATGTCTTTGGGATCGAGGGAGCCGAGATCGTCGGCGCCGCTGATCCTTCCCGCATAAAGCTGGTAATGCGCCCTGATGCGGCGGACGTAATTCTGCGTCTCGGTATAAGGCGGGATGCCATTATATTTCTGGACGGCACCGGGACCGGCATTATAGGCGGCGAGCGCCAGCTCCATCGAGCCGAACTTGCTTAATTGCTGCAGCAGGTAGCGCGCGCCGCCATCGAGCTGCAGCCGCGGATCGTCGTAATAGGCGGGATAGATGCCCAAGCCTTGCGCGGTGCCCGGGATGATCTGGGTGAGGCCAAAAGCGGCTTTCGGGCTTTTCGCGCCTATGTTGAAATTCGATTCCTGCTTCACAAGCCCCTGAAACCAGCAGCGAAACTCCACCGCATTGATCCCCGCCTTGGCCAGCGTCGGATGACCTCCATAGCGCATCGCGGTCTCGGCAATCATGCCCTCGATGGTGGCGGGCGCATCGCCGAACAGCCGCTCGGCATAGGGATTGTCATCCTCGATGGCATAGACCGCATCGGCCGCGAAGCCGGAGCCGCCTATATCGTCACCCCCTTCCAAATCCGGGATGAAGGCGCTGGTGCCAGTCAGCAGGCGCAGGGTCTCATCAAGTGCGGCGAGTTGGGCATCCTGCTCCTTCAAAATCGCGGCGCGCCGGGAGTTTTCCTGGGCCTCGGCGGCGCGCTGCGCCAGATCCTGCTGTTTTTGCATCAGCCATTCAGCGATCTGCTTGAGATCGACCGCTGGCACACCAGCAGCATGGGCAAGGGGCGTGAAGGGCAGGGTGGCGAGAGAAAGTGCAAGTGCCATGGATCTAAACCTCCGGCACATCGCGGAACTCGCAATCACCACCGGCCTGTTCGAGCAGCGTCATGCCGGACCAGCAATTTGTCTTGCGGATCGGTGTCTCGCCGGCGCAGCCGGCAAGGCCAAAGAGCAGCGTCCCAAGCAAAAACGCTCTAACCATGATCCATCCTCCAGAAAAACGGCCGGGTCTCGAAACCCTCGCCATAGGCGCGCAAGGCTGATTTGCCGCCGCTTAAGGCGGTCAAGAGCGGGCCCAGCGGCGAGAGGTCGACATCAAGCAGCGTTGATCCGGTCGGGCCATTCCACAGCGCGCGGCGCGGCCCGTATTGGCCTTCGAGCACGAAGCCGAGCTGGTTTTCCGTCAGATTGAGCCCGGCATATTGGCTCTCGAGTGCCTGGCCATTCGGAAAGATCAGCCGATGCGGCAGGCCCTCGAGAATGGTCTTGGCCTTGCTCGCCTCGATCTGGCTCGGAAACTGCGTCATCAACACCATGGTCACCGCGAGCTTGCGCATGGTGACTGCCCATTTCGGCATGCGGGCGGCGAAGAAGGCATCGTCGAGCGCGGCATGGGCTTCGTCGATGATCAGAAGCGTCGGCACTCGGTCCTCGAACATCAGCTCGAGCCGGCGGAAGATATAGCTTAGGATCGCCGTGCGCTCGGTGGCATGCTCGAGGATCTCGGACATGTCGAGGCCGACGACATTGCTGCGGCGGAAATCGACCACCGGCTGATCTGCTGCTCCGAAGACCCAATTATAGCGCCCCTCCGGTCCCCATTCCGCGACCCGCATGGCGAGTTCGCGCCCGTCCTGAACATCACCGACCAGGCTCTCGAAATGGGCAAAACTACGCAGATCTTTGGGTGCTGCGGCAATCCGGCGGATTGCGGATTTGAGCGCCGCAGATTGGATTGGCGACAGCGTGCCGCGACGCTCGATTAATGCCGAGATCCAATCCATCAGCCAGGCCTCGCCGCGGGATCCGGTCTCGGTCAGGAGCGGATTGAGCCCGGTCGGTTGTCCGGCCCGGATCCGGGCGTAAGAACCGCCCAAAGCTGCGACGAGGCTTTTGAGCCCCTCATCCTTGTCGAAGATGATGATGCGGGGTCGCACCCGCAGCGCCTGGGCAGCAAGAAAGGCGACCGTGGTGGTCTTGCCTGAATCCGAGGGCCCGAGCACCAGAGTATGACCCAGCGGTGGCTCGGATTCCGGGCGGCCCGGCCCCTGGAAGCTGAACCGATGCGGCGCCCCGGAAGCACTCTGAAACACGGTGATCGGCGTGCGCCAATGCAGCGCCTCGGCGGAACTACCGGCATCGCTCATATGCAGCGAGGCCATGTCGGCGAAAGTCGTGGTGGCGACCGTCATGCCCCAGCATTGGTAATCCATATTGCCGGGATGGCTGGCAAAGAAACTGGCCTCGAGACTATGGGTGCAGCGGGTGAGCTTGACTCGGGCGCGTTCAGCCATGCCCTTGATCTTTGAGATACGCTGATCGAGCGCTTCGCGGCTCTCTGCGAAGACGGTGATGGTGAGTTGATGCAGGCCCACGCTCTTGCCGCCGCTTTCGACCTCATCGGCGGTCTCGATCAGCTGTTGTTGGATGGTGGTCGCGAGATCATCGGCGGCGCGCATCTGCTCGACGCGGAGCCGTACGCGCCCGGCGATTTTTTCCGCGGCGATCGGGGTGAAACTGTGGCAGATCACGGTACCCAAGGACGCGTCGAGCGCATCGAGCATGCCGGGCCAGGTCTCCTGACTATAGCGCTTCACCGCGAGAACTGCGGCATAGCGAGGTGGGCCTATGCCTTCGTCGAACAGGATCTCGTTCGGATAGAAGGTCGCGGCCGAGGGTACGGCATCTTCGGCAATCAGGCTCATCTGACCGCGCCAAGCCGGGGCGAGAAGCCCGGTGCTGATCGCGGTGTAAAAACCGATCAGGCTGCCATCGCTGATCTTCAACCGCCGGGTGGTGACATGCGGCAAGCCAGTTTCCAGCACCTCGACCAATTCGCGCAGATCATGCAGCCGTGCCTCGGTATCGGTTTCCAGAAGCTTCGCTGCTGCCTTGCCAAAGAGCGGCACGCGCAGCGGTGCGGGCAGCGAGGAGACCACGGTCAGGACGACGACGAAATCATGCAGGTCTTGCGCCGCGAGATGTTTGCGCCAGGCGCGATCGAGATCGCCCGCAAAACTCTCGCCATGGATAGGGGTGAGCCCGAGATCGGCGCGGCGATGCAGGCGATGGATATAGAAGCTGAAGCGCTCATCGAGGCCGTCGATCATTCCGGCCAGGGCGCGACGCAACTCGTGAATGTCCTGCGGTGCGGCGGTCATGCCGTCGAGCCCGGCAATCTCGAGCGAGATCATCAGCCCGTTCTGACGCGTGCGGGTGATTTCGTCGTCGAGTTCGATGAGATAGGGCAGGTGGGTGAAGAGGCCGGGATCCTTCGGCAGGAGGGCCTGCGCCGCCGGATTGCGTCCAATCGTGGCAAGGCTAGCCATAGCGTCGGCCTTTCCTGCGCGAGCGGTTCAGCGTCGGCGGGGTCTTTTGCAAGATGACGCGCAGCACCCGGGCGCCATTCGGGTTGGCGGCGGCGGCAATGCGGGCCAGCCCGTACCAGACAGGCCCGAGGGCGAGAAAGGTCAGCGACAGGATCAGGTGCTGCGAGCTCCACATGAAGGGCAGCACGGTGAGCGACGCCACCGCCAGCATATAGGGCATCGGTAGGCCCCAGAGCTTGGCCTGACGCGTCAGCCCGAGAATGACCGGGGTGCGTTCCATGGCTCAGAGGAAGCTGTTGAGATTGCTGACCAGCGTCGAAGCCGGCATGGCAATGAGGGCGCCGATGACGACGTAGAGCAGCCAGGCCCAGGGCGCGCGATTGAGCGCTGCCATGATGCCGACGATGACGAAGGCGGTGGAGAAGAACCAGGTCACCGGATTGCCCATGATCCAGGTCGTCCAACTGTTGCCCAAGGTATTGGCCTTGGTGAAATCGATGCCCTGATTGGCCTGGGCCATCACCTGCGAGGCAAGGCCGATAAGCGGCAGCGACAGGGCAAGCGGGATCGCCCGGCGAAAGCGCCGGAGAGCAAGGTTCGGGAGCATGGGAAGGATCCTTCTACTGGGTCTTGCGGAGGAGGAGGTCTTGTTCGGAGAGCACCCGGATCACGTAATCACGGGTCTCGGGAAAAGGCGGCACGCCGCCATATTTTTGCACGGCCTTGGGACCGGCATTATAGGCGGCGAGCGCCAGCATCGGGCTGCGGAAGGCCTGAAGCTGCGTCAGCAGATAGCGCGCCCCGCCATCGAGATTTTGCATCGGATCCGAGGCATCGACCCCGAGCTGTGATGCGGTGCCAGGCATCAATTGCGTCAGGCCAAGCGCGCCTTTCGGGCTGCGTGCCTTCGGGTTGAACCGCGATTCCTGCCAGATCATCGCCCGAAACAGCGCATGCCATTCTTGCGGTGACAACTCGGCCGCGCGCAGAGCCGGATGATGCTGGTAGCGCGAAGCCACCCGGTCGATCCCGGGCATGATGCCGGCCGAACGCGAATGAGAGGCAGCGGTCGTGTCGCGCAAGAAGGCGCGGATCAGATCCTCGTCGGCATCGGCTGAAACATCTGCACGCTGCACGGCTTTAGGCAGAAGGCGTTTTCCGGAGGCATCATAGCGCAAGACCGAGGAGGCGCTGCCGCTCTCAGCGGTCATAGCCGCCGCGCCGAAGCGGATGATATCGGCCTTGGCGGCGAGGGGGCTGCCCAAGAAAACCATGGGCAGCAAAACGGCAAGCAGGGCAGGGCGTCTATTCGGCCTTGCTGTCGATAATGACCGCTTGGCCGGGAACCATGGGCGCGGCCGGGATGGAATGGCCGAGATCCTTGCACATGGTGAAGACGGTGCTGAGGGTACGGATTTCTCGGAAGGCGAGATCGGCTTGCGGTGCATTGCCAATGGCTGCGGATTGGCGGGCACGCCTGGTGCGCTGGGTGATGAGGGCGGCCCAACGCGAACGTTCTTTCGGCTCGATGGCCAGCACATACCAGATGCCATGGTAATGCGGGCCGCGCAGTTCCGGCAGCTCATGGCAATAGATGCAGAGCAACCAGCCTTCCTCCAGAAGTTCCTTGAGTCCGTCGACCGTGACCACATTCGGGGGCTCTTTTCTCAGATCAATCACCGGCCCGCGTCTCCATAGCATGGCCACGCAGCACCTTCCGAATGCCAGCGTGTCAAATTTGCAAATCTCGGTCAACATGCAAATTTAACACGCGCCGAGCTTTTCTCTCTGAGCTTTGTAAACGCTGGGCAGATGTCTTCCAAGGCCGAAGCAAGCTCCGGCCCGGATTGGTTTCGGGGGTAAATTTATGACTTCCTTTGCGAAGTCATGCTGCCGTCTCGCCCGGATGGAACGAGCGACGGGAGGTCGTTTTCTCAGGACGGGCGCGGCATATCCGGCACTTCCGGTCGCTTCTCCATCGAGCCGATGAACATGCGCACACCGTCCTCGGTCACCGCCCAGATCCCGAAATCGCGCAATTCGAGTGTCACCGGCTGACTTCCATCATCAAGCATCAAGGACAGCATTTGCACCATGCCGGCATCGAGCTTGGCCGAGGCGCGGAGGGGGTTTTCGCTCAGGGCGCCAGTTGGGCCGCGCATTTTCATGAAGTCTCCTGCTCAGATTCGTGTTTCGGCAGAACATAGCCGATTGCGCGCAAGAGGCTACCTACCTGTCTTTTTAGACAGGCTAATTGGCTATATCTTGCCAGTCGAAAAACAAGAAACGACGAGGTGCAACGATGCTCGAGACCATCATTCCGGATCATGATGCGCTACTCTCCGGGCTCGAAGATCTTGCACCTTCCGGCTTTTTTCTCGGTCTCGGTTTCAAGCTCGGCAGACCGGTGACCACCATCAATCGATTCCCCGAGGCCTGGGTCTCCCGATGGGAACAGGACATCTTCGTCAGCCGTGATCCGATTGCGCTCTGGATCGTCGGGCAGCCGAGGGAAAGTGCCGCGAGATGGTCCGAGATCGCGGCCAATATTCCCGATGATTTTGGCATCTTCGAAGCGGCCCGCAAATACGGGCTACGCTATGGTGCGGCCTTTGTGACGGTCACCGGGCGGCGGCGTTCCTGCCTCTCGGTCGCCCGTCCGGATTGCGAATATAGCGATGCCGAGTTGAGCCTGCTCGCCAACAAGCTTGATCTTCTCGCCCATCTCTATGCGCAGAACATGGTCACCTTGAGCGACAAGGAAATTGAGGGTCTGCGCCAGATCCGGTTGGGGCATTCTCACGCTGAAGCGGCCAAAAGCTTGAGCATTAGCGTCTCGGCCCTGAAACTGCGGCTCTCCAGCGCACAGAAGAAACTTGGATGCCGCAATGTCACCGCCGCCGTGGTGCGCGCGGTCGAGGAAGACCTGATCTAGCCGCAATTATTCATGAAGCCGCCGTTTCGCACGGTGTAGGCATGTGGTCGCCCATTCTGGCTTGACCCGCGCAAATGGCTGCGGCGGCCTTTTTTGTTAGGGCCGCTGACGTCATGTGAGGTTGTGCAGGTTGAGGTTTCTGGATGAGCGGGGCGTTTCGCGTCAGACCGGACGCGGTGGCTCGAGGGCGCGGAACAGCAAAGTGAGAAGTTTCCTGCGCGGACAGCAGGCCGGAAGGGTGATGATGATCCGGGTCTTCTTTTCGATGATGGTCGCGGCCAGCTTGAGCAGATGGAGGCGCAGCGTGTCGAACTGCGCGTGCCGCCACGGGGACCGTTTCGGGCAGGCGGCGCGAAGCCTCCACCAGATCCAATAGGCGCAACCGTGCAGCATCAGCCGCATCTGATTGGCATTTGCCTTCGTGCATGAGGTCCGGTCCGCGGCGAGATGGGTTTTCCATGCCTTGATGTGGTTCTCGGCCTGACCCCGGGCGGAGTAAAGCTTCTCATAGAGATGCTTGCCGCGCCCGCCTTCGAGATTGGTCACGACATAGCGCGTGTCGCGCCCGCGCGAGCTGACCTCGACCCGGGCAATGACGCGGCGCGGCTTGGACCATGACCCGGCCGCATAGGAGAAGGTCTTGAACCGCCGCAGCTTTTGTCCTGGCGTGCGGGCGTAGCGCTCGGCTGTGGACGCCTCGAGCGGCAGGATATGTGTCGCCAGCCGCGTATTCTTGGACAAGCCGAAGACATAGAGCAGGCCGAGCCGGTCACAGAGATCGAGAACCTGCGGGGCGCAATAATGGCTGTCGGCCCGCAGCAGGATCTCGGTCTCGGGCCAGAAGCGGCGGATCTGCCGGATCAGCCGCCGGATATGGCTCGCGATCTCGCGGCCCTTGGGGCGTCGGGCCGGGCGCAGCAGGGCTCCGACCAGCCGTCCCTCCCCATCGAAGACCACGATGGGTTGGAAGCCGTATTCATCGTAATAGGAGTTGAACAGCCGCAGCTGCTGATGGCCATGGACCGCGTCAAAGGTGTCATCGATATCCAGCACGATCTGTCGGGGGGGCTGCGGGAATGACTGGCAGTAGAACCGAACCATCTCGCGCCCCATGCGGATCAGGGCGCGGGCGTCGGGGAGGTTCTCCATCCGCGAGATGGTCGGCTGCGAGCACAGCGCCGCGCCGCTTTCCGGGGCGCGTTCCAGGGCGAGCTTGAAGCTCGGATCATGGCGCAGATCGGTCGCATCATTGGCATCTTCATAGCCCGCCGCGATCATCAGGATCCGGAAGCGGATGATCTCCTCGAGGCTGTGCTGCACCCTGCCTGGATCACGCGGGTCGTCCATGCAGGAGGCCAGCCAACCTGCCAGACCTTCACGGCGCTCGATCTCCCGCAACAGCATCAGCCCAGCGTCCGAACTCATGTTGGCGCCGTCAAATCCGAGCAGGACCTGCTGGCCATTGACGGGTGACAAACACAGACGAGAGGGTGTAGAGACATCCATGGTGAGGCGCGGCATCCTGAAAAACTGCGGCTTTGGGTGTAGGAACCACAAAACTACAGTTCTTCAAATGGTTAAGCCAGCCTCACCAACCCCTCATGCATAATTCGGGCTAGCTGATTAGCCAGTCCAATTAGCCAGTTTCGCGGTTGGGGCTTTATTTTGTGACCAACAGGCGCAAGAAGTTCCTGACACGAGTGAAGGGGACTGTGCCATGGCAACCATCAACCAAGACCAGCGCCGCATTGCCGAGCCCTTGCAGCCACTTGGCGGTTCGGAGAGCCAAGTCTGGCTCTATTCCTGGAATACCGGCGAACTCTCGGTTCTGGAACTTCCCGAAGGCATGAGCTTCGATCCGGGCGCTGATTTGCCGGTTGTCGCGCCGGTGGCGCTCACCTTGGGTTGATCTCGCCCGATCGTCTCTGTACATATTTGCAAATCAGTCATTGATTGCAAATATGGACAGAGTTCCCGGACAGATTAAGAAAACCCGTCGCAGAACGGTTTTGGCTGCGGGTGTTGCCGCGCTTTCGCTGAGCGCGCCGCCTGCCAAAGCCTATCCGATCGATTGTGCCATCCTGCTTTGTCTTGCCGGTGGATTTCCGGCCTCGGCGGAATGCGGAGCCGCCAAGGCCGAGATGATCCGGCGGATCACACCCTGGCCGGTTGAGCCGCCCCTGCAGCTTTGGCGCTGCCCAATGGGAAATCCGCTCTCTGGTTCCGTGGCGGGCGGAGTGCAGGCCATCCCGCCCGAGGTTGCGCGCTATCGCGACGGCATCGAGCTTTATCACATCATCTACGGCCAGCGCCGTCATGACGGAACGACCTATGTCACTGACCGCTCGCGTCTCGGCCATTATGACGCGCAAGGCAATTTCAACTGGGTCCCGACACGCATGCGCGACGCACCGGATTGGGTCTATGCCGCCAGCGGGGTTTCCAGAAACGCCGTTCTGGCCGAGCTCGGCTCGGTCCGACTCTGGCGCGGCATGTTGCTGCGCTGGCGCGACCATCAGGGCAATACTTCGGAGGAATGGATCCGCTACTGAACGCAAACAAGCAGACCCCACAAAAACAAAAAACCCCCGCGCGGGGACCGCACGAGGGGATTTGCAAGGTAACGCAGGTGTAGAGCTCCTGCATCGCCGTCATCACACAACGGCATAATCGCCTGCTTTTCCCACGGATTCAAGCCCAAAGCCGCAGCTTTTGCGAACGGATCCGACTTGCCTGTGGCCCTGTGCCTCGAAGATGAGGAGCAGAATATGTTGACCCCGATCGCCCGAGTGACGCACCCGGTGCTGCCCGAAGGCATGACACTCAGCCATGTCATCGAACTTGTCGAACGTCTGGCCCGGCATCTCGGTCTTGGCGCTGCCCGCCGCGCGGTGCTCTTGCGCATGATGCGCCAGACCGCGCCGGCAGATTGGTGCGATCCTGGCTGCGATCCGGTCTGTTTCCGCGCACAGCAGGATCTGGCGCGCGATCTTGGCATCAGCGACCGGACATTGCGCTTGCATGAAAAGGGGTTGGAAGCGCTTGGGATCATTCGGATTGATACTGCGGCGAATGGTCGGCGGTCTGGCCGGCAACTCTCCCATGGCAGACGGCTCGGGATCAATTTTAGGCCACTTCTGGAAAACCTCGGGCTGCTTCTGGCCATGGATGCCGAGCATCGCGAGGAGGCGCATCGCATTTCGGTGCTTCGACTTGAATGCTCAGCGGCCAAGCGCGACGCCAAGCAGGCGATCGAGCAGTTGCTGGAGCGGGATCCGCAGCACGCCGCGCTGCCTGACCTCTTGCGCCGCCTCACCTCTTGGCCGCGTCGCTATGCCGGGTTCTGCGGCTCTGAAGAGATGGCGCGCCATCTTGCTGAGATTGACGCGGTGGCTGCGGAGGCCCGCGCCTGCCTTGCGTGTTGCGCAGAAACTTCCGCCATGGCGGAAGCCGGACTTCCGGCAATAGGAAATACAACTCCAAAGAATCTTGTAAGAATAGATACACGTCAAACGACGAGGCCACCGATGATCATGCACAGGCCCTCGACAAGCAAGATTGCTGAAGAAGGCAAAGACGAAGATGATCTGAATTGGCTTAAGCCCGAATTTGTCCACGAGGTGGCGGGATCTGATTTTCGCTTCTGCCTTGAGGCGATTTCTTCGACGGGCGAGATCACCGAACGCGCCTTGCGCAGCACGGCAATCATGCTTCTACGAGATCTCGGCATCACGGAATCGGCTTGGGAGGAAGCGCTGGACCAACTGGGATCGCTTCGTGCGTCCCTTGCCGTTTTGTTGATCGAGGCGAACCGGGACCATCCAACCGCACCGGTCCGGGCACCTGGTGCCATGCTGCGCTGCTTTGCCGCGCGGGACCGGCTGGGCGAGTTCAATCTATCAGTCGCGTTGAAAGGCTTGTTGCGGCGGAAGCGGGCCGCCGCATGAGACGGGCGTTTTCCCTGGCATGCGCGCTCGCATCAACGCTCTGGGCGACTCCGGTGTTCGGACAGGGGGTCCACATCACCGGCACTTGCCTGCCTCCCGAAGAACCGTTTGTTCCCGAGGATGATACGTCTCTGGCCCAATATGCCGGTCTGATCGCTGAAGACTTCGAGAGCTATTTTGCGGCAAGCTCGGAATATTTCGCCTGCATGGATGTCACCCGCAAGATCGAGTTCGACCGTGCCCGTCAGGTTTCAGAACGGCATCGTCAGTTTCTCGATCGGCTTGATCGACTGGGGCTCAGAGCCAAGGCGGCGTTGGGGCAGGAGCCGTGAGCGATCGGAGGTATCCAACCGGCTTTTTCGTCAAGCCGGCCTATCGGACGAAATCCGGCAAGGCCCAGCTCGCCATCTATGTTCAGGCGCCGCCTCGGCGTGGCGAGGACGGTGAAATGATAACTGTTCGCGCCATGCCACTGCTTTTGGCCAGCAATGCCCTCGACGATCCGGAAAGATTTCTCGACATCGTGGCCGAGATCCTGAATGCGGTGATCTCGGAGGAGGGTCGGTGCTGACCGACTCTTATGCCGGTTTGGGCATGTCCGGGGGGCTCAGCCAATAGCGTGTATGTTGACGTTGTCCCGCGCGAAGCAATGCGCCTCGCTCGACCAGATCATGAAGGTCGCGCGTGGCCGTGGCACGAGAGGTCCCGGTGATCGAGAGGTATTTTTCGGCGCTGATACCTCCTTGGAACCCGGACGGACCTTCGCGGAACATCCGCTCGATCGCTCTTCTTTGGCGATCATTCAGCTGGTCCAGATGCAAATCGTAGAAACGGGCCTTCTCAATTGATGCCGCTGATCCTGGACCACCCTCGCGGTCGATTGTCCTTCCTCAGCGCGACCACGCTCTTCGGAACCGCAGTAAACGTCACCCTCGCTGATATCATGATCGAAACCTTCCTTCCCGCAGATGGTTGGACCGCGGATATCTTGCGTGGCTTCGATCCTGCCGATTGACCGCAAGACGTTCCGAGGTCGAGCTGGGCTACTTGCCGTTCAGCGCCTCAGGCGGCGCGTTGCTCTTCCACCTGCTGAGCAAGCTCTACGAGCGCACCAGCGTCATCATCACCACAAATCTCAGCTTCAGCGAATGGGCCACGGTATTCGGCGACGCCAAGATGACGACAGCGCTGCTCGATCGGCTCACCCATCGCTGCGCTCGCCATTGGGCTCGGACCAATGGAGCCTTCAATGGCTCGCTCCTGGAAACCGGCAACGACAGCTTCCGCTTCAAGGCGAGCAACGAAGCCGCCGCCCGCAAAAAGAAGGAAACCAGCCATGTCTTGACCCAACCGTGACCCGCTTCGCATAATCTCAAGGTGGGTTAGTTCTCGGTGGAAAAACCGGGTCACGTCTCGGTGGAAATCAACAGATATAGCATTGGTCGGACCTAGGATGGGGTAACGCGGACATCAGTATGGACACGGGAATACTCGAAGATTTCGTTGTACTCTGCAGCGAGTTGAACTTTTCAGCCGCGGCGAGCAGGCGGAATATGACCCAGCCTGCGTTCAGTCGCCGGATCATGGCGCTGGAGAGCTGGATCGGGACGCCCTTGTTTCAGCGGACGAGCAGGTCCGTGACGCTGACCGCGGCAGGTCGCGCCTTGCTGCCCCGAGCCGGGGCAATGCTCCGCGATCTCAGGCAGGCGAAGGAGGAGGCGCTGGAGATCGCGGGCAAATCCGCGAAGTCTCTTATCATCGCGTCGACACACGCGCTGTCATTCACATTCGTTCCGCACTGGATGATTCAAAAGTTAGATCACGCAAGCTTCGGCTCTGTCAGCCTGATCTCAGACAGCTACGCTGAATGCGAAGCGCTGCTGTTGCGCGGGGGGACATCGTTTCTGGTATGTCATGCACATCCCACAGCTACCACGCGCCTCTCGTCCCGCCATGTCCTGTCGACCCGTATTGGCCGGGACTGCCTGATCCCTCTCTCAAAGCCCGCCGAAGACGGTTCGCCGCTTTGGAGGGTCACACGAGACCCTGCCTCTCAACCCACCCCATATCTCGCATATGCGCCGCAATCCGGGATCGGCAGAATCCTCGAGGCGGACTGGCAAGAGCACGATCGACGGCCTCACCTGAAGGCAATATTTCACTCACATCTGGCAGCGACACTTCGCGAGGTTGCGAAGGAGGGACAAGGCGTCGCCTGGGTCCCACTTTCACTCGCGGCGACCGATGTCGCGTCGGGCTCGCTGGTGAGGGCGGGCGATGCTGACTACGAGGTGCCCGTCGAAGTCCGACTATTCCGGCCAGCCTCTCGGTTGAGTCGTCAAGCCGAACTCTTCTGGGAAATCGCCAGCGGTCAAAAGGAAGCCGACGTCTAAACTATGCATAATTTGCATTGATCATGGGTTGATCGGCATTGGTTTCGGCGGTTGGGCTTCGGGTAAATCCCCCTTGGAGAAGATGGCCAGACGGCCGTCAGGGAAAATCCAGGGAGGCAACAATGAAGAGACTGCTCAGCCAGCTCTATGTCCAAGTGCTGATCGGCATCTTGATCGGCGGGCTTATTGGGTTCCTGTGGCCGGACGTCGGATCCGCCCTGCAGCCCATCGCTGCCGGCTTCATCAAACTCATCAAGATGCTGCTGGCCCCAATCATCTTTGCCACAGTCGTGCTTGGAATCGCAAAGATGGGCAACATCCACGAGGTCGGCCGCATCGGCACCGTGGCGCTGATCTATTTCGAAGTGGTGTCCACCATCGCGCTGGTCATCGGTCTGATCGTCGTCAATCTGATGCAGCCGGGCGCAGGCATGAACATCGATGCCTCAACTATCGACGCATCATCCATTGCCACGTACCAGGCGACCGCTGCGGAACATGGCGGCGTTGTCGACTTCTTCCTGAACATCATTCCCGCCACGATCGTCGGGGCCTTCGCCGAAGGCGCAATGCTTCAGGTCATCCTCATCGCCGTGTTGTTCGGAATTGCGCTTGTCCAAATGGGCGAAACCGCAAAGCCCTTTACCGATGTGCTCGACAGTGCCCTGCAGGCGCTCTTCCGGATCGTCGGCATGGTCATGAAACTTGCGCCCCTGGGTGCGGGTGCGGGTGTCGCCTATACGATCGGAAAGCACGGGATCGGCTCCATCTGGTCGCTCGGCTACCTGATGCTCGGGGTCTATCTGACGTCCGCCCTGTTTGTCGTCGTCGTGCTAGGCAGCATAGCGCGCTGGAGCAGCTTCCCCTTGCTGCAGTTCCTTCGCTACTTCAAGGACGAACTCTTCATCACGCTGGCCACCTGTTCGACCGAAGCCGTGCTTCCAAGGATGATGGCAAAACTGGAGCGGCTTGGTGTTGCCAAGCCCGTCGTTGGGCTGGTGCTGCCCACGGGCTACACCTTCAATGCCGATGGCACCTGCATCTACCTGACGATGGCCGCGATCTTCATCGCCCAAGCGACGAACACCGATCTGAGCCTCTGGGGCCAATTAGGCATCCTCGGCGTCCTGCTTCTGACGTCTAAAGGCTCCGCCGGGGTTGCCGGTGCCGGCTTCGTGACCCTCGCAGCTACCCTGTCCACCTTTGACACGGTTCCGGTCGCCGGCCTGGTCCTTCTGCTTGGCGTCGATCGCTTCATGAACGAGGCCCGTGCCGTGGTGAACCTGATCGGCAATGGCATAGCCACGATCGCCGTGGCGAAATGGGAAGGCGAACTCGACATGGAGCGAGTGCGCCAGGTCATCGCCGAACAGAAGGGTCTGCGCCCTCGGGAGATCACCGTTTCCGATGTGGCAGAACCCTCTCACTGACAATCTACCAGCAAAAAACCAAGGAGGCACGCTTATGCGTATTATCGACGTGTGCGAAGTAACCAAGCCGATCTCTTCGCCAATCCGCAACGCCTATATCGACTTCAGCAAGATGACGGCCAGCCTCGTGGCGGTCGTGACCGATGTTGTCCGCGACGGCCGCCGCGTGGTCGGATACGGCTTCAACTCGAACGGCCGCTATGGTCAGGGCGGGTTGATCCGCGAACGGTTCCGCGACCGCATTCTAGAAGCCGACCCCGCAAGCCTTGTCAACAACGCCGGCGACAACCTTGATCCGCACAAGATCTGGGCCGCGATGATGACGAATGAAAAGCCGGGCGGACACGGCGAGCGTTCGGTCGCAGTCGGTACCATCGACATGGCCGTGTGGGATGCGGTCGCCAAGATCGCGGGCAGGCCGTTGTTCAGGCACCTGGCCGAGATGAAGGGGCGCGAGGCAAATCCCCGTGTCTTCGTATATGCGGCCGGCGGATACTACTACCCCGGCAAGGATGACAGTGCATTGCGCAAGGAAATGCGCGGCTATCTCGACCGCGGCTACAATGTTGTGAAGATGAAAATCGGCGGGGCGTCGATCGACGAGGACCAGCGCCGCATCGAAGCCGTGCTGGCGGAGATCGGCAGCGAGGCGCAGCTTGCCGTGGATGCCAACGGCCGCTTCAACCTGGAAACTGCCATTGCCTATGCCAAAATGCTGCGGGAGTATCCACTGTTCTGGTATGAGGAGATCGGCGACCCGCTGGACTACCAGTTGCAAGCGGCGATGGCTGAGTTCTATCCCGGCCCGATGGCCACGGGCGAGAACCTGTTCTCACATCAGGACGCTCGCAACCTGATCCGTCATGGGGGCATGCGCCCTGACCGGGACTGGCTGCAATTCGACTGCGCGCTGTCATATGGTCTTGTCGAATATCTGCGCACGCTCGACGTTCTGGACCAACTGGGCTGGTCGCCGTCGCGCTGCATTCCGCATGGCGGCCATCAGATGTCGCTGAATATAGCAGCCGGCCTCGGCCTTGGTGGGAACGAGAGCTATCCTGATCTGTTCCAGCCCTACGGCGGCTTCCCGGATGGGGTAAAAGTCGAGGATGGGCATATCGTCATGCCAGACATTCCGGGTATCGGCTTCGAAGGAAAATCCGACCTGATCAAGGTCATGCGTGAGCTCGCGGAATAGTATCTGCGGCTTGCGGCTCCCTGTCGGGGAGCCGCAAGCACGGCGCTTTCGAAAGTCTCCCAAGGCTCTTAGCGTACTGACACAATCGCCAACTCAAGCACCGGATGGAATCAGCTTACCTCGGCCCTTATTTCCTTCCGCAGAAAAGCCCAATCAACCAGTGCTTCGATCGCTGGGCCAAGGGCCTTGCCCATGTCGCTAAGGGCATACTCCACCCTAGGCGGGACTTCCGGGTAAAGCGTCCGGGTGACAATTCCGTCCTTTTCCAGGTCCTTTAGCTGTTGGATCAGCATCTTCTGGTTCACACCTTCGACCCTTCGCTCCAGTTCGGAAAACCGCAGGGGTGCCTTTGCCGCAAAAAGCTGGAGAATAATGACGATTTTCCATTTTCCTTCCAGAACGCGCAGCGTTTCACTTGAGGCCGCTGCCCAGACAAGCTGCTGCCTGGGATCCTCGCATCGCCAATCCCGCTTCATAATACTTACCTTCAGGTGAGTTACCCACTTTTTAGTAGGTTCTTGTCAATTTGTCTTCTGCCCTCAAATAGCGTCCTGGCAACAAAATTGTAAGAGGCGGCAGAGCCTCCTGAGGACGGTCATGAGTAAACGACAGATGATCATCGGCATGCATCTGGGAAACGGCTACGGCTCGCAGCCCGGAGCCTGGCGAATGCCGGGGACAGATCCGCGCAGCTATGCCAGCTTCGATGCAAAGGTCCGCCAGGCGCAGGCGGCGGAGCGTGGTAAGCTTCAGTTTCTATTCCTGCCCGATGGCCCTAGCCAGATGGTCGATATCGAAGAGGAAGCTCCGAACTTCAATCTTGATGTCATGCTCACGCTGGCGGCCGTGGCGCGGGAAACCAGCCGCATCGGCCTGATCGCGACCGGCTCCACAACGTTCAACGAGCCCTACAACCTTGCCCGCCAGTTCAAGGCGCTCGACGTGATGAGCCATGGTCGTGCGGGCTGGAACGCCGTTACGTCCAGTGGCGAGGATGTCGCCGCAAATTACGGGCAGCGCATTCCACCCAGCGCTCATCGTTACGGTCGGGCCCATGAAATGATCCAGCTGGTGCAAGCCTTGTGGGGCAGCTGGGGCCGGGAGGCCTGGTTGCACAATCATAACACCGGTCAGTTCGCCAAAGCGGATCAGATCGCCCCGATCAACATGGGCGGAAAGTACGTTGCCTCGCGCGGACCGCTCTATATCCCGCCCTCCGAGCAGGGACAGCCGGTCATCGTCCATGCCGGGGGCAGTCCCAACGCTCATGATCTGGCAGGCCCCTATGCCAGCGCCGCAATTGGCGCAAGTTTCACCATTGAGGATGCCCGCGCCCAACGCGCAGCGTTCCGTGAAGCCGCCGAACGCGCGGGTCGTGACCCTGATGAGATCAAGTATTTCCCCGGCCTGATGACGACGATTGCGCGGGACCGGCGTTCGGCTCTGGACCGCCGGATCGCAATGACCGAGCGGCTTTTTCCGCAGCGGGTGGCTTACCTGCAGCGGATGCTAGGCATCCGGCTTGATCCGGATCGGCTCGATGCGCCGCTTTCGGACAAGCAACTGAACGCGGCCCATCCATCGCCGCGCGATCCGCGGTCAGCTCAAGCCCTCAAGATTGCGCGCGAAGGATGGAGCCTGCGCGACGTGCTGGCCCATGGTGTCATCGACTATCATCCCGTGATCGCGGGACCGGCTATTGAGGCGGCGGATCACATGCAGGAATGGTTTAAGGCCGGCGCCGCAGACGGCTTCTGGATATCGCCCGACATCTACGAGGACGGGATCGACGCTTTCGTCGACGGGGTGATTCCGGTCCTGCAAGAGCGCGGGCTCTTCCACCATGACTACGAGGGCATCACCCTGCGCGACCATCTTGGTGCGCCAACGCAGTACGGGCTTGATCCGCGCATCAGCGGCTGACCTAGCAGACATCATCAACCGGAGAGGAACAACCATGAAAGTAGGCATCATTGGCACTGGAAACATCGGCGGGACGCTTGCGCGCAAGCTGCGAAGCGCCGGTCATGAAGTCCGCATTGCCAACTCGCGCGGCATTGAGGGCGTTCGTGCGGTGGCGAACGAGATAGGCGCAGAACCCGTCGACATCACGGGTGCGGTCAAGGGTGTTGACGCGGTAATCCTTTCGATCCCGTTTCCCGCCATTGCCAACCTGCCCACCGATCTCTTTGCCGGCCTGCCTGCAGAGGTGCCGGTGATCGACACCGGGAACTACTATCCCGGAATGCGCGACCCCAATATTCCCGAGATCGACGAGGGCATGGTCGAAAGCCTCTGGGTCTCCCAGCAGATTGGCCGTCCCGTCATCAAGGCTTTCAACAACATCCTTGCCTATTCACTCGCGGAATTGGACCGTCCTGAAGGGGCAAGCGATCGCCTCGCCGTGGCGGTGGCTGGGGGCGATGCGAAGGCAAAGTCCGTGGCGTGCAACCTTGTCAACGAGGTGGGGTTCGATACAGTCGACGCGGGGGATCTGGGCCAGTCGTGGCGCCAACAGCCCTCAACACCAGCTTATTGCTGCGACTGGAATGCCGCGGAAATGCGCCAGGCTCTGGCGGCCGCACGTCCGGGCGAAGCACCCGCAAAGCGTGACCGCATGATGGAGACATTTGCGGCCCTGGGCGCAAACCCGACGCATGCCGACATCGTCGCCACCAACCGCGTCATGAACGCGCCCGATAGCCAAGCTAAATGGAATGAAGAAGGCGCAGGTTGCGGTGGCGCGTAAGCTCGCTGTCATCTTGCACTGCATCTGGGTCGATGGCACCTCGTTCGAATGGGGAAAAGAGCCAACCTGACCCTCAACACGACCTCGAGATCGCCGGCCTGACGACAGACCTGTGATGTCCCGCCGGGACGGTGGTTGTGGTGACCTCGTTCAATCGGCTGCGGTCTGAAGAACCGCGCTGCGCACGTTGAGGCGCCCGGCCCGAACATCATTATGAGGCCATGACCTCGGAAAGGACCATGACCCCGGCAAGGACTGAAAACAGGCTTGACCCAGACACGCATTTAAAGGGCCGATTGACAGGGGTCTACAGCGCTCGCCTCGAGCTTCGCGATCCTCTGGACCGGACCGTGCTGGTCGAGGTTCCCGACGCGCGTCAGCTGCTTGGCCGCGAAGGCCCGCCCGGCGATTGGGATCGGCAATGGCACCGGGCCGAGGATTGGTACTTCGACGCCGCCGCGCCGCGACATTGCTTTGACATCATTATCTGCCCGGATGAGCGGCGCTAAGGCATCCCGGGGGGATGTGACACCCGGCTCCCGGTCAGGGAAGCGGAATGAACTCGGCATCGTCGCCGGGCGGAAGCTGGAAGCGGCCATGCGCCCAGTCGCCCTGACGCCAGGCTTCCTTGGCGGCATCGATGCGCTCTTGCGACGAGGCCACGAAGTTCCACGAGATATAGCGCGGCCCGTTCAGGGTCTCTCCGCCCAGAACCATCAACCTTGCGCCCCGCCCCCCCGCCTTCAGGGTGATGCGGTCGCCGGGGCGAAAGACCATCATCCGACCCGCTTCGAACTCGTCCCCCGCGACGATCACCGAGCCTTCGGAGACATAGACGCCGCGATCCTCGTGATTGTCCGGCAGCGGAAGCTTGGCGCCCGCCGCCAAGACCGCATCGGCATAGAAGGTTTCGGTGAAGGTCTTGACCGGCGCTGTCGCGCCATAGGCCGAGCCAAGGACGACGCGGACCTGCTTGCCGCCCTCGTCGATCAGGGGCAGCGCCTCGCGCGCGTGATGTTCAAAGCTGGCGTCGCCGTCCTCGGCATGTTCGGGCAGGGCGACCCATGTCTGGATGCCGAAAAGCGAGCCGGGCCTTGTCCGCATCTCCTCGGAGGTGCGTTCGGAATGGGTGACGCCGTTGCCCGCGATCATCCAGTTCACCTCGCCCGGATAGACCATCTGGTCGGCCCCGGTGCTGTCGCGATGGTGGAACTCTCCCTTGTAAAGATAGGTGACGGTGGCAAGCCCGATATGGGGATGCGGGCGCACATCGATGCCGCCGCCGGTCAGGAACTCGGCCGGGCCCATCTGGTCGAAGAAGATGAAGGGGCCGACCATCTGGCGTTTCGGCGCGGGCAGCGCGCGGCGCACCTCGAACCCGCCCAGATCGCGGGCGCGTGGGATGATCAGCGTCTCGATGCTGTCCAGCCGGTCAAGTGGGCATTCCGGATTCTGGGTGGGGTTCCAGCTCATGGTTCAGACCTTCCTTGGGGCGGTGGAGTGGTGGATCTCAGGGGCGGTGCTCAGTAGGGCACGAATGCGGTCCTGCAGCGCCTTTTCCGAATGGGTGACTCGGTCGTGGTGGCGAAGATGCGCAAGCCACGATGCCTCGTGCCAGCTTTCGATCAGCCGGGTCGGGCGGGACGCGTCCTGCCGCAGCACCCAGCCAAAGGCGCCATGCGCGCGGCGGCTGCGGCGCTGGTCCTGCATCAGCGCGATGAAGGCCGCGTAATGTTCGGCCGGGACATCGTAGGTGATCCAGATGGTGGCCGGCTGATCTTCTGGCGCGGCTTCGGGTTCGGGCCAGTGATGCGCCGGGCTGTGATCCTGGGCGGTCCCGCCCAGCCGCGCCCAAAGCGTCAGCGGCACGGCGACAAGAATGCCCGTGGCTGCTACCAGCAAAGCCACCGGGACCGAAGTCTGCGTGGCGATGGTGCCCCAGCCAAGGCTGCCCAGCGACATCGCGCCGGAAAACACCGTCAGATAGATCGCCAGTCCCCGCGCCCGGACCCAGTCCGGCAGTGCCGATTGCGCGGCGACGTTAAGGCTAGAAAGCACCGCGATCCACGACGCCCCGGCAATAAGCCCGGCCAGCAGCGCAAGCGCCTGCCCCGGCACCAACGCCAGCACGACCAGCACGACCGTGGTGCCCGCCGTGCCCAGCATCACCGTCCGGTCGGGGCCAAGCCTTTTGCGAAGCCCCGGCAGGACCAGCGCCCCGCCAACCGCGCCGATCCCGACGGAAGCCAAAAGCGCGCCGTAAAGACCTGCCCCTCCGCCCAACACATCGCGCGCCACCAGCGGCAGCATCGCCCAGAAGGCGCTGGCGAAAAGAAAGAACCCCGCCGCGCGCACAAGAACCAGCCGCAACGGGCGGGTGAAGACCGCATAGCGGACGCCCGCAATCATCGCGCCCACCACATGCTCGGCCGGCAGCTTGCGGGCGGGTTCGGCCTGCGGCTTCCACCAGATCAGCGCGGCGATGACGATCAGGGTCGAGACCGCATTCAGCGCGAACGGCCAGACAAGGCCAAAGGCCGCGATCAGCATCCCGGCCACCGCCGGTCCGATAGCCCGGCTGATGTTGATGCCCATCGAGTTCAGCGCGACAGCCGCCGTCAGGTCCTGCCGCGGAACCAGCTTTGGCACGATCGCCTGCCAGGCGGGCGCGATGAAGGCCGCGCCGCTGCCCAGAAGAAAGGTGAAGATCAGCAAAAGCACGGGCGTCATCGCCCCGGCCTGCACGACTGCGGCCACCACGAATGCCACGATCGCCAGCGCGACGTTCACGACCAGCAGCAGCTTGCGGCGATCGACGATGTCGGCCACGGCGCCCGCGATGATCGCGAACAGGAAGACCGGCAGCGTGGTCGCCGCCTGAACCATCGCGACGATCTGCGGCGACGGCGCAAGGCTGGTCATAAGCCACCCGGCGCCCACGTCGTTCATCCATGTCCCGATGTTGGACACCACCGTGGCCACCCATAGCACTGTAAAGGCGCTTTGCCGGAAGGGGCTCCACGCGCCTCCGGTCGCGGGCGGGGCTGTCGTCTGGGGCATGGCAGTCATGGTTCGGCCCTCCTCGGGCTGTATCGGATCATCATTCTCATACCGCCCAGCAGGCGCAACCCAGCGCGCCCCAGAACCCCTTCAGGTCCGAGACCGGCAGTCTTGCACCCCAGGCGCCAGCGTGGTCGTGTCCGTGGACGCCGCAGGCCGAGGCACAACCGCAGCGGACGGCGGCCGTCTGCGCGATTGCCTGATCCTGCGCGCCCCAGGCCGCGTAGCCGCCGAAATTGCGCACGGGCGACCAGTCCGGCATCGCGGGCGGGATCGGCGCGTCATGACTGGCGAAGTCGCCCTTGGCATAGACCACCTTTCCGCCGACCATGGTCAGGTCGCTGGTGATGTCGGGAATGGCGTCTTCGGGGCAGGAGAAGAAATCGCGGTCCGGCACGATCAGGTCGGCCAGATAGCCCGGAGCAATCCGGCCCCGGCGACCCTCGTCGTTCGAGAACCATGCGACCTTTTCCGTCCACATCCGCAGCGCGGTGTCGCGGTCCAGCCGGTTGCGTTCGGGCGTGATGCGCAATCCGCCCACTGTCCTGCCGCTGATCAGCCAGGACAGGCCCACCCAGGGATTGTAGGAGGCGACCCGCGTCGCATCGGTCCCGGCCGAGGTCCGCACCCCCTTTTCCAGCATCCGCGCGACGGGTGGCGTCGCCTCGGCCGCGCGCGCGCCGTAGCGCTCGACGAAATATTCGCCCTGATAGGCCATACGGTGCTGCACCGCGACCCCGCCGCCCAAGGCCGCGACGCGGTCCAGCGAGCGCTCCGAGATCGTCTCGGCATGGTCGAAGAACCAGTTGATGCCGTCCAGCGGAATGTCGAGGTTCACCTTTTCGAACACGTCAAGCGCGCGGCTGATCGTCTCGTCATAGGTGGCGTGCATGCGCCAGGGCCAGCGGTTCTCGGCAAGGATGCGGACGACCTCTTCCAGGTCATCCTCCATGCCGGGGGACAGGTCCGGGCGGGGTTCGCGGAAATCCTCGAAATCGGCGGCCGAAAAGACCAGCATCTCGCCCGCGCCGTTATGGCGGAAATAGTCGTCGCCCTGCCGGTAGGTCACCGACCGGGTCCATTTCAGGAAGTCCGCCTTCTCCTCCTTGGGCTTCTGGGTGAAGAGGTTGTAGGCCAAGCGGACGGTCAGCTGCTGGTCATCGGCCAGCTTCTGGATGATCTCGTAATCTTCGGGATAGTTCTGCATCCCCCCGCCCGCGTCGATCACGCCGGTGACGCCAAGGCGGTTCAGTTCGCGCATGAAGTGGCGGGTCGAGTTCAGTTGGTAATCGAAGGGCAGCTTGGGTCCGCGCGCCAGCGTCGCGTAAAGGATGGCCGCATTGGGCCTGGCCAGCAGCAGGCCGGTCGGATTGCCGCGCGCGTCGCGCTGGATCTCTCCGCCCGGCGGGTTCGGGGTGTCGCGGTCGTAACCCACGGCGCGCAGCGCGGCCGCGTTCAGCAGGGCACGATCGTAAAGGTGCAGGATGAAGACCGGCGTGTCGGGCGCCGCGGCATTGATCTCGTCCAGCGTCGGCAGGCGCTTTTCGTCGAACTGCTGGTCGGTAAAGCCGCCGACGACGCGCACCCATTGCGGCGGCGGCGTGATCTGGACCTGCCGTCTCAGCATCGACATCGCGTCCGACAGACTGCGGACGCCGTCCCAGCGAAGCTCAAGGTTGTAGTTCAGCCCGCCCCGCACGACATGGGTGTGATTGTCGATCAGCCCCGGCAGGACCGGGCGCCCGCCCATGTCGATGATCCGCGTGCCCTGTCCGGCCAAGGCCAGGATGTCGGCGTCGCGCCCCGCCGCGACAAAGACGCCATCCGCGATCGCCACGGCCTGCGCCTGTGGGGCGGCACGATCCAGCGTGGTGATGCGCGCGTTGTGCAGGATCAGGTCGGGCTGCATCACGATTTCCTTTGCTGATGGGCACTTGGCAGTTCGCCAAACACATGGTTCAGACTGTGTTCGGCGGAACGGTCGGCGGTCAACCAGTGCCAGACGGGCACCGCCTGTTCGCCGATCAGGATGCCCAGAAGTCCGACCAGCGCAACGACCGGCGGCGCAGGCGAACGGACATGCAGCAGGCTGTAGATCAGGCCGACCAGAAGGCCGCAGCCAAGCGAGACGAGGTATAACTTCATGGGACTCTCCCGGGGGCGGTTCGGCCGCGTCCGAGGACGCGGCGCCGTTTACTTCAGGCCTTGACCGGGGCCAGCGTCTGGCCGGTATGGCTGCCGCGTGCGGCGGCCTTGTGGACCATGGTGTAAGCATAGTCGACGCCCATGCCGTAGGCGCCGGAATGTTCGCGGACGACATCCATCACCGCGTCATAGGTGTCACGGCGGGCCCAGTCGCGCTGCCATTCCAGCAGCACCTGCTGCCAGGTCACCGGGATCACGCCGACCTGCACCATGCGCATCATCGCCATGTCATGGGCTTCCTTGCTGGTGCCGCCCGAGGCGTCGGAAACCATGTAGATCTCGTAATCCGTTTCCGCCAGCGCCGACAGCGCGAATGACAGATTGCAGACCTCGGTCCACAGGCCCGAGACGACGATCTTCTTGCGCCCGTTCGCGGCCAGAGCGTCGCGCACCTTGCGGTCGTCCCATGAGTTCATCGAGGTCCGCTCAAGCAGCGGTGCATCGGGGAACACGTCAAGCAGTTCGGGATAGGTATGACCCGAGAAGCTTTCGGTCTCGACCGTGGTGATCGTAGTCGGAATGCCGAAGATCCTTGCCGATTTCGCCAATGCGACGGTGTTGTTCTTCAGCACTTGCCGGTCGATCGACTGCACGCCGAAAGCCATCTGTGGCTGGTGGTCGATCAGGATAAGCTGACTGTTCGCCGGGGTCAGCAGTTCCAGTTTGCTGTTCATCTGTCCGCTCCTTCGTTCTGGGGGTGAGTGGGTTCGAAATGACGATGCCACGCGGAATAGCCGACGAGAATGGCAACAATCTGCACATTACTGTTCCGATTTCTGCAATAATTGGCAGCCAGCCGCGTGGCGCCCGGGCATCAGCCCCGGATGAAGGTCAGCAAGTCGGCGTTGAGCGTGTCGGCGTTCACCGTCAGCATGCCGTGCGATAGGCCGGGATAGGTCTTCAGGCTGCCATTCGGCAGCAGCTTGATCGCCTTGTGGGCCGCGTCGTGGATCGGCACGATCTGGTCGTCCTCGCCATGCAGGATCAGGGTCGGAACGGTGATCGCGCGCAGATCCTCGGTCTGGTCGGTTTCCGAGAACGCCTTGATGCCGTCGTAATGTGCCTTGGCACCGCCCATCATGCCCTGACGCCACCAGTTCTGGATGACGCCTTCATGTACTGGCGCGCCCTCGCGGTTGAAGCCGTAGAACGGGCCGGCGGGCACCTCGCGGAAGAACTGCGCGCGGTTCGCGGCGAGGGCGCTGCGGAAGCCGTCGAAGACCTCCATAGGCAGGCCTTCGGGGTTCGCGTCGGTCTTCAGCATCAAGGGCGGCACGGCGGCGACCAGAATAGCCTTGGCGACGCGGCCCGCGGGCTGGCCGTGCTTGGCAACATAGCGGGCGACTTCGCCGCCGCCGGTCGAATGGCCGATATGAACCGCGTTCTTCAAATCCAGCGCCTCGGCGACCGCGAAGGCGTCGGCGGCGTAGTGGTCCATGTCATGCCCGTCCGAGACCTGCGCCGAACGCCCGTGGCCGCGCCGGTCATGAGCGATCACCCGAAATCCCTGGGTCACGAAGAACAGCATCTGGGCGTCCCAATCATCCGAGGAGAGCGGCCAGCCGTGATGGAACATGATCGGCTGGGCGTCGCGCGGACCCCAGTCCTTGTAAAAGATGTCGACGCCGTCCGATGTGGTCACGAAACTCATGGCTATGTCTCCTTGCAGTTGGGATGGATGCGACGTGGCGAATGCCGCAGGCGAAAGCGCCGTAGCGGCCAGCAGGGCCGCCCCGGAAAGCATCACGCTCCGGCGGCTTAGGATCGGGTCGTTCATTGGCCTTGCCTTGGTCTGCGCTGTCGTTTCACGCGGCGGACCATAGGACGACGCGCGCGCCTTATCTTGTCGCCAAGTCTCTGATTTTGGATAATACGATCCAAAACCACCCCAGCCCAGAAGGCAGGGGGAACAAGGCAGAGAAGACGGCAATGGTAAGACGGTCTGGGGTCAGCAACGAGCGGATGGAATATCTGCGTGTAAGGGACGCGCAGACGGTGCGGGCATCCGTTCTGGACAAGAGCGCCGTGACATTCACGCGGCTATCGCGGGACACCCCGAACCACGGATTTGTCGACCAGCACGCGCCGGAAGACGCCTTCATGATGTCCTACCAGCTGCGCGACTATCATGGCGATCTGTGGGTGGACGGCAGGAATGTCAGCGCCCCGGCCTTCCATGTCGGCAACTTCACCTTCTACGACTACAATCGGTCGTGGCAGGCCAACATGAAATCGGCCTTCGACTGTGTGAACTTCTACATTCCCCGTGCGGCGTGGACGACGCTGGAGGAAGATCTGGGCACAAGGCGCATCGACACGCTGAACATCCGGCCGGGCGGGGATGTGGACGATCAGACCATCCGTGGGCTGGTCGGCGCGCTGCTTCCGTCATTCGCCGTTCCGGGTCAGGCCAGTCGCCTGTTTCTGGATCATGTCGGGCTGGCGCTTTGCACGCATCTGGCCGTGACCTACGGCGAAAGAAGCCAGCCCCGTGCCGTGCATTCCGGTGGCCTGTCCCCCTGGCAGCTGCGGCGCGCAACCGAGTTGATCGAGGCGAATCTGGACGGCGATCTTCAGGTTGCCGATGTCGCGCAGGCCTGCGGCTGTCGCCGTCCTATTTCTCCCGCGCCTTCAAGCTTTCGACCGGGATGCCGCCCTACCAGTGGATGCTTAGGCGCAGGATCCACAAGGCGCAGCATCTGCTGCGGACGACCACCCGGCCGCTTGGCGAGATCGCCCTTGATTGTGGCTTTGCCGATCAGAGCCACTTCACGCGCGTCTTTGCATCCGCCGTCGGGGCGTCACCGGGCCAGTGGCGTAAGGCCGTCCTGGCATGAGCCATGCGCGACCGGGTTGCGAAGCGCGCGGCGCCATTGGCCGGGCGTTTCGCCTTGGATCATCGAAAAGACCCGGGTCAAGTGGCTTTGATCGGCAAAGCCGCAATCCTGCGCCACCTGCGAAATAGGCAGATCCGAACGCAGCATGTCCTTGGCCCGCGCAACCCGGTATTCCAGCAGCCACCGATAGGGGGACTTGCCGAAGCTTTGCTTGAACGCCTTGCTGAAATAGCTTCTTGAAAGCGCGCAGGTTTGCGCAAGCACGTCCAGCGAGAAATCGCCCACTACATGCGAGGCCAGAAACTCCGTCGCCCTCGCCTCCTGCCACGACGCAAGAGTACCCTTTCGGCCGGTGGAAAAGCACAATCCGCCATAGGCCTGCGTCAGATGCGCAAGGATGGCCAATCCGATCTGTTCCAGAAAAAGCCGGCTTGCCTGCTGCGGGTTCGCCAAAGCGGGCAACAGGGCCTGCGCCAGCCCGTTCAGGGTTTCGTCCTGCACAGCGCCAGAGCATTGCAGGCCGTTGAATTCCGGCCGCCCCACCTGTCTTGCAAAGTCCTGAAGGCAGGGGAACGGAATGTGGAACGAAATCCGGTCGAAAGAGGACAGGTAGCATCCCCTCCAACTGGGTCGCAGGTCGTTGATGGTCAGCGTGCGGGCGGACTGGCCGCCGTCGAAGACAAGGTGGCTGCTGCACCAAAGCTTGTGGCTGTGCAGGTCGCGCAATTGCGTCTGGACCTGAAATGCCTCCTCGTCGCCCCAGGTTTCTTCGTGGGATGGAAGCCCGTCGTCGCGGGAATGTCGGCTGGCCGTCATCATGCCCAATTGAAGGGGGATAATATCAGCCATGGTCGCTTGTTAAGCGGTCATCGTCGGAAAGCCCCGTCAAACTCGTCCCGGCATCGGCGCCGTTTGACGCGGTGTCAGGCGGTGCGCTGAAATTGTGCAGAAGATGTGCGCAGATCGCCGTGGCAAGGTGGCGGAACATCGTCGTCGATGACGTATCGGCCCGTTCGAAAAGCGACAGAAGAACGCTGGCAATGCTTGCGATCACCGGATCTGCTTCGCCCCGGCGACAGACAAGTCGCGGCGGAACAGACAGGCGGCCCGCTCCTGCGGAGCGGATCGCCTCGACCTCGGAGAGCAGGGCTTTCGGGATGACCACGGCAAGCGAATGCAGCGAACAGTGAAGCCTGATCGCCACGCCCGCGCGAAGATCCACCAGACAGACCGCGCCGACGCCGTAATGCCTTGGCTCGGTGGAGCCGCCATTCGCATCGATATCGGCGTGCAGGCCATTTTCCAGATAGATCATGAGGAAATAGGCGTCCCGAGGCGGCAGCGTCACGTTGGCGGTCTCGCCTTCACGAAGCGACCTGTTGATCCGGGTCGCCGTGCAGGTGGCGGATCCAACGGGAACGCTTGACATGCAGGGTGCGAGGGGCAGGCCAAAGTACGAACCCACGCAGCCCGGTTTCGATGCAGATACGTCCAAGGCTCCTCCGGCAGTCATCCGTTTCTGGTGAGGCCAGCGATTCAGCCCATTTGTATGTGCCGGCTGCTGTTCGCAATTGAGAATTTGGCGTGGCTGCGGAAGTCGCTCATATGTATTCGGCCTGTTGGATCGGCTCGCGGGCCGTGGCCAAGATGGGGTTACGCACGCCCTTGGTCTCATGAGCGGCAAGGTCGATGATGACCCAAAGGGCTCTCAGACTCTGGGGGCGTATTTGATCCGTTCCATGCTGTTTTCTCTTTCGCGAACTCGGTGATGGCAGTGGAGCGTCAGATCGCCTCAATTGCCATGTCTTTGTCTCGAGCAGTGTCGAAGCTGGTGCCGTGGCGAAGAATGCTCCAAGCGATCCGCGCCAGCTTGTTGGCCAGCGCGATGGCGGCCTTGTTGCCCGGCATGCGCGTTACCACTCCGGCCAGCCAGTTGCCGAAGCTGTAGTTCGGCCACAGGTGAGGGCGCATCATGATGACCCGTGCCGCTTGGACCAGCAGCATCCGCAGATAGCGACCGCCCCGCTTGGTGATCCGGCCGAGGATCGTTCGGCCACCGGTGCTGAACTGCTGCGGGACAAGTCCGACCCACGCGGCGAAGTCGCGGCCGCGGTCGAAGGCCTCTCCCTTGCCGATGGCGGCCACCATCGCCGTCGAGATCATCGGCCCGATGCCGGGGATCGACATGATCCGGGCGCAGCTTTCTTCGCTGCGGCTCACGTCCCTGATCTCGTCAGAGACCCGATCGATCCGCTGGTCCAGCCAGCGCCAATCTTCACGAAGGCCGGTCAGCACTCCGCGCATCCGGGGCGACATCTCATCCTGACGTTGCTCGAGGACAGTCTCGAACGAGTTGTCCAGCGAACGAAGGCCAGCGCAGACGGTGATCCCCTGCTCGATCAGGAAGGCGCGGATCTGGTTGATTGTCGCTGTCCTGCGCGACACCAGGCGAGAGCGCACGCGATGCAGCGCCTGCAAATCCAGTTGATCCTGGTTCTTTTGCGCGACTGTCCGCAGGTTCGCGAGCAGGGCGGCTTCGGCGATCGCCTCGGCGTCGTTGTAATCGTTCTTTTGCCCTTTGTTGAAGGGCTTCACGTAGATTGCGGGGATGATCCGTGGCTCGAAACCCATCCCCCGCAGGGTGCGGCTGACAAAGTGGGCGCTGAGGCAGGCCTCCATCCCGACGATGCAGCGCGGAAGCGCGTCAAACGCTTCTCGGAGAGCAAAACGCTTGATTTTCGTCCGGAGAACAACGTGGCCGGATCGGTCGAAGCCGACCAGATGGAACACGTCTTTCCCGATATCGACCCCAACAACGGTGAGGTCTGCAAGGCTTCCTTGTCTCTTGGCACACATGGCTGCTTGTCCTTGTTGCACGGTTGATCCCGGTTTCAGGATAACCCAACGGTCGGGAAGCAGCCGGCACATCCCATTAGCGGCACTAGGCAGGCGGACAACCCGACCGGTACACGCGTCACGCGCCCGACGCTAGCGACAGGTGAGGAGAAATTCTTGTTCATTCCTGCTTTTGCGATCCCAAAGAAATCCAAAATTCAAGCCATGACCGGCCATCTACCTCGACGAGCGGTGCGGCGGTGGCCGAAGCTTCGACCTACGCCGCAGACTATAGGACCAAGCAAATGCGCGATCTTGTCTCCAAGGCTCGGATTTTGGACAAAGCGACCCCGACGTTGAAACCGCGACGGGCCGTCAGCGCGACGCGCGCCGCCATTGGCCGGGGGTGGTGTTCATCCTTGCGCCGAACACGCGGGTCAGGTGCGCCTGATCGCAGAAACCGCACAGGAACGCGACTTCGGCGATCGAAAGCTCGGTCGTGCGCAACAGCTCCTTGGCCTTCTCGATCCTTTTCAGGATCACCCACCTGTAGGGCGGATGCCCGAACGATTGCTTGAAGGCGCGGGTGAAATGGCTTTGCGACAGGCCACAGGCCGCCGCGACGGTCGACAGCGGGACGTCGGCCGCCAGCTCCGCTTCCAGCAGTTCGATCGCCCGTTTCTTCTGCCATGGCGCAAGACCGCCGCGAACCGGGCCAGGTATGTGCCGGTTTCCATAGGTGGTGCACAGATGGAAGGTCAGGACTGCTGCGATGTGATCCTGAAACAGACGGCTGGCGCTGGCGGGATTGGCAAGCGAGGGAAGACAGGCGCCTATCAGATGCCTCACGACATCATCCTGAATATCCTGCCCCGGCGGCGCGTCCAGAGTGTCGATGCGACGCCCACCGAGGTCCTCCTCGAAGGCGATCAGCGCCGCGCGTGGAATGTGGAAGCCCAGACCGTCGAAGGACGACTTCATGTCCGCAAGCCACGTCCTGCGATAATCGTAGATGGTGAAATTCCCGCGCCTTGAAACGCTGCTGTCGACCTTCCTGCCGTCAACCCAAAGGTCACCCTCGTAGTCGCGTAGGTTGAAGGCAAGGAAGAAGGCATCTTCGTGAAGGGGTGGGTCTATGACCCCGTGCCCGGCATTCGGGCAGGACAGGCGGGCCATCGTCACTTCGGATTTCCCGAACACCGGAGCGATGACGATGTCCGCCTGTCGGGCGCGGAAAAATTCCATGTTTTGGTTGCTGGTCATGGGGTTTCACATGGGGTTCGGGTCAGGTCGTTGCGCAATTCGTCAATTCTGTCGGACTGGTTGGATTTAGCAAATGACTGCAACGGTATAGCAGCAATTTGCGCAGCTGTTTAACACGAGCAGTCCCGCACTCGGTTAAAAAATTCGATACTGAAATTTGTTTGCCTCAATACGACAAGTTGCTATGCCTACCAAGCTGCTGCGTGGGCGCGGTGGACGACTGCTTCGCAATTTTTACTGCGTCTGCAATGCTGCAAGCGCAACGTCAGCAAACCGCCCAAAGTTACTTGGCCACCGTGACGACTTAACCAGGATTGCTGCAGCCGCGAAGGGGGGGGCACCTGCGTACCGACGAAGATCAAGCAGTTCGGATCCGGCCAAAGCATTTCTCGAAATGTGTAGATTTCGCGGCTACGATGGCGGCATACCATCCGATCAAATTCAGCATTCATGTGACAGGGAGGAGCGATGCCATACCCAGACTTCATCACGGGTTTGCCGAATATAGACGTCCCGTTCCCGGACGATGTTGTGCAGACTGCGGTGGTCCGCTCTGACGACGCGCTTGTCGTTTTCTTTACCTTCCTACAGGATCTGAAGCTTCCGGCTCATTCGCATGGCGCTTAGTGGGGAACGGTCGTCGAGGGTGAAATCTTGTTCACGATCGGCGGTGAAACAAAGACTTACAGAGCTGGCGACAGCTACTGCATCCCAACTGGCGTTGAACACGGCGCTTACATAAAGGCCGGTACGCGGGTCATCGATGTTTTCGAGGAGGCCGACCGTTATCCGGTTCGGCGCTAGGGGATCGAAAACCCGCTGGGCGAAGCAAATGAAATCCGCACCAAGAGACTTCATCGCGTACCTACCATTGGAATTGAATAACATAAATCGGATTATGCTAGACGGAGGTATCATTATACCTGCACGTATGAACTCTCTGCCCAGAAATCCGGATTACTGCACTTGCAGCAAATCGCCGCGCAGCCTCCTGCCCGTTCGCCACATACTCAGTGCCCACGGACCTGCTTCTTGAAGCCTGCTACGCTATCTGACCGAGAAAATTCTGCAGCCGCTCGTTCCGGGGATTGTCGAAAAACTCGGCCGGGGCGTTTTCTTCGACGATCACGCCCTTGTCCATGAAGATGACCCGATCGGCGACCGCGCGGGCAAAGTCCATCTCATGGGTAACGCACAGCATGGTCATGCCTTCGCGGGCAAGGTCGATCATGGTGTCGAGGACTTCCTTGACCATCTCGGGATCAAGCGCCGAGGTCGGCTCGTCGAAAAGCATAATCTGGGGCTTCATGCAGAGCGCGCGGGCGATCGCCACGCGCTGCTGTTGACCGCCTGATAGCTGGGCAGGGTATTTTGCTGCCTGCTCGGGGATGCGGACGCGTTCGAGGAAATGGCGAGCGGTGGCCTCGGCCTCGGCGCGGGGCGTCTTGCGGGTCTTCATTGGTGCGAGGACGCAGTTTTCCAGAACCGTCATGTGCGGGAACAGGTTGAAGCTCTGGAAGACCATGCCGACATCCTGACGGACCTTGGCGACATTGTCCCCGCCCGCCGTCAGCTCGACCCCGTCCACGATGATAGTGCCGGATTGAATGGTCTCAAGCTGGTTGATCGTGCGGATCAGGGTCGATTTCCCCGAACCCGAAGGCCCGCAGATGACGATGCGCTCGCCGCGCGCGACGTTCAGACTGACATCGACAAGGGCATGGAACGCGCCGTAAAACTTGTTGACGTCGCGCATGATGATGGCGTGTTCGGACATGGTGCGGCTCCGCAGGGATAGGCCCGGCCGCTTGGGCCGGGCGGTCTTGTCACTGGGCGGTCTTGACGAATTCGGGCAGCGGCTCGCCCAGCCATTTCTGATGCACTGCGTCAAGCTTGCCGTCGCCCTTGGACTGCGCGACGAAGGCATTGATCTTGTCCAGCAGCGCATCCGATCCCGGCGCGACCGCGATCCCCTGAACCTGGCTCGACAGGTCGAACTTCTTGTCGAAACGGTCCCCTGCGGCGGCATTGACCTGCGACATGACGACGTTCGAGGCGCCGATCAGCTTGACCTGACCCGACATCAGGGCCTGAACCGCACTGGCGTCATCGTCGAAGCGGCGAATATCGGCATCGGTCGGCGCAACCTTGGTCACCCCAGTATCCTGCGTCGAGGCGCGGGTGACGGCGATGCTTTGCCCCGACAAAGCCGCCGCGTCCGCAAGCGCGGCGCCCTTATCGCCATAAACGGCGATGCTGATCCCGGCATAGGGCTTCGAGAAATTCACCTTTTCCGCGCGTTCGGCGGTGATTCCCAGCGAGGCCACGAGCACATCGACCTGCCCGGACAGCAGATAGGGAATGCGGTTCGGACCGGTCACCGGAACGATCTCGGCCTTTACGCCCAGATAATCGGCCAGTGCCTTGGCGACATCCGCGTCATAGCCATCGGGCTTGCCGGCGGTGTCGAGGATGCCGAAGGGCGGGAAATCGACCAGCATGCCGATCTTGACCGTGCCCGCGGATTCGATTGCGGCAAGATCGGTGGCCAGCGTCGGGCCAGCCAGACCGACCGCGAGGGCGCTGGCGGCGAGCGTGGCGAAAAGGCGACGATTCAGGTTCATAGGGTCCTCCTCCGTTTTTGGTCAGCGCGTGATGGCCCGGCGCATTCGGGTCTCCAACCGCCGGGCCAGAAGCGATAGCGGCCAGCACAGCAGGAAATACAGGATCGCGACTGTGCCGAAGACGAGAAACGGCTTGAAGGTCGCGTTGTTGACGATCTGCCCCGCCCGCGTCAGTTCGGTAAACCCGATGATCGAGGCAAGCGACGTCCCCTTGATCAGCTGCACGAGGAAGCCGACCGTCGGGGCCGTCGCGATCCGCATCGCCTGCGGCAGAATGACGTGGCGCATCCGGTCGGCATAGGACAACGACAGAGCGGTCGCTGCCTCGGTCTGGCCCGAGGGGACGGCCTCGATCGAGCCGCGCCAGATCTCGCCCAGATAGGCGCTGGCATGCAGGGTCAGGGCAACCGCCGCCGCCAGCAGCGGATTGATCGGAAGGCCCACGACCGCCAATCCGAAATAGACCAGAAACAGCTGCATCAGCAGCGGCGTGCCTTGGAAGACCTGAATGAAGCCCGCCGCGACACGCCGCAGGCCTTTGCGCTGCGAGGTGCGGGCCAGCGCGACGCCAAGCCCGCCCAAGGCCCCGCCCAGAAAAGCGATGGCTGACAGGATCAGCGTCCAGCGCACTGCCGCCACGATGAAGAACACATCTGCGGAGGAAAACACGCGGATCATCTCAGCGGCTCGCGGGGTAGGAGAGGAAAGCGCGGCGGATCGCGGCGAACATCGCCGAAAAGCCCGCAGCCAGCAGGAAATACATAATGGTCAGGACCAGATAGACCTCGAAACTGGCGAAGGTCTTGGCGTTCAGATCCGCCCCCGCCGAGGCCAGATCATTGGCCGAGATGACCGAGACCACGCTTGAGGTCAGCATCAGATAGATGAATTGACTGGTCAGCGCGGGATAGATGTTGCGCAGAGCCGGTTTCAGCACGACATGGCGCAGGATCTGGGCGGGGCTCAGGGCCAGGGCGCGTCCGGCCTCGATCTGGCCTTGGGGGATGGACTCGATGCCGGCGCGGATGATCTCGGTCCCGTAAGCTCCGACATTGACGACCAGCGCGACTAGCGCCGCGGTATTCGGCGACATCGCGATGCCGATCGCCGGAAGGCCGAAGAAGATGAAGAAGATCTGGATCAGGAAGGGCGTGTTGCGGATCACCTCGACATAGATATCGACGAGCCAGCGCAGCGCACGAATGCCCGAGGTCTTGGCGACCGCGCCCAGAACCGAAACGATCAGCCCCAGCACCATCGCCATGATCGACAGCCGCACGGTCAGCCATGCCCCGTGCGCGAGCAGGTCGAGATGTTCGAAAATGGGCTGGAAGTTGAATTGATACATCTGCCCTCCCCTGCGGATGTTCATTTCTTCCGATTTAGAACGATCTAAATTGATGGTTTGAAACGAGTCAAATGATTCGAGCGCTGCTTCCTCGCATCTGTAAATTCGGTGCGACAATGCTGCGCTGTATCGCGGCCGTCGGGTCGGCGATGCGGCGGGCCAAAAGCCGTGCCGCTGCCGCACCGATCGCGTCGGGGCTCATGGCGACGCTGCTTAGCGGTGGATAAGTCAGTTCGGCGAGCGGCAAATCGTCGAGCCCAACCACGGCGATATCGCGCCCCGGAATGACTCCGGCGCGGCGCAGCCCAACCATCAGACCGGCGGCGAGAACGTCATTGAAGCACAGAACCGCCGTCGGCTTGCTCGCCAGCGCAAGGATTTGCTTCGCGGAACGCGCCGCCCCCTCCCAGGTCAACTCGGCATCGACGATCCCGGCATCCTGAGCGCCGGTTTGGGCAAGGGCGCGGGCGAAGCCCTCGAGCCGCTCGATCCGCGCCGAGGTTCGGGCACATACCGACAGAAAGGCGATCCGCTGATGGCCCTGATCGACAAGGTGACGGATAGCGAGATCCACTGCAGAAATGTAATCCCCGCCCGCGAAATCGCTGGCCGCATCGCCGATCTCGCGCAGCGATTGCACGAGCGGCAAGTCCCATTGCGCCAGACGCGCGATCAATTCGGGACTTGTCTCCTGCGCCGGGCAAAGGATGACCCCATCCACGCCATGACCGCGAAAGCGCCGCAGGATCTCAGCCTGCCGGACCGGATCGTCATGGCTATTCGCCAGCAAGACCACGCGGTCACTTTCGCCCATGACCTGCTCGACACCCGAGAGAAACTCGGTGAAAAACGAGTTCACGAGGTTCGGCACCACGACCCCTACCGTGTGCGAATGCTTGTCGCGCAAACGCGCAGCGCCGATGTCGCGGACATAGTCTAGATCGGCCATCACGCGGGAAACCTTCGCGCGCGTCGCCTCTGCCACCAGAGGCGACTTGCGGATCACAAGCGACACTGTTGCCCGCGATACGCCAGCGACTTTCGCGACATCAGATAGCGTGACCTTGTTGCGCAATGTTTTTGCCCCTCCCCTTAGTGATCCGTTCATAGCGCAATTGGTGCTTCGAGGGAGAGGAGTTCGATCGAATTGTTGCAGAGCCTCGCCGACCCGCACCGCAACCTCGAGCGCCTTGAGCAATGCTCAGTTATGGCAGCATGGGTATGAAGTCTGCGGGATCGGCAAGCTAGGCAAAGAGATCATCCGTTCTTCTGGCCGATCCTTTAACGATGTTGGTGGCTAACTCACGTCACTTGACGAGTTCGAAGTCCGCGAGGCTGAAGCTCTTGTCAAAGAATGCTTTCTAGGGCCCGTAGAGACGGAAGTAGACGAACCAACCGTCATCATCGGCGGTCTTCATGTGGTTGTCGGTTTCCTGCGTGGTGACGAAATCGAAGCGCTTGTAGCAGGAGTTTCGCTCCCCGGGCCTCGGCGTAGCGGCGATTGACTTGCAGGTTGCGCGTCATCAGTTCGCCAAGCGCCGCACCTTACAGAAGGATCTTCTGCTAGCGTTCATCGGGTCCGAATTTCTCGCCCTTTACGATTCCAAGTCGCGCCATCATCTCCATCCAAGGTTTGTTGATTTAGCGTACTGGTTCCACGTTTAGGATTGCGGTGAGCATTTACGAGTATTCCAGCCGTCTTGGCGCAGCCGCCGTCCATTCCACGTCCTTATCCTTAACAAAACTGGCCTGTGCTGTGCTGCCGACCGGCCCCATTTCGTATTGCGAGCTATATCTGTCGTAAAAGGCCAGGTCGGGATCAAGAATTTGGATACCGACGAGCACGTTCTTGGTCGCGCTGTGAAAAATATGAATGCCGTTGGCTTCGTGTTGCGACAGATCGCCCTCGGCGCGCCAGTCCCGGGCAAAGGCGGCGACGCGATTGTAGGAGCCGGTATAGCCGAGCGCGACCAGATCGGCGTGGAGTTGCTTCAAGGTCCGGCGCTGCTTGCGCGACTTGGTCGTCTCGGTCTTCAGCCAAGCCGCGAGCTTCTCGGCGAACGGATCGAGCTTGCTCGGGCGCTCGGGCACCGAGAACTTCGGCTCGATCGTGCCCGCGTTCAGATACTTCTTGATGGTGTTCCGAGATAGCCCGGTCCGGCGGGCTATCTCGCGGATCGGCAGCTTCTCACGCAGCGCCATCCGCCGGATGACATTCAAAAGTCCCATGTGGATCACTCCGTTACCCCCGCCGCTCATCGCGTTGGGGAAGGGTCACATGGGTCAAATCTCAATGGAAATTACGTGCCAACCCGGGTCAGTTCTGGGTGGAAATCAACAAGCAAAGACATGCTCCGGGCGATCATTACCGACCAGCGCGGCTTTGATCGTGCCCATCGATGACTTGCAGCGGACATCCCGGAAGGCGGCAAGAACTTCGGGATCACGCTCTCCACCGACGATGGCACGGATGATCAGCATGCCCGTTGCGCCTGTGATGTCCGACACCACATGATGCAATTGCAGGTTCATCTCCATCAGCGCCTTCTGCATGTGCTGGATGTGAGCGGCTGCATACTCTGTCAGACGTTCGCGTTGGCGCATATAAGCGCGCAGAGTGGCGATCTCGGCTTCGGGGTGGAAGCTGCCACGTAGCAAAGCATAGGAATGCAGCTGGCGCAGCCATCCGGCATCGCTGACGTCGGTTTTGCGGCCTGGCACATTCTTGGCGTAGCGGGCATTCACGAGGATGACCTCGAAGCCATTCGCTTCCAAGATTTCGAAGGCCGGTATCCAGTAAACGCCGGTCGATTCCATGGCCACGCTGGTGACACCGCACGACCGGAACCAGTCGGCAAGGTCGTGCAAATCCTGGGTGAATGTTCCAAAGGCACGCACTGGCATGATGTCGGTGTCAGGGTTCACAGCCGCCATGTGCATCGTCGAGCCGATATCGATCGCGGCCGCATTGGGATTGACCATCTTCAGGTCCGGGTGGCCACCGGATTTGCGCTTCGTCATGGCATCTCCTCCGTTCCAGGCGAAGGGCGTGGGCCATGCAAGTTCGTCATCTTCCTAACCGGGATCGCCGCGATGGCGGCGTCACCACTCTCAAGTGCGCATCGGCCCATGTGCCACGTTTTTTAACGGGGTCCAGTCCACCAATAAGCAGTCGGCATCTGCCCTTCGGGCGTAGCATAGCACAGGCTGTTTATACCGCGCACAGGCGGGCAGAGGCCCGGGACGGTTTTTTAGCAATCGGTTCTCGAGCGTGAGATCCGCGACGACTTCCTTCAGCGCTGCGGTCTCGGCCCGCAGGTCCTTCACCTCGGCGCTGTTGGCCTGCCGGGCGGTGTCTCCCGCCAGACGCCTCTTCCCAGCCTCGAGGAACTCCTTCGACCAGCTGAAATAGACGCTCTGGGCGATCCCCTCGCGCCGGCACAGCTCGGCAATGCTGTCCTCGCCGCGCAAACCGGCCAGGACGATCCTGATCTTTTCCTCCGCCGAATGGACCTTTCGCGTCGCACGGCGAATGTCTCTCACCGCGCGATCGGCGGCGACTTTCTGATCAACGGGTTTCTTGCTCATCTTCGCTCCTTGAAAGCTACGATGTGCCAGAAACCCTCCCATCATCAATCAACCAAATCTGTCCCATAGGCCCTGACGCCGGACATGCAGATATGGCTCAGGATTGGAGCCCTTCCGAATTGCACTGGATCATCCATCAAGGAGTGAAGATGACCGGAATGCCCGCTTGGCCGGCGCGGCGACAAGATGATGTCTGGCCGGTGGTCGCCTTCCTGCGCGTCGCGACGAATTTGTCAGCGCAAGACTACCGCGACCTCGTCAGCGATGAGGCCGTGGGATCCTGCACGATGTGCCATGGAACGGAAGGACGCTCTGAGAACCCGTTTGTCCCACGCCTCGACATCCTCTCTCCGGCCTATATTGCCGCCAGTCTGCACGCCTATAGCGACGGAAGCCGCGACAGTGGCATCATGGCCGAGGCCGCCGCTGGGCTGGACGATCAAGCGATTCTGCGACTGGCGAAGAGCTTTCCGCCCCCCAAGTCAGAGCGTGTAGCGAGTCCGCAAACTGGCCCCGGCCCGGAACTGGCAACTCAAGGGACGCCGGAAATCCCGTCCTGTCATGCCTGCCACGGACCATGGCAAGCGCCGCTGAACGAGGCCTTTCCGTCGATTTCCGGCCAGTCCAAGCGCTATCTGCGCGACCAACTCATTCTCTGGCGGGAAAGCGCAAGAGGCGGCGGACGAATGGCGGAATTGATGCATCACGCGGCCCGAGCATTGGATGACACGGATATCGAGGCGTTGGCGGCTTATTACTCAGCCCTTCCACCCGCCCGGTTGAATGACATGGCGCGGTAAATTGCGGGTCGAAATTGAGGCGGCCCGCAATGATGCTTTAGGCAGGATCGGCCTCGAATTTGGGCAAGGCCATCAATTGCTCGCGGGTCTTGGGCAGATAAATCCGCAACTCGTTTTCCTTGCGATAGGCCACGAGCTCCTCGACCGGGATAGCGACGCGATGTTCGCCCATGCCGAGAAAGCCACCAACATCAATTACCGCTTGGGTGATCGCGCCCGGATCCGCCGAGCTCATCGCATCGGCCGATTGCGCCGGGGGCGTCGCGGCATCGGTCGGGCTCATCGTCGTCGCATCATGGCCGACATTGCCGATCTTGTCGCCTTCGACCTTGGCGGCCTCACCGGTGGCGGGCGCGGTGGTTGCCATGCCGGTCGGTTCGGTGGTCGTCACCGGGGCTATCGGATCAGAGACCGGATTGACCGCACTGACCGGAGGGGTCACGCCCATGCCGGCGGTGGTTCCATTGGCAAAGACCAGACCATGGACCTCGCCGATGCGTTCGCCCGTCGCGTCATAGACCGTCACACCGTCGAGATTTTCGGCGCTGAACACGATTTTGTCGGCCATATAGCCTTCGGGCGCTGTGATTGTTGGCGCGGTCATTGGCGCTGTCGCGACGGCGGGATCCGCCGCAGGTGGCGTCGTCGCTGTCTGTGCCACGGCGCTGCCGCCTGCAAGCAACAGTATAAGAGCGGTTGTCGAGAATAGTCTGCTCATCCTCTCCTCCATACGCAGTGAAGCGTGGGAGTTGCGAACCTGCAAAGAGCGGAATTGTTCCCGAGGGCCAAACCTCAGGTTACGCCCGCTCAGTTCGTTACCTTATGCGGCGGGTTCGGACCATGCCCCTGCCGATTGGGATCTTCGGTCACCAGATTGGCTGGATCGATGCGCTGAAGGCGCTGATCGATGACATTCGGCCCCGGGTGCCGCAATGCATCGGGACCGCCGTGATTGGTCTCACTTTCGACGGGCGCCGGGCCTCCCGAGCGCACCGGGTGCACGGGTGCTGGTCTGACCGCAAGCGAAAGCCCTAGTCCCAAACCTATCCCCAGCCCGACGAAACCCGCAACCACGCCGATGAAGGGCATGGCGAGATGCCAGCCGGGACTCATCCATTCCGGTAGAAAGCCATAATCGACGACAAGCGCCAAAAGGGCGGTGCCCAATCCGACGATCCAAGCGTGACCAATGCCGCGAAACAGCAATGTTGCGATCACCGCCCAGAACAGACTTGAAACCACATGGATGAGCAGGCCGAACCCGCTATGGGTCAGGTCGAGACCTCTGACCAGCGCCACTTCCGGGCCGAAAAAGGCTTGGGTGGTGACATTCAGGGGCATCCAGAATGGGTGACCAGCGAGCATTGCAGCCACGCCCAGCACCAAGCCCGAGACGAGCGCGGCCAAAAGCCCGGCTCGCAAAGTTGTCGTCAAGAATCCGGAACTCTCTGCCATCGTTGCCTCACCAGAATAGAGGTCGAGAACCTGACTTCCGCGCCGATGTTCCAAACTTCACAAAGCAGGCTCGAGGGCCTCGCGCAGGATCCGCCTTGCCCGGTTCACCCGGCTTTTGATGGTGCCGATATCGCAATCGAGAATTCGCGCGGCGTCGATATAACTCTCACCGAAACCGCCGACGAGAACGATCGCATCGCGGTAATGGGCGGGCATATCGCGAAGGACACGTCGCACCTCGATCGCCTGCATATACCATTCCTGCCCGGCCTCGACCCGGGGCTGATCTGAGACGCAATCGACGCCTCCGGTCAATTCGCGGGCCGATTTACGGCAATTCGTCAAAAAGCGGTTGCGCATGATGGTAAAGAGCCAAGCCCGCAGATTTGTGCCCGGCTGAAAGCTGTCTGCATATTCGATGGCGCGCAGCAGCGTCTCTTGCACCAGATCCTCGGCTTGGGAAAATGATCTGCACAAGCAGCGCGAATAGGCCCGAAGCGCGGGTATCTGGTCGACGATCTCGTCTTTCAACATGGAGAAGCCTCCCCTGTCCATCCTCAGGGACGCAAACGTCGAGACGGCGGCTTGGTTCCGGCTGAGCGGCGCGTGGGCGCTACCTCGCCCATTGCGAGTCAGATAGCGCGCCCGCTCACTGCCGCGCCTCGGCAAGGGCTTTGGCCAAGCGATCGGCCAGCTCTTGCAAGCGGGGAGAAAGGGGTTCTTTGCGCGTCTGTTCCAGCAAATCGGACAATGCCTTGTCCAGTTCCGGCTCGAGGCGCGGTGCTTCATCCTTGTCCGGCATTGGCAATCCCGTCATCTCGCCTTCCTTTGAACCCGCAAGAACCATTAAGCTGGCCGGATGTGCCCCAAAACCTCGCCTTCGGGTGATCACAATTACGAGAAGAGTAGCAAATCCCCGGGAATATTCAACGTAAGGCGGCGGCTCAATCGAGCCATTCGGCGACGAGTTCGAGCACGGCCCGAAAAATCGCGTCACCTTCCTCGTTGCGGATCACCACCCAGACGGCGTGACGATCGCCGTCGGGCATCACATCCCGCGCCAGTGGCGGCAAGACCGAGATTGCCATGTTTCGCGCGGCAGCCCGATCCGGCAGGGCCTGCCCGTCATCATCCGAAGTGAAGCGCAGCCCGTCGTCGATATCGAAATAAAAGCGGGGCATGGGCGTCAGCTTTCCGGCGGCAGATGCAGGTAATCGGGATTGAATTCCGAGAACTCCATCAGCCGCGCAATATCGGGAATGGTGATCTGGCGGTCGCGCAACTCGATCAACCCGTCCTGACGCAGGGCCGCGATGACGCGCTGTGCATGGACCACAGTGATGCCCAGCGTGTCGGCAAGCTGCTCTTGCGTCAAAGCAAGCGCGAATTTATCGGGCCAGCCGATCGCGGCATAACGCAGATAGAGTTCGCAAAGCAGATGCGCCATTTGCCGATCCGATCGGCGCTGTCCCATATTGACCAGCCATTCGCGCAAAATGGCCTCATCGACCAAAGTGGCCCACCACATCGCCCTTGCGATGCGGGGGAAATCGAGCAGCAAATCCTCGATTTCGGAACGCGAAATAAAGGCGACGCGGCAGGGCGTCAGCGTGCCGATGCTGTGATCCATCCGGCCAAGGATTGCGATATTCATATCGCAGAAATCGCCCGGGATCAGCAAATCCATGATCGAGCGCCTTCCGTCCGGCAGGATCTTGTAGCGGCAGGAAATGCCGTCAAGGATCGCATGGACATATTCGGGATCATCGCCCTGACTGATGATGTCGGACTTGGCCGGCATCGCCTTCCAATGCCGCATCAACTCGTCCAGGCGCGCATGATCGCTGTCCTGCAGGGCGGCACCATAGCTCAACTTACGAGCGACAAAGTTGCGCATTCCGGTTCCGCCATCCCTCAGAAAATCGCTGTGTCGCTCGAACATCTTCCGCGCCCCTCGCGTTCCCCAATGCGGCTCATTTTGCCAGCACATTATGCAAGGCCTCGCGTGCCGCGATCCGATGACGGGCCAGGACCAAGGGCTCGATCGCCAGGATATGTGCAACCTGAGATGGTCCCAGATGAAGCAGATCCAGAAGCACCAGCGCCAACCGCTGCGCCAGAGGCAGGCTTCGGATTGCGACCAGCAAGACCTCCGACCCCTTTCCCTGCGCTGCGTGGAATGGGACAATCTTGGGAGATTGCAGATCTGGATCGGCGCACATCAGGCGCAGCAGCCCGACCTTGCTGTCGGCAAGCTCGCCGCGCTCGGCCAACCGGATGGCCTGACGCAAGCATCGATCAAGCAGCGCCTCGGCACTTCTGTCTTCGGCACAGACAAGTCGTACGAAGACCCGCATCATATCCAGATCGTCACGCAGTCCCGGCAATGGCTGATCCACGCATTCCCCTCCTCGCAAAACTCGAAGGGCCAAGCATGCGCTGACCACGATCACGACGATCCAACATTTGTGGTCATGCCGGTCGCATTCCTCGCATCCGCGGGAGCAGATCAGCGGATCGAGCGGTTCAACAGCCGATCCAAGGTCACTGTCGATTTCGAGGACGCGGCACAGCATGTCAGACCGGTTTTAAGCCTCGCCCGAACTTCGCCAGCGTGAAGCCCTTATCATGCAAGATATTTCCCGGCGCGATCTGTCGATCCCAACTGCCGAAAGCTGCACCGGCGGCGCAGTCGCAACCCTTCTGGCCGATGTGGAAGGAGTTTCACATGCATTCGACAGCGGCTTTGTCACCTATAGCGATGATGCGAAAGCCCGTTACCTCGGGGTGGACGCGCAACTGATTGCCGAACACGGCACCGTCTCTCGCGAGGTCCCCGTTGCAATGGCGGACGGCGCCTTGCAACGCTCAGGTGCCAGCTTCGCGCTTTCGGTCACCGGATTTGCCGGAGCCACCGAGGAAGGACGGGAGGGTGAGTTGCATTTTGCCCTTGCGGCGCGACAGGACGGGACGGTCGAACGTCACGAGGAATTCGGCCCTCTCGGTCGGCGACTGATCCGCGAGCTCTGCATGCGCGTCCTGTTGTCGTCAACAGGTTCGGTATTCGCATTGCAGCGCAAAGCGTGTGGACTAATTAGCCAATTTCCGCTCACTCGACATGCCTTTCGGCATTTCGCGAAAGACGGACCGGGTCGAGAATTTGCACCGTTCCATAGCCGCGCCGAATGAGTCCGTCTTCGTCCAATTTTGCAAGGGCGCTGGCTGCAGAGCGCAGCGAGACATTGGCGATCGAGGCGATGTCGGGCTGCGTGGCCTCGATGACTGGTGTTGGTTCTGCCTGTCGGTGGTAAAGGATCAACAGGGCCGTGGAGACGCGCCGGTCTGGTGACGCATCCCTCATCATGGCAACAGCATCGGCCATGGCCTCGTAGTTGCCGCACATCAGCCGGGCAAATGGCTCCCAGTAGTCGGGCGCGAGTCCGCAGATCTCCCTGACCTGCGCCGCGGGGACGAATAGCAGATCGCAGCCGGTGCGTGCCTGAATGTGAAAACGGCGCGGTCGCGTGGTAAAGATCTCCAGCGCGCCGAACCACCAGCCGCGCCGGGCCAAGTAGATCAGGCCATGCCCCCCGACGGTAGACAAGATACTGACCTCGACGGTGCCCGACAGAAGTCCGTAAAGCCCACGCGCCTCTTCGCCCAGCAGATACACGGGCTGTCCAGCCTCTGCGCGACGACGTTCAGCGCGTTTCATGACTTCGCTTTGGAAATCGGCCGGCATCGCGGCAAGCCAACCCATTGGAGTGATTTTGGACATTGTCGGTTTTCTTCTCGGATAATGCACCGGCGCATTTTATTTGTAACAAACTTTGAATAGGCTTTCCTTGAAAAACATGACCCTCGCGTTGGGCGTGTGCGATCCGCGAGGGGCCAGCCAGAACAAGGCAGCCGTTTTGCAGTCAACCGGAGGACCAAGGATGAACGGTAGAATGAAGACCCTGATTGCATCGGCGCTCATTACCACGATGCTGTCGCCTGCCTTCGCTCAGGAAGCAGGCCAGGTTCCGCCCCCGCAATCGCCAAGCGACGTGCCAATGCCGGTGGCCGGGGCGCCGATCTCGGCCGAGTATGCCGCAGCGATCGGGCGCATGGCCTATATCTGGGGCTGGCCGCTGGTTAACATGCACAACCGTCAGACCCTGTTCGCCACCGCGCCCCATCCCGGACTTCTTGGTGGCGTTCTTCCGGTGGCTCCCTTGAACCAGATAGGCATGCTTTCGGACTATGTCCGTCCAGAGCAGCGCTTCATCGCCGCACCGAACCAGGACGTGGTCTACGGCGCAGGTTTCATGGCGCTGGATGAGGATGCGGTTGTTGTGCAGGTGCCGGATTTCGGCGATCGGTTCTGGGTCTACCAGGTGGTCGATCAGCGTTCCGACAGCTTTGCCGAAATGGGCATCCAGTATGACACCGCGCCGGGTCACTACCTGCTGGTCGGACCTGATTGGAACGGCGAGACGCCCGATGGTATCAAGGCGGTCGTCCGCTCGCAAACCAATCTGGCGGCCGTGTTTCCGCGGATCTTCATGGATGACACAGATGAGGATCGCAAGGCGATCCAGCCGCTGATCGACCAGGTCATGGTCTATCCTCTGTCGAAATATACCGGCGAGATGCAGACCATGGACTGGTCCGAGGCCCCCGAAATCCCGAACCCCAATGCGGGGGGCGACGGCGAAACCCGTTGGGTGGTCCCAGAGGAGTTCTTCAAGGTGTTGCCCGAGGTTCTGGCCGAGACCCCGCCGCTGCCGGGCGAGGAAGGGCTCTATGCCATGATCGGGCAGGTTCTGGATGCCGCTGCCGACAATCCTGAGTTGATGGAGGCCCTGACAAAGGCGGCGGTCGAAACTGAGGCCAGCGTCATCGACTACATGTTCGAGTTCCGCAACAACGGCGTCGATGCTGGGAATGGCTGGCGCACGCAAAAGAACTCGGCGCGCTTCGGCTATGACATCTTCCAGCGTACCGCGACGGCCAAGGGCAACATGTTCTCGAACGTTCCCGAAGAAACCATGTATTTCGGGGCCGATTTCGACAGCGCAGGTGATCGTCTGAACGGCGCGAAAGCCTATACCCTGACATTCCCGGCGGGCCAATTGCCGCCGGTGGACGGGTTCTGGTCTCTCACCCTCTACAATGAACAGCACTTCTTCTATCCGAACGAGCTGAACCGCTTCTCGCTCGGCACAAAGAACAAGTCGCTGGTCACCAACGAGGACGGCAGCCTGACGATCTATGTGCAGAACGAGAACCCCGGCGGCGAGAAAGAGGCCAACTGGCTGCCCGCACCGGCCGAAAACTTCTCGCTCTATATCCGCGCCTACTGGCCGCAGAACGCCATCGTCAGCGGCGACTGGCCCCTGCCGACCATCGAGCCTGTGAAGTGAATGTCTTCGATTAAGCAAAGGAAAAGGATATGAATATCAGATCTTTCATGCTGGCTGCGCCGATAGCGGTTGCACTGACCACGCCCGGATTTGCCGACATCGCGGAGGGCTATGACGTGACGACTCCAGCCGATTTCGGGGTGCCGGAATACGTCTACAAGATCTCGGAGAGCGATTTCAATTTCAAGCGCAGCCTTGCCAAGGCGCCGGTCAACGAATGGGCGTATCAGAGCGATCTGAGCCGCGTCGCAACTCAGCAGGTCATCCGTGAAAACCAGGACGGCATCTATGCCAGCGCCGTGGTCGATATCAGCGAAGGCGCGACCTTTACCATTCCGCCGGGGAACCACTACCAGATCATCCAGGTCATCGACATGCAGAACTACGTTGCCGGCGTGGTCTATGCGGGCGAAAGCCTGACGATCACGACCGACGACGTGACCTACGGCGACCATGTCTATCTGAACATGCGCGTGCCGATCCTGACCGAGGAAAAGGGCGGGCTCGAAGAAACGCTGCGTCTGCAGAAACTGGCCACCATCGAGGCCAAATCCGCGAAGCCCTATGAAACGCCGGACTTCGTGCTGCCGCTGGAGAAGACCGAGGAAATCCGCGCCGCATTGGTCAAAGATGTCAGGGGCGGAGCCTTGACCCATACCAGATATGTCAACGGCACGCCCTACACCTCGCGTCCGCAGGATCACCTCTACGGCACTGGCTATGGCTGGGGCGGTCTCGGCCTTCCTGATGCCGCATACTGGCCGTTCAACAACAAAAGCCAGGTAACCGATGGCAAGATCCAGCCGTCGAGCGTCACGATCACCCCGCCAGAGATCCAGGAAGAGCGCGGCGGCTTCTGGTCGGTCACGATCTATGACGAGGAAGGCTGGTTGGCCAAGGACATCTCGGCGATCTCGAACACTCAGGCCGAACCGAACGAGGATGGCACCTACACCATCAACTTCAACAACCCGGGCGCCAAGAACAATCTTGAAACCTCGGTGCCCTTCGCCGCGCTGTTCCGGTTCTACTTGCCCGACTCGAAGGAAAGCGCAGTCGAATACATCGACAAACACGCGGCCGAGTTCGTCATCGAGTAAGCGTCCCAGGCAGTACTTTGGGGATTGAAACTCTTGGGGTGAATGCTTTCGAAGAGAGTGTTCACCTTTTTTTCGCAGGGCTCACGCGTGTGGGATGCGCGGCAGGCAACACCTGTGCTCCGGATATGGATTGAGGAGATAGTTTATGTTCAGGCGCGCAAGCACTGCCGTCACCATTCTGGCTCTGACTGCAACAGGCGCGTTTGCGCAAAGCGGTGAACAAGACCTTTCGCAGGCCGCCAGCGACCCAACTGCATCGCTGACCGCCTACCTGTTTCAGAACTTCTACACGGGACAATATCACGGACGCGACGACGCCCAGGGCAACCGGATGCAATTTCGCATGGCGATACCCTACACATTGGGCGGCACGAACAATATTTTCCGACTCACGCTCCCCTACGTCACCGACAGCCCCTCTGGGAATACCGGTCTTTCTGATGCGACCGTATTCAACCTGACGACCTTCAAACGCGACTGGGGACGTTTCGGCGTCGGGGCAGTTGCACTTCTTCCCCTCGGAGCCGATGCAGTTACTGCCGATCGTTGGGCAATCGGTCCCGCCGCGGGATTTGTCGCACAAGCCGACTGGGGTATCTGGGGCCTGTTCAATCAGAACCTCATCGACATAGGTGGCAAATCTGGAAGTGACCCTGTCAACCTGTCAGTAATCCAGCCGATCCTAAATGTTTCATTAGACCAAGGCTGGTCTGTCGGAACGTCCGATATGTCGGTTACCTATGACTGGGATGAGGGCGAGTTCGTCAGCCTTCCGCTCGGGATACAGGTCAACAAGTTGGTGCGTTTTGGCACAACGCCAGTCCAGTTCGGCTTGAGCTACGAGTACAATTTCTACGACGAGACTGTTGCGCCCGAGGACACCATTGGGTTCACGATGAAAATTCTCGCTCCCTAACTTGCGGCCGCATTCCCACCGGAGATGGGTGACCGTTGCAGGACTCGATGATGCGGAAGGTGAAGTTCTGCTTGCGGCTAAACGCGTCCAACGAAACGCATCTTTCAGATCGGCGAGATTGACTCTGAAGGCTATCGCCAAGCAAGCTGCGCTTTGTTCCGCTCAACCTTAACCTGAAAAGGCAGAAGAAGCGATGCAATCACACCAAAACGGAAGTCATCTCACTCACAGCGTGGCGTTGTTGGCTGCGTTGACCGTCTTTGCGCCAGCGGCTCTTGCCCAGGATACGGGGGTTACATCCCCTTCAGCAACTGCGGACAAGCCCAACATTCTCGTCATTATGGGTGACGATATCGGCTGGTACAACACAAGCGCTTATAACCTTGGGGTGATGGGGTATCAGACGCCCAACATCGACAGCATCGCAAAAGATGGCATGCTCTTCACCGACGCCTATGGTCAGCAGAGTTGCACGGCTGGACGAGCAGCATTTATCACCGGCCAGTCGCCCAAACGCACGGGCCTACTCAAGATCGGCATGCCGGGGGATCCAATCGGGCTTCAAGCCGAAGATCCAACCATCGCGGAAATGCTGAAACCTCTGGGTTATGCGACCGGTCAGTTTGGCAAAAACCATCTCGGCGATCTTGATCAATTTCTGCCGACCAATCACGGATTCGACGAGTTCTTTGGCAACCTCTACCATCTCAATGCTGAAGAGGAGCCGGAAAATCCTGACTATCCAAAAGACCCTCAATTCCGTGAACAATTCGGCCCGCGCGGTATCCTGAAATCGTCGGCAGATGGGCAGATCGAGGACACGGGCCCCTTGAACCGCAAGCGCATGGAAACCGTCGACAGTGAGTTTCTTGCCGCGACGGAAGATTTCATCCAGCGCCAAGAAGATGCCGACAAGCCTTGGTTCGTCTGGTTCAACACCACGCGCATGCACATCTTCACCCATCTCAAGGAAGAAAGTCAGGGAAAGACGGGTCTAGGCATTTACGCCGATGGCATGGTGGAACACGACGCAATGGTCGGCAAACTCCTCGACAAGCTCGACGAGATGGGCGTCGCCGACAACACGATCGTCATCTACACCACCGACAATGGCGCAGAGAAGTTCAGCTGGCCCGATGGGGGCACCTCACCCTTCCGCGGTGAGAAGGCAACCACCTGGGAAGGCGGCGTCCGGGTGCCGTTCATGATCAAGTGGCCGGGCCACATCGAGCCGGGGCAGATCTCAAACGAAATCCTCTCGCTCGAGGACATGTTCCCGACGCTGGTCGCCGCGGCAGGTGATCCGGACATCAAGCAGAAGCTTCTCGATGGCTATCAAGCCGGGGACAAAAGCTTCAATGTGCATCTGGACGGCTATAACCTGCTGCCGCATCTGACGGGCGCAGCACCCGAAGGTGAGGCCTGGCCGAGAAACGAGTACTTCGCCTGGGTTGACGACGGCACCTTAGGCGCGGTGCGCCACAATCGTTTCAAGGCCAATTTCAGCACCCAACAGAACGAGGGTGTCGATGCATGGTTCGAGGGCCAGGCCCCTCACAAGGCACCCATATTCATTGACCTGCGTGCAGATCCGTTCGAAATGGCGCCGGAGACGTCATCTTACTACGATGATTGGATTGTACGTCGGATGTTTGTGATCGCCCCGACGGTGGCCATCGTGAAAGAACATATGGCGACTTACGAGAAGTTTCCGCCTCGTCAGGAGTCTGGCTCGTTCACTCCGAAGCAATAGTTTGAGAGAGAACTAATCGAAGCCCCACCCAAAGGTGGGGCACCTCGCATTGCCTATAGCAATGGAGAATCGAGGGGGGCTTGGGACTTTGATCAGAGGCTTTTCAAGCTATGTCAGGAACGGCGGCCTTGAGATAACCGAGTGCGGCGCGAATAGCTGCAGTCGTGACCTGGTCCGAGACGTGTTCGTCGCGGAAGTAACCGTAGCGGAAGCACGCAAAGGCGATCTCTATGGTCAGAGCGAGGTCATCCTCGCTGAACGCAGTAGGGAGTTGAACCTTTATCGCGGCCATCAGTTGGACGGCCTTCTGACGATGAGCTACGCGGTCTTGCGTGGTAAACGGACCATTGAATATCACGATGCTCGCAACGGGATGGGAGTTGTAGAACTCTGCCGAACACCGGATCGCCTGGGTAAGCAGTTCATCCCATCGATCATTAGGTTCAAGAGAAAGAAGCGCACGGCCGAGCAAATCCATATATCCCGCTGAAATTATCGAGAAGAGCACATACTTGTCCGGAAAGTAGCGATAAATCGCGCCACGCGGCACTTCCGAGCGTTTCTCGATCTCGGGGATCGAGGTTTTCTCGGGACCAATCTCAAGCAGTAATTCTTCCGCCGCGGCAAGAGTGCGCTTCAGTCTTTGCCGGGTTCTATCCTGCTGCGGCCCGTCCGGGAGATGCGCAAGAATATATTCAGTCATAGTACGACCTTCAGATGATCCGACATATGTTGATTTTTCCGCTAACCGACATATGTTCTTTTTTGATTGACCATTCAAGAGGGACCATCATGAACACCACCTTGAGCTATCGCGATCAGTCAAACTGGCGAGAGATTCAGAGCCACCTGCCCAAGCGCTACCAAATCAGGGACGACTTGCCCGAGGAAGAGATCTGGTCATGGCACGGCCATCAGATCCATCTCGACCGCTACCGCCGACCAGATTCACCAGTGCGCGTGATACTGTTCCACGGCGTTGGAACGAACGGCCGCCAAATGACCACAATCCTTGGAAGACCGCTCGCGCAATCCGGGATAGAGACGGTCTCAATCGACATGCCAACCTATGGCATGACGCGTGTCGCACCGGGCACGGTGGTGACCTACGAGGATTGGGTCCAGGCCGGCACTGATTTCGTTGCCGCCGAACTGGAACGCGATGCGCGCCCGATCTTCCTTTACGGTCTTAGTGCTGGAGGGATGCTTGCCTATCACATTGCCAGCCGGAGTGCTAATGTCGCCGGGATCATAGGCATGACCTTCCTTGATCTGCGGGAAAAGAAAGTCGCTATCGGCACGAGCTATAATAACCTGATTGGGGAAATGGTGCCGATGTCCAATTTCCTTGGCAAACAGCCAGGCATCAGCAGACTCAAGGTACCGATGAGGCTGGTCAGCAAAATGCATGCTCTGGTCAATGACAAGGCGGCGATGCAGACCTGTCTGCGTGATAGAACTTCGGCGGGGAACTTCGTCAGCCTCGCATTCATCCGCAGTTTTATGCAGGCCCGATACGATGTCGAACCCGAGGATTTCGACGTTTGCCCGATCCTGTTAACCCAGCCCGCTGCCGACCGCTGGACCCCGCTGGATTACAGCACGCCTTTCCTGAAACGTATCCGAAAAGTCCCGGTCAAGACAGTCATGCTGGAGAATGCCGGGCACTATCCGATTGAGGAGCCGGGACTGACCCAGCTTCACGATGCGGTGCTAGATTTCCTCCGCGAGACGCAGAGCGGAATACCGGCTGCGAATCAGGATGTCTAAGTGGTCGAATTGTCAGCGGGCCACATCCGGGAAGCCAGTGCTGGATAGGCCGAAAGGTTCTGTTCGAACTACTTCGCTTTCCTGATACAATCAGCTCACTGCGCCGTGGCCGGGCTTTGCGGCGGCAGCACCTCGACTGTGGCAGAGCGGCCGACGATCAGGGTCTGCGCCAGGTCGGGATCGTCCAGCTCGATGCGCACCGGGACGCGTTGGGCGAGACGGACCCAGGCGAATGTCGGTGTCACGTTCGCCATGTCGCCGCCGGTGTCGTTTCGTTCCTGATCCTGAATCCCGCCGGCAAGGCTGGATACGAAACCGGTGATTGGCGCCTCGCCTCCCATCAGGCGGATGCGCACCGGGTCTCCGACGCTGATCTTGTGCAGCTGCGTTTCCTCGAAATAGCCCGCGACATGGATGGAGTCAGTATCGATCAGCGCGGCCTGGACCACGCCGGCGCTGGAATAATCGCCGGGACGAAGGCTGAAATTGGTGATCCTGCCATTGACCGAAGCCCGCACCGTCGTGCGATCGAGATCAAGTTGCGCCAGATCGCGGTTGGCCATGGCGGTGTCCAGTTCCGCCTGCCTCTGACGCACCAGCGTCCCCGCCGCTTCGTCGCTGCGTTGGCTGGCGACATCCTTTTCGGCCAGTCTGTCGTAACGCTGCAGGTCGGCCTGCGCCTGGGTCAGCGCAGCGGAGGCGCTGTCCGCCGCAGCTTGGGCAGTCCTGAGCGCAAGCTGATAGCGCGCCTTGTCGATCTGGAACAGGGCATCACCGGCCGCGACGAGCTGGTTGTCACGCACGGCCACCGCCTGCACCGGACCGGATACATCCGAGGCAACGCCCACGACATCGGCGCGAACGCGTCCGTCGCGGGTCCAAGGCGCGTCCATGTAATAGCGCCACAGATAATGTCCCAGAACCAAGGCGCAGGCGACCATAGCAAGGGTGACGATCATCCGTCCCGCGAGACCTGCGAAGCGATTCACGATGCTGTCCCCTTCAGAATCATCAAGCCGACTCCCAGAATGCAGATATAAAGCGCGAGATCGAACAAAGGCCTGTGCCAGACGAAGCGGTAGAACCCCAGCTTCGTGAGAGCCCGTCGCAGCGGAAAATGCACTAGGGCCGCCCCCAAAGCCAGCACGGCAAGCGTCGGAATGAAAACACCATAGAGGTCAATCTGATGCATCATCGCTGGCCTGCCTGCGTTCCAACACCAAAGGGAAGATCGGGAACCAGCCCCAATCTGATGGCAGCCAAGGCCACCCGTATCTCGGCTCTGACGGATTCCGAGGCGCTGGCGAATGTCGCGCCCAGGCAGTCGTCAATCCTGGCAACCACCGAAGTTGCGCCAATGTCGGGCTCCAACCTGCGGTTACGGTAAAAGCCGGAGATCTGCGACAGCAGGCTGTCAATGCGCCCCCTGTCCTGATCCGAGACCTTACTTCGGTAGTGCTGAAGATCGGCGATGTTGATGGCGACCCGCAGATCGCGCATAATGTCGGTCGACAATCCTGTGCCCGGCGGGATGGCCGCAAGACGCGGTGCCAGCACGCCCAGCGTATCCACCATGCGATGAGTCAGGGCCACGACACGGGACCTGTGCGCCTGATCAGTGCGATCCGACGGATCCGAAGCCTCGTCGGCACCCTGCGCCAGTCGCAGCCAGGCCATATGCAGGATTCTGCGGGCACTCGCTGTCGCACCAATGGCGCGGATGATCCCGGTCATCACCATCGCGAAGATCATTGCCAGTGCGGTCGCGATATTGTTGTTCAAGAAGCTCTCGAAGTTGAGATGCAGTTCCGACTGGAGCGAGAGCATGAAGGGAAAATTCAAGCAAAATGCCTTGCCTGTTGCCATCGTCGCGGGCCTGGCCAGCAGCGTTCCCACCGGGATCAGCAACAGGCCCAACAATGCTACGAGCGGAACAAAGCCATCGAGCATCGGGAAAAGTGCGAATTGATAGACACTCGCCGCAATCATCGCACATATGAGGAACTTCAGGAAATGGCGCATGGCCGGGACCGGGTTGTCGAGCGTAGCAAGGATGCAACAAAAGACCCCGCTCATCTGGGCGAATGACGCACCGCTTGGCCAGGCCGTAACGATCCAGATCACATTCGCGCCGATGATAGCCAGCCCTGCGCAAAGCGCGGATAGACCCGCCATGCCGTGATCGCGGTGAATATGCCCGGACGGAACAAGTTGCGCCATCAGCGCCTTGGAATGTTGCGAAACCCTTTGGCTGCTGATGTCATTGCGGAGGATGGCGCAGTCGGACCAGATGCCGACAAACTCCGCCAGCCGCCGGGCCAGATTGATGGCGACGTCATCGGCCCATGTGCCGCCGTTCATGCGAAGCTGCTCGATTTCCCTTGCCCGCCGTCGGAGCCCCTCAGCCTGCGGCAGGTCGGCTCTTGCCGTCTCGACCCATGTCGAGATGTCCTCGGTCAGGGCAGAAAGTGACGGGTCCCGATCCCCGGCAACCTCCAGCGCGGCAAGTTGGTCACGAAGCGCCGATAGCAGCGGAAGCAGCACCACCATACGCTGCTGAAGTGTGCGCAGCAATCGCACCTGGTCCTGGTGCCGGGCGGTGTCATAGGCGACATGGGTGGTCAGGCCACGAAGATCGACTGCATCGGCAGCTAATTGCCGCCGCCTTTCTGCAGCACCTTCCTCATGACCCTGCCTGCGCAATGTCTCGGCCGAAAGCGCCGAGGCAGAACGCAGCCAGTCATCGACCCGCGCGACCAGCACAGGCCCCGCATGGCTAGGGAACACCACCCGGTTGACCAGAGCCGCGCAGATGACGCCAAGTCCGATCTCTTCCATGCGCGATACCGTGAAATCGAAGACTTCGCTCGGGCTCACGACCAGCGACATCGAGGTGATCAGTGTCGTGTAACCCGCCAGCATGAAGGCATAGCTGCGCGGCGACCGGTCAAGCAGGCTGATGTAAAGACAAAAGGCCACCCAGAACGCAATTGTCAGGATCAGAAGTTCGGGCGCATTGATGAGAGCTGGAAGAATGATCAGCGTCACGATGCAGCCCATCACCGTGCCGAGCAGACGGTAGACCGCTTTCGAGGTGCTCATGCCGGAAAGCGGTTGCGACACGATATAGGCGGTCCCCACCGCCCAATAGGGTCGATCCAGCCCAAAACGGATGGCAATCCAATAGGCCAGCATCGCCGCCAGAAAGACCTTGATCGAAAACAGCGCGTCGCCGATGGACAGACCTTCAGTCAGCGGCTTGGCAGCGGGCTGGGCAACGCTTGAGATCTCATCCTCCCGATTTGTGCTGCTATGATGCCCGACATTCATTCGGCTCATATCGAAGCATATGGTAAAAATGATCCGCCCACGAATCTGCTACCGTCCGAAGACAGAGTTTTGCGGCTATGCACGGGGTAGCTTGTCAGTCTAAGTCCCCGAATTCTTTAGTATTATCTGGACTTGCGGCCGATCTCGCCATGCGTCCGTTCCTCGAATTATCTACGCAAAGCTTCCTGCGCTTCGGCAGCATCCGCAAGGGTCATGAACGAGTTACCCGCCTGTACAAGTCACGAATGGGCAGAAACTCTCTTCGCAAAATAGCCCAGAACACTTCTCTGTCGTGGAGGGAGAACCGCTGGTTTGCTTATTGTAGATATGCGGCCTCGTCGCCGTGTCAGCTGAAGGGTCGATATGCTTGATCTGCTAGGCAATAATAATCCTAAATGCACGTTAGACTGCTTGTACGAAGTATTGCTTCCACTTTCGAAGCCTGATCCACAATCGAAGGAAGAGCACGATGCCGAATTTTACGTTATGGGAAGTCAGCCATGTCACCGCCGGGGATGCATTCGCCGAGGGCAATGAGGCCAATACAGCGATGGGCGGCGTTGAACTGACCCTAAACCCTGGTGCAAATCCGACCACCGTAAGTGTCGTCGATGACGACACGGAGTTCGCCGACGGTGACAGTACCCAGAGGCTGGACGGCAGTCAGATGATCAACGGCACCGATTATGATGACGGCACACGTATCGAGCCGAACTATTCCTATGTGATCATGCCTGAAGGCTCAAGTGATCCAGCGGACGCCGTCACCATCTACGCCGTTCGAATGGATGCGGGCGGTTCAATTGTCGGCTTTGCCTCTTCGAGCGAGTTGGATCCGAACACAACCTACGTGTTCACCGGAGAATATAGCGAGGTCGTCGACGTCAGCTATGACGACCTCTTCGTGTGCTTCACCGGTGGAACGACGCTCAACACAAATCGCGGCGCACTTCCGATCTTCATGCTCAAGCCAGGAGATTTGATCCAGACCGTTGATAACGGATACCAGCCCATCGTCTGGATCGGTCAAAGCATCGTTACTGTCAGCGAAAAAAACGCGCCGGTGGTGTTCGAGCGAGGCGTTCTGGGAAATACGAAACGGCTTGCGGTGTCACCTCAGCACCGGATGCTTGTCCATTCGGATCGCGGGGGCGAAGTGCTTGTAGCCGCTAAGGCGCTTCTTGGCCTGCCTGGTGTAAGCAGCTTACCGGGGAGGACGGCGCATTACTTCCACATCCTGTTTGAGCGCCATGAGATAGTTTTTGCGCATGATGTCCCTAGCGAAAGCTTCAATCCAGGGGCTCAAGGTTGGCAGATGCTGGGCCGTCGCAACCAACGCTCGTTGTCGAAATATGTTACGCCGCCGTTGGCGGGGCAGACAGTCCATACCATGGCGCGGGAGGTGATCAGGCCGCGGCGATGGAACACCGAAGGACACATGGTGCAGGCACGCCTGTCGTCCTGAGAAAGGATGTCGAAATCAGGCTGCGATCACCGCGCCACATCGCCTAAACTGGCTACCCCGGCACATCTTGCGAGATCGCAGCCTTTGAAATCGCGCCGACGCGGGCGCTTGTAAACAAATATGCCTCAAGCCTGAAGGTTGGTGATTTCGAGCGCCATTTCCGCGACCTCGCCAGCAGTGCCAGCGCGCAAGTCGGTTATTTCCCACATCGGTACCGACCACGTCACTTCTGCACCGCCGCATTGGAGAAGGCATTCTCTACATCCTATCCTAGACTCCGTGATCTGGCCATGAGCGGACTTGACCTTTTCCCGTCATCCGGGGTGGTTGATCTTCGACCAGCCTTAGCCAACCATCCAGAAATCTGTTCCGCGCAAAATACATTGCCGATTGCGTGTGGTGCGACCGCAAGGCAGACGTCGCTTACATTCCGGGGGGCAGATCAGGTCGACAGCGTGGAGACATGCGTTCAATCCATTGCCCGCATCCAAGCATGGCCGAACTGGATGTAGAATATCGTATCCTCCGGGCCCTTCGCCACGTCGATCCCGGCGTCGATTCCCATCTTGCGTGCAATGCGATAGCGAAAGCCTGCACCCCAGGTCCAGATATCATCCTCGGCGTCGTAAAGGCGGGAGTCGTCGACATACGTCTCTCCATGGCCGCCAAAAACCAGACTTGCCCAACGGGGCGTGAACTGGTGCCGCAACTCGAACTCTGCTGTCAACGCGGCATCGCCGGAATAGCGTCCATATTGCACCCCACGCAGACAGCCCGCAACTGACCGCAGATGTCGGGGTGGGGCTGCGTGCATTTGACGTTGATTTGAGCGTTGATCTGGAAGCCGCGGCTTCCGCTGTGTCCGACCGCTCCTTTGGTGGGGACAAAAGCTGGGTCGTGCCACTTGTCGCGGGTCGGTTCAGTGCGCCTTTTGGCGAAAAATGGTTCGCCAACGCCTATTTCGACCACGGCCTGACCTCAAGCGACGAAACGAGCTGGCAGGCCGTCGGCACAGTCGGCTACCGATTCAGCGAGCGTTGGGCAGTGGCGGGAGGGTATCGCCACATGGAGTTGGAGCAGGAAATTGGCGGCCTCGATTCCGCCATCACGCTGAGCGGCCCGGTCGTTGGCGTCAATATCCGCTTCTGACCGTCCCCCAGCAACTCAAAGGAGCGCCGCAGACGCACTCCTTGTGAATTCGGGATCAACTTGCCTGGCATTGCCAACTTGTTCGGGATGGCAGTGTTGGTTAGGCATCCGGAATGAGAGCACCGTCCGATGCTGTCCCACGGAGTGGTGTAGCTGGCGTTGATCGTCACCGTGATGCTCGGCGCGGGCCTGCTTGATCAGGATGCCACAGCGGGCAGGCTGATGACGGGATCTTCGCCCATCGGCGCGATGGTTTCCAGTGTCATGTAACGGGCGCGCTGGACTGCTCACTCATCATTTTGTTCGAGAAGCAAGGCACCGACGAGGCGGACGATGGCGTCGTCATTCGGGAAGATGCCGACGACGTCTGTGCGGCGCTTGATCTCACCGTTCAGCCGTTCGATCGAGTTCGTAACCGGTATGATGATGCCGGTGCCAATGTTCGGCCCCAAGTTCTTGCTCGGGGTGTATGCTGAGAGCATCCGGGATAGAGGCACCGGGAGCACGAAAGTGCGGGCAGGTCGATGCACTGGATGAGCTTTGAGCTCGAGTTAGTAGCTGACCGCCTCTGCGACTCGCCCGGTTGCGCTGAGAGCGCGGATCCGTAGTTGTCGTGTCGCCCGCCGCTCCCGCCTGTTGTCACTGGCAAGGGAGGCGCGCATGCGACGCGTAATCGGCATAGACATCCACCGCACCTTTGGAGAGGTGGTGATCTGGGAGAACGGCCTGACCCGGCACGAAGGCCGGGTCGACATGACACGAACGGCGCTTGAGGGCTTTGGTCGGCAGCTCCTCAGAACAGACGAGGTCGTCATCGAGGCGACCGGCAACTGCATGGCCGTGTCGCGGGTGCTATCGCCTCACGTTGCGCGCGTGGTGATCGCCAATCCGCTTCAGGTGAAGGCTATCGCCCATGCCCATGTTAAGACCGACAAGGTTGACGCAGCGACGCTGGCAAGCCTGTATGCTGTCGGCTATCTGCCGGAGATCTGGACCCCAGATGCAGCCACGGAGCGGTTGCGCCGGCTTGTCGCGCGCCGCTATCAGGTTGTCCGGCACCGAACCCGGATCAAGAACGAGGTGCATGCTATTTTACATGCGCATCTGATCCCGAAGTGTCCGCACGCGGATCTGTTCAATCGACGCGGCCGGGACTGGCTGGCGCGCCAGCCCGTTCCCGAAGACGAGCGGGCTGCGATTGCCCGTCATGTCCGCGAGTTGGATCGTCTCGGCGAAGACCTCGCCATGCTTGATCGGGATATCGCCCAGGACGCAGCGAATGATGAGGCCATCCAGCGCCTCTTGACGATCACTGGCGTCAATCTGGCGGTTGCCGCCGGGCTGATGGCAGCAATCGGCAGCATCGAGCGGTTCAGTTCGGCCCAGAAGCTCGTGAGCTACTTTGGCCTGAACCCGCGGGTCCGCCAGTCAGGCCTGGGCGCTGCCCACCATGGCCGCATCAGCAAGGTCGGGCGCAGCCATGCCCGCGCCATGCTGGTCGAGGCGGCCTGGGCCGCTGCGAAAGCACCCGGTCCTCTGCGCGCGTTCTTCATCCGCATCAGGGCGCGTCGCGGCCATCAGATCGCCGCGGTTGCAGTCGCGCGCAAACTTGCCACCCTGTGCTGGCACATGCTGACGAACGGCGAGGACTACCGTTGGGCCCGGCCAAGCCTGGTGGCCCACAAGCTGCGCGCCATGGAACTGGTGGCCGGGCAGCCTCAAAAGAAGGGCAATTGGCGCGGCGCGAGCTATGCTTACAACGTTAAGGACATGCGCCACCACGAGATGAAGATCGCCGAACACGCCGAGAAGAGCTACGAGCAGTTCGTCTCAGCCCGGAAGTCACGTCCTCTCGGGACAGGAAGTCGGTGTGCGACCGCCTCAAACCGGCAGGGACTGAATAGGCTGCCCGGTGACGCTTCCAGCCGACACGCCACGCTTCACCACGAGGTCGACCGCACGAGGAAAGAATAACTAATCGGGCGGCGAAAGTCTTGTCGATCTCATCCGTCGAGTGCAGCTTTGCGCGGTGTTCCTTGGGGAACGACATGTAGGCCAGCACGTCATGCTCTGCCTCGTCCATGATGGTGGCGAGCTTCGGCACCTTGGGCCGGATTGTCCGTCGTCGAATGATTTGGAGCAGGCGGCCTGATTTTGGACGAGAGGGTCCTGGCGCACCGGTTTGAGATTATGCCGCCTGACGCTGATGGTTCAAGCGGCGGTTCTGGATGGTCTCTTTTCTGATCTTCTCCCTTTCTTCCAGGATTTTGGGGCCACGCCCGAAATAGACATCTGCCGGGGTCAAGTTGCTGAGGCTCTCGTGATAGCGATGGTTGTTGTAATGCTCGACAAAGGCGGCGATTGCCTCTTCGAGCTGACCCGGAAGGTAATAGTTCTCTAGCAGGATGCGGTTCTTCAGCGTCTGGTGCCAGCGCTCGATCTTGCCTTGGGTCTGGGGATGTCCCGGCGCGCCATGGACCTGTTCGACGCCCCTTTCCTCAAGCCAGTCGGCCAGATCCCCCGCGATATAAGCACCGCCGTTATCGGAAAGCAGACGTAGCTTTTGCTCTGGCCTGCTACCGCCGCTGCTCGATGCATCCAGCGCCATGCCCACCGTGCTGGTCACATCGGCCACCTTCATATCGGTGCAAAGCTTCCAGCTGACGATGTAGCGGGAATAGTCGTCGAGAATGGTCGAGAGATAGAACCAACCCCAGCCAATGATCTTGAGATAGGTGAAGTCGGTCTGCCACATTTGGTTCGGCGCCGTGGTCTTGTCTCTGAACTCCTCGCCAGCCTTGATCACGATATGGGCCGGGCTGGTAATCAGGTCATGCGCTTTCAAGAGCCGATACACGGAAGCTTCTGACACGAAATAGCTTTTGGTATCAGTGAACTGCACGGCCAACTCTCTGGGCGACAGTTCCGCTTCATCCAGAGCCATCTCGATGATCTGGCCCCGCATCTCATCGGGGATCCGGTTCCAGACCCGGCTCGGCCGACTTGGCCGATCCTCAAGCCCTTCGGGGCCAGTTGTCACGTATCGATCATACCAGCGTGAGACAGGTGGTAGGTGCGATCCCCAGTTTTGTCAGGGTGCGTCGCACCGAAAGATGCGAGCCCTCGACCAGCCGAATGATCTCAAGCTTTTCAGAGGCTGGATATCTCATGCGTCGTCGCCCCCAGCCCCGTTCATGCTTTCCTAAGAAACAGCCGCGGTCTCGGGGATGGGCGCCAATGCAAATCCGAGAGCCTTGGCGCGCCGTTGAAGGTTTGACAACACGCGTTGCCGGTGTCGCTCGTCGTAGGCTGTCGCCCCCTGATCCTGGTAGGTCATGCCATGGCGGATGGCGTTGTAGAACAAGACTGCGATCTTGCGCGCTGTGGCAGTTACTGCCTTTTGCTTGCCTATGCGGGATGACAGCCGACGGTAAAACGCGCCCAAGGCCGTGTCGCTTTTGCCAATCGTGACAGCAGCCAGGCGCAGGAGAGCGGCCGCACGACTGGAGGATCGGCGTGTCCGTGAGGACAGCAGCTTGCCCCCCGATATTTTGTTCCCAGGGGCCAGACAGAGCCAAGACGTGAAGTGCTTTGCGCTTCTCCAAGCGCGCAGGTCCGTGCCGCATTCGGCCACCAGCTTCAGTGCCAGCGACGGGCCAAGACCGTGTATTTGCGTCAGGTCTGTGCCCAAAACCCCGTAAAGCGCGGCCCGCACATCGAAAGACGGCGCGTTGTGCTGCTTGCCTTTGATCCGTGCCTTCGGCAGCGGAGCCAGATCATCGTCGGCCCGGACAGTCAGCGCGGTAACCGCCGCCTCCAGCCTGCGGTCGCACGCCTCAATCTGCGCCTTGTAGAAGTCGTATAGCTCCAGCGACTGTGTGAGAGCAAAGACATGCTCCGGGCGATCATTACCGACCAGCGCGGCTTTGATCGTGCCCATCGATGACTTGCAGCGGACATCCCGGAAGGCGGCAAGAACTTCGGGATCACGCTCTCCACCGACGATGGCACGGATGATCAGCATGCCCGTTGCGCCTGTGATGTCCGACACCACATGATGCAATTGCAGGTTCATCTCCATCAGCGCCTTCTGCATGTGCTGGATGTGAGCGGCTGCATACTCTGTCAGACGTTCGCGTTGGCGCATATAAGCGCGCAGAGTGGCGATCTCGGCTTCGGGGTGGAAGCTGCCACGTAGCAAACCATAGGAATGCAGCTGGCGCAGCCATCCGGCATCGCTGACGTCGGTTTTGCGGCCTGGCACATTCTTGGCGTAGCGGGCATTCACGAGGATGACCTCGAAGCCATTCGCTTCCAAGATTTCGAAGGCCGGTATCCAGTAAACGCCGGTCGATTCCATGGCCACGCTGGTGACACCGCACGACCGGAACCAGTCGGCAAGGTCGTGCAAATCCTGGGTGAATGTTCCAAAGGCACGCACTGGCATGATGTCGGTGTCAGGGTTCACAGCCGCCATGTGCATCGTCGAGCCGATATCGATCGCGGCCGCATTGGGATTGACCATCTTCAGGTCCGGGTGGCCACCGGATTTGCGCTTCGTCATGGCATCTCCTCCGTTCCAGGCGAAGGGCGTGGGCCATGCAAGTTCGTCATCTTCCTAACCGGGATCGCCGCGATGGCGGCGTCACCACTCTCAAGTGCGCATCGGCCCATGTGCCACGTTTTTTAACGGGGTCCAGTCCACCAATAAGCAGTCGGCATCTGCCCTTCGGGCGTAGCATAGCACAGGCTGTTTATACCGCGCACAGGCGGGCAGAGGCCCGGGACGGTTTTTTAGCAATCGGTTCTCGAGCGTGAGATCCGCGACGACTTCCTTCAGCGCTGCGGTCTCGGCCCGCAGGTCCTTCACCTCGGCGCTGTTGGCCTGCCGGGCGGTGTCTCCCGCCAGACGCCTCTTCCCAGCCTCGAGGAACTCCTTCGACCAGCTGAAATAGACGCTCTGGGCGATCCCCTCGCGCCGGCACAGCTCGGCAATGCTGTCCTCGCCGCGCAAACCGGCCAGGACGATCCTGATCTTTTCCTCCGCCGAATGGACCTTTCGCGTCGCACGGCGAATGTCTCTCACCGCGCGATCGGCGGCGACTTTCTGATCAACGGGTTTCTTGCTCATCTTCGCTCCTTGAAAGCTACGATGTGCCAGAAACCCTCCCGTCATCAATCAACCAAATCTGTCCCATAGGCCCTGACGCCGGACAGGGCCGGATCTGATCGGCCACGGCGCGCCACTGGGTGCTGGCGGCCTCGGCCGTGTCTTGGGCGAAGGCGGTGGCGATGAAGGCGGAAACCACCCTGCGCCCGCTCTTCCCGGCATGGGCGAGGGCGTTGCGTTGGAAGTGGACGCGGCAGCGCTGCCAAGTGGCACTGAGCACCTTCGAGACCGCGGCCTTGATGCCTTCATGGGCGTCCGAGATCACCAGCCTCACGCCCCGCAGGCAGCGCCGCGTCAGCTTGCGCAAGAACTCGGTCCAGATCGGCTCGGCCTCGGAAGTGCCTATTTCCAAACCCAAAACCTCGCGCCGCCCGTCGGCGTTCACCCCAATGGCGATGATGACGGCGACGGACACGATCCGCCCGCCGCGCCGGACCTTGAGGTAGGTGGCGTCAATCCAGAGGTAGGGCCAATCGCCTTCGAGCGGGCGGGTCAGGAAGGCTTTCACCTTGCCGTCGATCTCTTCACACAGACGCGAGACCTGGCTCTTGCCGATCCCCGGCATGCCCATGGCCTTGACCAGGCCGTCGACGGAGCGAGTAGAGATGCCCTGAACATAGGCCTCCTGTATCACCGCCGTCAGCGCCTTCTCGGCCATGCGCCGGGGCTCAAGGAAGCCCGGAAAGTAGCTGCCCTTCCGCAGCTTCGGAATGCGCAGCTCGACCGTCCCGGCGCGCGTCTCCCAGTCCCGGTCTCGATAGCCGTTGCGCTGCGCCCGCCGCGCGGGGTCCTTCTCGCCATAGGCTGCGCCCGTCACGGCGCCGACCTCCAGTTCCATCAGCCGTTCGGCCGCAAAGCCGATCATCTCGCGCAGAAGATCAGCGTCGGGGGCCTTCTCCACGAGGTCGCGGAAGCTCATCATGTCGGTGGTCATCGGTGGTCCTCTCGGTCCAAGGTTGGCGTAAGCAACCAGACCCTAATCGAACATCGCCGGTGACCACCTCAGCCAGAACCTACACCACGCTCAGAGACAGCATCCATTCAGGATGCCACAGAAATGATCGAGTAGCGGGGCATGTCTTCCCAGACGAGATACCAAGATGCTCCGGGACGAACGTTCTGGATGGAGTGAAGCTCAAAGCATACAAGGCAATTTCCCCCCGGCGTTCACGAAGGTTTCAGCTTGGAAAAGCCGCTGGCCATTTCATAGGCATGGGCAATCTGTAGGACCGACAGGTCTGCCAGCCTCGGCCCCATGAGCTGCAGACCCATCGGTCGGCCGGATGCGGTGAAACCGGCCGGGACCCCGATCGAAGGAATACCTGCCAAGGTTCCTGGGATTACGACTTCCATCCAGCGGTGGTAGGTGTCCATCTGCCGACCGGCGATCTCCTTCGGCCAATCCATCTTGGCATCAAACGGGAATACCTGCGCGGTCGGCAGAACAAGGTAATCATAGGTCTCGAACAAAGTGCGCATCGCCTGGTACCATGCACTTCGTTGCATGCTGGCCTCGTAGATCTGTTCGCCCGTCAGCGCCAGGCCATTCTCTACTTCCCAGATCGCCTCGGGCTTCATCAGGGCACGCGTTTTCTCATTCTTGTAAAGCGGCGCTGCGATCCCCGCGATGATGAATCCGCGCATTACGAGCCAGGTCTGCCAAAGCGACGCCATATCATAGCCTGGGCTGGCCGCTTCAACCGTGCATCCGATGTCGCGGAAATATCCAAGAGCCTGTTCGCACAAACGAAGAACACCGTCCTCCATCGGCAGGTATCCGTCGAAATCGCCCAGCCACCCGATCCGCGCGCCAGTGAAGTCACGGTCCAACGGCTGCCGGAAGATCGCGGGATCGTTATCCAGAGCAAGCGGCGTCCTTGCATCGTAGCCGGCCTGAACCGAGAGAAGATAGGCGGTATCGGCCACGGTGCGCCCCATCGGACCTTCAAATCCAAGTTGCTGGAAGAACACCTCACTGGTGGGGCCGTAGGGCACACGGCCGGCGGTTGCGCGGAAACCGACCACATTGGCCCAGCCGGCGGGGTTGCGCAGAGACCCCATCATGTCGCTGCCATCCGCGACGGGAAGCATGCGATGCGCCAACGCGACCGCCGCGCCACCGCTCGACCCCCCAGCGGTCCAGGCCGGGTTCCATGCGTTACCAGTAGTGCCGAAAAGCGGGTTGTACGTATGCGAACCCAGACCATATTCCGGTGTATTTGTCTTGCCGATTATGATTGCCCCGGCATTGCGGGCGCGCTCAACGACAATCGCATCCTGCGCGGGAATATAGTCCTTGAAAATAGGCGAACCCTGCGTGGTGGGTATGTCCTTGGTGGCAGCAAGATCTTTGGGGGCTTGCGGTACGCCATGAAGCAGCCCGACCTCTGCACCCGATGCCAGCGCCTTGTCCGCGGCATCGGCCTCGCGCAGCAAGATCTCGGGATCCTTTTGGGAAATGATCGCATTATAGGTGGGGTTCACCTCGCCGATGCGGGCCAGGTAGGCGTCCATCACCTCGCGGCACGAAACGTCGCGTTTGCGAATTGCCCGCGTCAGCGAAATCACGCCCATGTCGGTGATGGTGTTGTCGGCAGATGCGGCCGTTGCGACACCAGGTGACAAAGCCGCGGCAAAGGCTAGCCCCGCCGTCGATTTCAGCAGATCGCGGCGGGTTAGGGACAGGGAAGTTTCCTGTTGGAAATCGGACATTCTGTGTTCCTTGCTTGTTGGGTGGTTCGGGAAGATAGCGGTGAATCCACTACGGCCAGGTCGACGCCCTGTTCGGTCAGTTCGGCAACGATCTCGCGGCGCAGGGCGATGATGTCCGATACCGAGATTACCCGGCGGCGCGTAACTTATTCTTTCGTGAAGGGGTCGTGTCTTCGGCCCAAGCGTCGCGGATAAAATTCATTACCTCCACGATCCCGGCATCCGAAAGCGAGGTGCCTACGACGCCCGACACGTGCGTGACGTAGGTCCGTCTCCGATCAGTGGCCCCAATATGGCCGACCGATCCGAGGAGGGACGAGATCCCGCCCTTGATAGTTGCCGGGTCCTTCCATGGTGTGGCAATCGGCGTAGGGAAGGATGTAGGTGGCCCGCGGTGACATGACCTGTGTATTCCCCTATCCCTGCTACCAGAACTGGAGCGAGCGCAAGTGGCAGCCGCCGCGTCCCAGATCGCGATCATTACCGGCCAGATCCACGGCGTGATGAAGCCGACGACGCCGAGCGGGCAGCGATACAGTTCTACCCGGCCGTTATCGCCGTTCTGCAGCACCTCGACCGGTGCCGACAGGGTGACGGTGTCCCGGGTCCGGGCGACGGCACTCCCCATCTGGAAGCGCGAACCCAAGCCATTCAGCAGCTTACCTTGCTCGCGGGCGATCAGCACGGCGATTTTTTCAGTGTGCTCTTCCAGCTTGGCGGCGATCGCCTCGCAGGCGGCTGCGCGATCTGCGGCGGCGACGGCGGCATCCAGATACGCTATCGTGCCGCGCGGGGCGCGACCGGAAACGCGACCAGTCGCGGGATTGGTTACTTCGAACGTGGCTGCCTCGACGGACGTCCCGTCTATAGCTATCGGAGAGGATACGGTCTGATCCGCATGATCGAGCATGGCTGGCTCTCTGGTATGTAGCTTTTCGAGTCAGGATCGCCGCTGGGGCTCGATTCGTCTTTGCGCGATGCGTCAGACCACTTGGACTTATGCGCCAATTTTTGACGTGTCCTCTCATCACCTGGCACATCGCCAAATTTCCGGCGATAGGCGCGGTAGAAGAACGACTGGTCGCCGAAACCGTAATCCATCGCGACGTCCACCAATTTGCGTTGTCCGCCCCGCCACTGCAGGCCGTCATGGGATTGCTAGGCTCAGGACCCATTGAGTTTCCTGAGATGACGTGATTCAGGCTCCGCAAGGAGAACATCCGCAACAAAGCCGCTCCGTGAGCTCCAAAAGGAATCCGGAACCACGTCGTCTGGCCCTATTTTTCCATCGATCTACATGATGCAAATTGCTCTCGGAAAACGCCTTAGCCCCCTTGAACGCGCCATTTAACCATCCATATACCATCCAGTTGGATGGAGATATGCCATGGCACCAATTCGCCAGCTTCGCGAAAAGACGCCGGATAGCGAAAAAATCACGTTGAACCTTGGCTTTGTCGACCTTGGCCGCATCGATCTGCTGGTGCAGGAGGGCTTCTACTCGAACCGAAGCGATTTCATCCGCACCGCGATCCGCAACCATCTTGACAGTCATGGCGAAGTCGTCACGCGCTCGATCCAGCGCAACACGATGGAACTGGGGCTGCGCGACTACAGTCGCGCCGAACTTGCGGCTCTGCGCGATGCCGGGGAGATACTTCACGTCAAGGTGGTCGGTCTCGCGCGGATTGCGCCCGACGTGACGCCGGATCTTGCCCTTGCTGTCATCGGATCGATCACCGTCCTCGGGGCACTGCAGGCCAGTTCCGAGGTCCGGCAGGCTCTGGAAGGCCGCATCCATTAACCCATTTTCATTGAGGAACACCCGAATGAAACCTCTCGATATCGGCGCGATGCGCCGGGTGCTCACCGATGGCCGCCCCATTGCCGCCAATGCTCTCGTGCGCCGCACGCCGGCCCAACACGGATTGATGGCTGATGGCGGCGAACCCGTCGCTCTGAACTCGCTCTCGGCCATGACCGACATGCTGAACTGGCAAATGCACCCTGCGCCAGTTCCGGAAGCGCTCCCGCTTGGCGCCAGCTTTAAGACAGACCGGTTCACTTGCCAGCCAGGTGCCCGTGACTATCTGACCTATGTTCCCGCAAGCGCCAGTAAAGGTGCCAAGGGACTGGTCCTCATGCTGCATGGTTGCACGCAGACCAATGCCGATTTCGCGATAGGAACCGGGATGAACGCCTTGGCAGAGCAACATGGGTTCGTCGTCGTCTACCCACAGCAATCGCGTGGCGACAACGCCCAGTCCTGCTGGAACTGGTTCAGCCCCGCAGACCAGCGCCGCGGCCGGGGAGAACCGGCAATCCTTGCCGGTATCGCCACTCATGTTGCCAAAACCCACGGTATCAGGCCTGCGGAAACCTTCGTTGCCGGGTTGTCGGCGGGCGCGGCAATGGCTGTGATTCTGGGGCAGACCTATCCAGAGGTCTTCGCCGCTGTCGGCACCCATGCCGGGTTGGCCCACGGCATTGCCCGCGACGTTCCTTCGGCCTTCGCGGCGATGGCGGGGAGCGCATTCGCCGAACCGCAGCGTCCGGCAGAACGCAGCCCTATTCCAACCATTATCTTTCAGGGCAGCGCGGACCTCACTGTCAACCCAGCCAACGCCGACCGCATCGCCCGCGATGTCCTGAGCGCCGGCCCCGAGGTGACGCTCTTCGAGACAGCGACAAGCCACCAGAACGGTCGCAATTACGTCCGGGAAACCACGACAGCGAGTGACGGAACGGTGCTGATGGAATACTGGAAGATCGACGGGCTGGGACATGCCTGGTCCGGAGGCAATCCGTCTGGCTCCTATGTTGATCCGACAGGGCCGAATGCCAGCGCCGAGATGGTGCGGTTCTTCTTTCGGCTCGGGGCTGACGACACATGAAAGACAGTCGATAAGAGGCCCTTATTCGTCCACCTGCAAAGCCCCGGTGATGGCGTTCGAACTATTATGAGTTCGTAAAAATGCCTGTAATCCGCCTTATTGGTCACATACGCGGATCACTGTGAAATACTGAACGCGGTGAAATCACTCACGCTAAGGCGCAATTATCATGATAAATGGACAACTTTCCGAACCGCGCTATCCGACGAAGTCAGGTGCTGGGAAAGCGGGGGCATTCGTCTATAACCCGAAAATTTTCAACCGCCCTGCCCTTCCGCATTGCTATCAATGCCACATATGCAGCCGTGCACTTGTTTCAGCATTCGATAGTCTCAAGTTTGCGATGGTATGGACAAGAATCATGCGATCAAAGCCAGCGTCTGCCGCCAAAGCATCTGCATCGCCTCAGGGTTTCTTTGGCGGCCTCATCAGGAGCGCCATCGCCAGCCAGAAGATTGAGGGGCTGGAACTCTACGCACGGGCGCGTGCCGACTTCACTGAGTTAGAAGCAGGCCGAGTCAGTCTGGCGGATCTTCGAGCCCGCATCCTGGGGAGATACGGTTTGGTCGCAGATCAGAACTAAAGGCGAACTAAGCGCATTCCAGCTGAATCCTTCGCCCTTGCCGCGCATCTATTATGCGCATAATGTGGGCGCATTGATGGAGAAGTCTAATGCCCCCTATCCAAACTGATGGTGTGCGCAAACCGGCAAACCTTTCGCTAGACCAAACGTTGCTGGCTGAAGCGCGGGCACTTAACATCAATCTGTCTCGCGCTGCAGAAGCAGGCTTGCGTCAAGCCGTCCGCCATGCACAAGCAGAACGCTGGCAACGCGAGAATGCCACAGCCTTGGCGGCGTCGAACGCTTGGGTCGAAGAAAACGGCCTCCCGCTTGAACGCTACAAGCCATTCTGATGAGCCGGTTCACGCTATACCCAGCACTTTCCGGTGACGGTTTTCTGTTGGATGTTCAATCCGATCTATTGGATGGTTTGAACACGCGCGTGGTCGTGCCGCTGATGCCGCTCGCGCAAGCACCTCGACCAATGTCGGTTCTGAACCCGGTCTTCGACATTGCTGAACGCCCGCATGTCATGGTCACCCAGTTCCTCTCAGCGGTGCCAGCAGGACTTCTACGTCAGCAGGTCGGCTCGCTGGCGGTGCAATCCGAACAGATCACGCGCGCGTTAGATTTTCTTCATCAGGGTTTCTGAACAAACGCGTTCATCGCGGGCCATGCCAGAGTTCGTCCACCGAAGCCGCGTAGCTTTGAGCCACTCAAGACCTAACGCCCACAGATAGTGACGTCGCAAGGTTTTTCGCTGATACCAAAGGATAGCTGCCTCGATTTTTTTGCTTTTCAGTCATTGCAACAGCGAACCATAGCAACTTCTCCCACACGCAAAGAAAAAATGCTTGCGCGACTCTGCTGTTGTGATGGATAGTCTCGAAAAATAACGCGTGGTAAGAAAAAAACCGCGCCCACGTTTCAGGCGGGACATGAGCGAGACAGAGCACGATCTTGATATCGCGATTGGTCGGTACGCGGAGCTTCTTGCGGCGAATCTGCATGCCCAGAGGGAAGTTCACTTTCCTCCAGACGCAAGAAAGTCCATGCGCATTCTCACGAGCGGAGAGGCAGCAGAACTTCTTGGTGTGGATCATACCTACCTACGCAAGCTTCATCGCGAGGGGAAAATCCAGGATGTCGAACTGACTGCTGGTAATCACCGGCGTTACAGCTTGGAGGACGTCTGGGAGATCCGTCAAACGCTTGATGCCAATGCCAAAAAGCAAGGGACTTATCTGCCGGGGCGCCGCGCCGGCGACAAGCTGCAAGTTGTTTCAGTCGTAAATTTCAAAGGAGGCTCCGGGAAAACCACTACCTCCGCCCATCTTGCGCAGCGACTGGCCCTAAAAGGGTTCAGGGTGTTGGCGATCGATCTGGATCCGCAGGCATCCCTTTCTGCGCTACATGGCATTCAGCCCGAAATCGATCTGATGGAAGGCGGCACCCTATACGATGCGGTGCGATATAGCGAACCAGTTCCCATCTCGGACGTGATCCGCAAAACTTACATCCATGGTCTCGACCTGATTCCTGGAAACTTGGAACTGATGGAGTTTGAGCACGAAACTCCTGCAGCCATTCAACGCGGCGGCGCCCGTGCATTCTTTACGCGCGTTCGTGACGTGATCGATGAGGTGGAGGCAGACTACGATGTCGTGGTCATTGACTGCCCTCCTCAGCTCGGCTTTCTCACGATGTCTGCCTTGTCAGCGTCGACAGGGGTGCTCGTGACCGTCCATCCGCAGATGCTCGACCTCATGTCGATGTCACAGTTCCTGCGAATGACATCGGATCTTCTCGGGGTCATTCGCGAGGCCGGTGCCAATCTCAACTACGATTGGCTGCGCTTTCTGCCAACACGGTACAAAGTGGGCGATGCACCGCAAACTGAGGTCATTGCATTCATTCGGAGTCTTTTCGGACGCTCCGTCCTCGTCAACCATATGGTTGAATCGACGGCGATCTCGGATGCGGGCCTGACCAAACAGACCCTCTACGAAGTCGATCGAAAGGACTTCACGCGAACGACATTCGACCGCGCGATCGACTCAATGAATGCTGTGAACGACGAGATTACCCAACTCATTCAACGGAATTGGGGGCGCGATGTCTAGAAAACCCCGACTGGGACAGGTCAATCCAGCCCTCAGCACCCTGTTCAGCGCACCCGATGTGCAAGGCGCACGGCGACTTCGCGGTGGTATCTCTGAGCTTGACGCCGGTCAGATCGAAATCGATGGCCGACTCTCCGACCGTCTGGACCTTGATGTCGACGGCCTCAAGAACTCCATCGAACAGAATGGACAACGTGTCCCAGTTCTCGTCCGCCCGCTGGCTGGCGACCGCTATCGGCTCATCTATGGCCGCAGGCGGCTTGAAGCATGCCGTTTGCTTGGAAAGCCAGTCCGGGCGATCGTGGCCGAGCTTGACGACGAGCAGGCCCTGAAAGATCAATTGATAGAGAACTTGGAACGAAGGGATCTGAGTTTTATCGAGCGCGCACTTGTCGCATCGGCGCTACTGGATGGAAATCAACTGGAAAGTGCAGAGCGTACAAACAAGAGTGTCGCCGAAATTCTAGGACTAACCGAAGCCGGGGTTTCACAACTCTTGAGTGTCGTGCGTGCTGTTGGCGAGGACCTGATCCAAGTTATCGGGCCTGCACCCGGTATTGGCAGGCCACGCTGGGAAGAGTTGAAGAAATCGATTTCCGCGGATCCAAGCGATCGGTCTCGCCTCATAGAAGCTGCCTTGCGGGCCAAGCGGACCGCCCTGCCCTCGCAACAGTCATCTGATGACGCCTTCCTTGCGGTCTTGTCCGAAGCAGGCAAGCCCACCCAGGTCCGCATAGCCCCCTCGGCAAATGCCCCGTCGCTTCATATCGACGGTGTGGGCTCAGCGATCATAAAAACCTCGAGCCGCGGCAAGCGACTGAAGCTTGATCTGCAAACAACCGAGCCAGACTTTATCAAGTGGATTGAGCTCAACGCCTCCACTCTGATTAACGAACTTCACAAGCGCTGGAAGCGCAAGGAAGACTGAGGACGAGCAACACAAAAAGAAGGAGGCACGATACAGGCAAAAGAAAAGGCCCCGCGAAGCTAACTTCGCGAGACCCTATCAGGTCATAGCAGGCGAACCCGCTACTCTCAGTTTTCGCACTTCTGAATTTAGCGACCCGCCGCTTACCCCGCAAGAGTCATTCGATTCGCGGGCCGGGTATTTTTTGTCTTCGTGATCGAAAAGATGGATTACATTCCCCTTTCGCCGTTTATGCGGCCGATCTCGTACGGCCGCATGCAAGGCCAGAACACGAATTCGCTAACGACAAAGCCGTTTCGCCCCCAAAACAAATGGGAGCTGTTCAGAGAGCTGTCCAAAGCGAAAGCTGCCTTCGATCTCAGCGAACGCGACCTGACGGTTCTACAAGGGCTAATCAGCTACTTTCCCCACGACGAACTTGCTGACGGGTCGGAGATGGTTGTTTTTCCGTCGAACAAGTCCATTTGCGAGCGGCTGAACGGCATGGCTGATTCGACCATGCGTCGGCATCTCGCGAACCTAGTTTCAGCGGGGATCATTGCGCGACGCGACAGTCCAAATGGAAAGCGCTATTGCCGCAATGACAAAAAGTCTCGCGTAGCCTTCGGCTTCGATCTTTCCCCCCTACTCCATCGTTCTGTCGAAATTCGCCAGGCCGCAGACACGGCTCGCCAAGGTGAAGAAGAAATCAGGCGCCTTCGCGAAGCGCTCAGCCTCATGCGACGCGACCTCATCGCTTTGGCAGCCCATGGTGCTGACATCCAGCCCGAACTCTCCCTTTGGCCAGATATCCATGAATTGATCACTACAACCAATCGCCAATGGCGTCGAAAGCTCTCGCTGGAAGATCTTCTCGCTCTGCAGCAGCAGTTTTCTCAGCGCCTGGCGAAGGCAAAGCAAGCTCTCACCGATGCCCAT
>NZ_JAVQLW010000005.1:42500-324622 GCF_031822435.1 Paracoccus sp. MBLB3053 | reverse complement strand
CGGCATGCCTCATGGTCTTGTTGGTCTTGGTCAGGGGAAAGCCACAGCCCGTAATTCTGGCTGCGGAAGGTGATGACGTCCGAAGCCGCGCGGTCTTGCGGCCCGTGTTCGCCGGGCATGACAAGAATGCGCGCGGGGCATTCGGCCAGCCATGCAAGGCCCGCTTCGGGCGTGTCGAACAGCCTGACTGGATGTTCCAGCCGCCCGGCATAGTTGAACTCGCCCGCGTAATCGCCACTGACCAGACCCACGCCTGCCATGTCATGCAAGGAAAGCCGGTGGCCCAGATTGCCCGCGTCGTAGATCTTGGTCATCTGACCCAGAAACAGCACGGACAGCGACAGGATGAGGGCGCAGCTCCCCATGGCGGCATAAATGCCTCCGCTCCAGACCAGCAGGGCAGCGGTCAGGGCCAGGGCGGTCGCCAGAAGCGCGGGCGCGAGCGGTTGCGCGGCAATTCCCCATTCCTTGGGCCCAAGGCCCAGCATGATCGCTCCCAGCAGCAGGGCCAAGTCCAGGGGAAGGATCGCCGCTAATCGCATCGGCATGCGTGGCACAGCCAGCGTCGGGGCAAAGGCGATGGCCAAGGCGGGCAGCATCGGCAAAAGATAATGCGCCTGCTTGCCGCTGATCAGGCTGAAGATCGCGAAATCGGCAAGGGCCCAGACGGCCAGAGGCCCTGTCAGCCGCGCCGCGCGCCAGCTGGCGAGGGACCAGCCCCATGGCCAGATCAGCAGCGGCATCATGGCAAGGAAAAACCAGATTGGCTTTTGATGGGCAAAGGAATCGACGACGCGCCCCGCGCTTTGCGTCCAAAGGACAGCGGTGCGGTATTCTGACCCGCCCGCAACAAGCGCCGGACCCAGCCACAATGCGACAAGGCCGAGGCCGGTCAGCAGGCCCAGTGCCAGCCCCTTGGCAGTCGATCTCCAATCCGTTCCGGCCCAAAGGGGCGTGGTCAGCGCCACAGGCAGAAGATGCACCAGAGTGACGGGGCCCTTGGCCAGGGCGCCAAGCGCTAGCGCCGTTCCCCAGCCTAGCCATGCCGCCCGCCCGCGCGATGCCACTCCCGTCAGCGCGGTGACACCCAGCACCGTTGCGAGCACCTGCATCGCGTCGAACATGGTCAGCCCCGCAAAGAAGCTGAAGCCCAGCATCCCCGACAAAGCCAGCGCGGCATGGCCGCTGATTTCGGGCTCATCGGGGACGAGCTTGCGCGCCAGTCGCGCCGTCGCCCAGACCGAGGCGAACCCGAAAGCGGGCGCGACCAGACGCGCAGCGGTCTCGGAAGGGCCTGTCACCAGCCAGACAAGGTTGATAAGCCAGAACAGCAATGGCGGCTTGTGACTGTAGGAGAGCCCGTTCAGATGCGGCACCAGCCAATCGCCGGACAGCCGCATCTCCCATGCGACGGTCAGATAACGGGTTTCGTCGATGGGCATCGCCGGGCGCAGCAGGACGCCCAGCACCGAAAGTCCTGCGAAAAGCATCATCGCCAGTGCCAGCGGCGGAACCACCAGCGAGTCGCCTCGGATCTGCGAGATCTGGTCGCTCATGCGGGGGCCTTGGCCGTGCCCTCGGCCCGGATCAGGCGCAGATTGCGCAGATAGACAATCAGCCCCGAGGCCTGACCCATGATGAAGACCGGATCGTGCCGCGCCAGCGCATAGGACAGAAGCGTGACCCCGCCTGCAAGGCTAAGCCACCAAAAGGCCAGGGGGATGACACTGCGGCCCTGTCTTTCGCTGGTGATCCACTGGATCAGAAATCGGGCGCTGAACAGCATCTGGCCCAAAAGGCCGATGCCAAGCCAAAGATTGGATGAGGTCATGTTCCTGTCCATGCAGTTCCGCTCCGGCAACCGCTCGCGCGGCCCGGATCATCGTTTCTGCGGTCGGATTAACGGGCCAAGCTGAAGCGAAGCTGAACGCCGGACAGGTTATTTCGGGATGCGGTAACCCAGGCCGCGCTGGGTCTGGATGCGGTCTCGGCCCAGCTTGCGGCGCAGGCGGCTGACATAGACCTCGACCGTGTTGCTCAGGGCGCCTTCCTCGAAGCTGTAAAGCCGGTCCTCGATCTCGGCGCGCGAGACGTAGCGGCCGGCGTTGCGCAACAGCGTCTCGAGGACGATCCATTCCCGTCGGCCCAGATCGACCGGCCCATCCGGCCCCGAGACCTGTCGTGCCGCCAGATCGACGCGGAACGCACCAAGCGCGATCAGGGGATTGGGATTGCCGTTATAGCGTCGGGCGACCGCCCCGATCCGGGCAGAAAGCTCGGACAGATCAAAGGGTTTGACCAGATAGTCGTCCGCCCCGGCATTCAACCCTTCGATCCGGTCCGAGATACGGTCCATCGCGGTCAGGATGATCACCGGTGTCGTCGCACCCCGCCCACGCAGGGCTCGGAGAAACGGGATGCCCCGCCCATCGGGCAACATCAGGTCCAGCAAGATCAGGTCGTAATCGACAGCCGCGACGCAAGCTTCTGCATCGGCCAGCGCGCGCACCAAATCGGGCAGATGACCGTCGGCGACGATCTGTTCACGTACGGCGGGGCCCAGCCCGGCGTCATCCTCAATCAGCAGGATCCTCATGATCGCCCTCCCTTGAACAGGCGCCCGGTTCGGTTTGCCTTCAGCTACGGGCTTGAAGGACGCGGCATGACAGGTTCATTCGCCACACCCCTTCTTTTCGCTGCAACGTTCCTGTTCCTGCAAGCCGCGATCCTTGCCGCGGGCTGGTCCATGCTTCTTCAGGCCTTTGACCGCCTCATGGCCGATGATCCAAGGGTGGGATAGCCCCTGTAATTCCTCGCCGGGATCTGAACGCGAGATCGGCCAGTCCACGCCGAATCCGACTGATTTTGTCAAGTCAATCTTGACTTCAATGATAAAGATTCGTCTAAGCCACGCAGAACCTCTTGCCAAATACAGGTTGTCCCATGCTTGCGCGCCTTTTCGCCCTGACCACCGCGTTTTGTGCGGTCCAATTCTCGGCGGCATTTGCCGATCCTCTTACCCTGACCGATATTGCGGGACGCGAAGTCACCATCGAGGCGCCCGCCGAGCGCATCATCCTGGGCGAAGGGCGACAGATCTATCTGCTGGGCGCACTGGAACGTGAAAACCCCTTCGCCCGCGTCGTCGGCTGGCGCGAGGATCTGTTGCAGGCCGATCCCGACACCTATGCCGCCTATGCCGCGAAATTCCCGCAGCTGAAGGACCTGCCGACCTTTGGCGGCTTCAAGGACGGCACGTTCGATGTTGAACAGGCCGCCGCGCTGAAGCCCGATGTCATCCTGATGAATCTTGAATCCAAGGCAGCGACCGAGGATGCAGGCTATGACAAGAAACTGTCGGAATTGGACATTCCGATCGTCTATGTCGACTTCCGCGAAGACCCGGTGGCCCATAGCGTCAAGTCCATGGAAATCATCGGAAAGCTGGTTGGCAAGGAAGACAAGGCCAAGGAATATCTCGATTTCGTCGATCAGCAGATGAAGCGTGTGACCGATGTCATCGCCCAATCCGAGATCACGCGCCCCATGGTCTTTGTCGATCGCGCCGGCGGCTATTCGGATGATTGCTGCATGACCTTCGGCAATGGCAATTTCGGCGAATATATCGAGATGGCGGGCGGCACGAATATCGCCAAGGACATTCTGCCGACCACTTTCGGCACGCTGAACCCCGAACAGATCATCGCTGCAAACCCTGATCAGGTCATCGTGACCGGCGGCCAATGGGACGCCTATGTGCCCGGCGGCGCATGGGTCGGTGTCGGCCCCGGCTCGGACGTGAAGCTTGCGCATGAAAAGCTGGAGGCGTTGACCAAGCGCACCGCGATGACCGGCATCAAGGCGGTCGAGACCGGCAATTTCCACGCCATCTGGCACCAGTTCTATGACAACCCCTATTATTTCGTCGCGGTCCAGCAGCTCGCGAAATGGCTGCAGCCGGAACTTTTCGCCGATCTCGATCCCGAGGCTACGCTGAAGGAACTGCACACCCGATTCCTGCCGGTGGATTACCAACCGGGCTATTGGGTATCGCTCAATGACGAGTAAAGCCGAGCCTCAGGATCAGCATGTGGCGGGGCGCGATTTTTATCGCGCCCTCGTCATTCGCAAACAACTGATCCTTGTGGCCCTGGCGGCGGCGCTGATCCTGAGCCTGTGCACCGATCTGGCACTTGGCCCGGCTCGCTATTCGTTGGGTGAGGTGGTCGATGCGCTGCTGCGCCCCGGTGCCGTAGATGAACGCATCCGCGTCATCCTGTGGGAAATCCGCATGCCGGTTGCCCTGATGGCGATGACGGTGGGGGCAAGCCTGTCGATTGCAGGCATGCAGATGCAGACGATCCTGAACAATCCCTTGGCCAGCCCCTTCACGCTGGGAATTTCGGCGGGCGCGGGCTTCGGGGCGGCCTTGGCACTGGCCTTCGGCGTGGCGATCGTTCCGTTTGCCATAGAATATGTCATTCCGGTCAATGCTTTCCTGATGGCAATGCTGACCTCGCTGGCGATCTATGGCCTGAGCCTGCGTCGTGGTGTCAGCAGTGAGACCATCGTGCTTCTGGGGATCGCGCTGGTCTTCATCTTCAACGCGCTGATGTCGCTGATCCAGTTCTTTGCCAGCCAGCAGGCCGTCGCCGCGGTGGTGTTCTGGACCATGGGAAGCCTGACGAAAGCGACCTGGCCCAAGCTCTGGATCTCGCTTGCGGTTCTGGTCTTGTCGCTGCCCCTGCTGGCGCGGCGCGGTTGGGCGCTGACCGCGATGCGGCTGGGCGACGCCAAGGCCGAGAGCATGGGCGTAAAGCTGCGCAGGCTGCGGCTCGAGGTGCTGGTCATCGTCAGCCTGCTCGCGGCCATCTCGGTCTCGTTCGTGGGCACCATCGGCTTTGTCGGACTGGTCGGTCCGCATATTGCGCGGATGCTTCTGGGCGAAGATCAGCGTTTCCTTTTGCCCGGCGCGGCGATGTGTGGCGCGCTGATCCTTTCGGTCGGCTCGGTGTTCTCGAAGATGATCATCCCGGGCACGATCATCCCCATCGGGATCATCACCTCGATCGTGGGGATTCCCTTCTTCCTGTATCTGATCCTGAGCCGCAGGGGGGCATCGTGGTAAGCCTGCAGCTGACCGATCTGAGCGCCGCCTATCGGGGCAAGACAGTGCTTTCGGGCATCTCGACCCCGGCGCTGCAAGGCGGGCAACTGGTTGCGCTTCTGGGGCCGAACGGGGCCGGGAAATCGACCCTGTTCCGACGCATCTTCGGCCTGCTTTCTGGTCCGGGCAAGATCTTGGTCGAGGGCGTAACGTCAGCCCGACCCATCGCCTACATGCCGCAGGACAATGGCGCGCGGCCTGTGCTGTCGGTCTATGAATCGATCCTGCTGGCCCGCATGCAGGGCCGTCGCCTGAAGGTCCTGTCCGAGGATCATGCCGAGGTCGAGCGCGTGCTGAACCTTTTGGGCATCGCCCATCTGCGCAGCCAGAATGTGGGTGATCTGAGCGGAGGCCAACGCCAGATGGTGAACGCGGCGCAGGCGCTCGCGCAGCAGCCGCAGATCCTTTTGATGGATGAGCCGACCTCGGCGCTGGATCTCAGTCGGCAATTGGACCTTCTGTCACTTCTGCGTCGCCTGGCGCAGGACGAAGGGCTGCTGATCGTCATCGCGCTGCATGACCTTGGCCATGCGCTGCGCTTTGCCGATACCGCGATGGTGATCGACCAGGGCCGCCTTGCCGCCTGCGGCCCCACCGACGAAGTCGTCACGCCAATGCTGCTTCGCGAGGTCTTTGATGTCGAGGCGCGCGTCGAGCCCTGTTCCAGAGGCGCGCCGCAACTGATCGTCGAGGGTCGGGCCATGCGTCAGCGCGAGCCAGCATAGACACGATTGCAAGGCGTCTCCGCCGACTCGGCTTTGAGACTTTCCGCTCAGGGAAACGCAAATTGTCCTGGGGCCGCCGCCACGTCCCAGGCGTTCCTCGGCCTCATCCTTTCGGCCGTGCCGGCCCAGAGCAGCCCGTCACCCTGCGGGGATGCCAGAGCGCCGGGGGAAGGTCAGAACCGTTGGGCCGTCGAGCCCCGAAGAGCGAAGTTGTGATCGCGGCTGCCGGGATTTAGGGCCAAGAACCCTTGACCTCGGCATCGAGACGCGCATCATTCAACCGCTGCCCAGCTATCGAGGCGAGGTATGACCAGCTTCCGTGTGAACGGTCGGGACCATGAGCTCGACATCGACCCGGACACTCCGCTGCTTTGGGTGCTGCGCGACGAACTTCGTCTCACCGGGACCAAGTTCGGGTGTGGCATCGCGCAATGCGGCGCCTGCACCGTCATGCTAGACGGAATGCCACGACGATCCTGCGTCACCCCCATCTCGATGGTGGAGGGCCGCGAGGTCACGACGATCGAGGGAATGGAAGGGCCCGAGATCCAGGCGGTCCGTGCGGCCTGGACGGCGATCGACGTGCCGCAATGCGGCTGGTGCCAGTCGGGCCAGATCATGTCGGCGACCGCCCTGCTGCAGATGGTCAACAATCCCACGGACGCAGATATCGACAATGCGATGGCAGGCAACATATGCCGCTGCGCCACCTATGTCCGCATTCGGCAGGCGATCCATGACGCCGCCAAGACGCTGGAGGGCTGAGCCATGCAGATGGCGACGACCCGCAGGGGATTTCTGGCAGCCGGGGCGGGGCTTACTTTGGGGCTGGTCTTGCCGCTGGGACGGGCGCGCGCGCAGGCGACCGCGATCGGTCCTTTCGCACCGAACGCCTTTATCCGCATCGGCTCGGATGATCTCGTGACCGTCCTGGTCAAGCATCTGGAAATGGGGCAGGGGCCCTATACCGGCCTTGCGACCCTTGCCGCCGAAGAGCTTGATGCCGACTGGTCACAGATGCGGGCCGAGGGGGCGCCCGCAGATGACGCACTTTATGCCAATCTCGCTTTCGGGGCGCAGGGGACGGGCGGATCGACCTCGATCGCTAACAGCTACATGCAGATGCGCAAGGCGGGGGCGGCGGCGCGAAGCATGCTGGTCGCCGCAGCGGCACAGGAATGGGGCGTGCCTGCAGCCGAGATCACAGTGAAGGCGGGGATCGTCTCGCATGCCCCTTCGGGGCGCAGCTCTGGCTTCGGGGCGCTTTCTCAGGCCGCGGCAACCCAGCCCGTTCCCGAGGACCCGCCAGTCAAGTCGCCAGCCGATTTCGTGCTGATCGGCAAGGACAGGCCCAAGCTCGACACACGGGACAAGACGGATGGCTCGGCCCAGTTCGCGCTCGATGTCTATCGTGAGGGGATGGTGACCGTCATCGTTGCCCGCCCGCCGAAATTCGGGGCCAGGGTCGCCAGTTATGATGACAGTGCCGCGCTTGCGGTAAAGGGTGTCGAAATGGTCAGGCAAATCCCTTCCGGGATTGCCGTCTATGCGGCGAACACCTTTGCCGCGCTGAAGGGCCGAGATGCTTTGTCGATCACCTGGGACGACAGCGAAGCCGAAACGCGGGGTTCGGCCGAAATGTTCGAAAGCTTCGCAAAAGCAGCGGCAGAGGGTGGCCAGACCGTCGAGGAACAGGGCGATCTATCCGCCATCTCCGGCGCGGCGAAGGTGATCGAGGCAGAATACCACTTTCCATACCTTGCCCATGCCCCGATGGAACCGCTGGATGTGGTGATCGAATTGAGCGATGGCAGAGCCGAACTTTGGTATGGCTGCCAGTTCCCGGCCTTTGACCGCCCCACGGTGGCGGCCACGCTTGGCCTGCCGGTCGATGCGGTCGCGATCAATGTTCTGCTGGCCGGTGGCTCCTTCGGGAGACGGGCGCAGGGTTCGGCACATCTCGCTGCCGAAGCGGCCGAGATCGCCAAGGCCGCCGGCCGGAACGGCGCCTTCAAGCTGGTCTGGACGCGCGAGGATGACATCCGTGGCGGCTATTATCGCCCGATGACCGTCCACCGCTTTCGCGCGGGGATCGATCAGCAAGGCAAGATCATCGGTTGGGAAAACACGATCGCGAACCAGTCGATCATGGTGGGAACGCCGATGGAGCCGATGCTGCAGGGCGGGCCGGACAATACTTCGTTCGAAGGATCGACGGGCCTGCCCTACCAGTTCGGCGCCCGCCGCATCGGCTGGGCGCGCATGGAAAGCCCGGTTTCGGTCCTGTGGTGGCGATCCGTAGGTCATACCCATACCGCCTATGCTGTCGAGACCTTCCTGGACGAAGTGCTAGAAGCGGCGGGAAAGGACCCGGTGGAAGGGCGGCTGGAGCTGCTTTCCCCTGAAGCCCGGCGCGAGCGCGGCGTGATCGAAAAGGTCGCCGAGATCTCGGGCTGGCAGGGACGGATGCATGACGGCAAGGGCTATGGCATCGCCTATGCGAAAAGTTTCGACACCTATGTCGCCCAGGTCGTCGAGGTCGAGGATCAGGGCGGTCGCCCTCGGGTCACGCGGGTCTGGTGTGCCGTCGATTGCGGCGTTGCGGTCAACCCGAATGTCATCCGGGCGCAGATGGAGGGCGGCATCGGCTATGCGCTTGGCACGGCTCTGCACAACCACATCACCCTTGCCCCGGGCGGCGAGATCGAACAATCCAACTTTCACGACTATCCCATGCTGAGAATGTCCGAGATGCCTGCCGTCGAGGTCGCGATCATCGCCAGCGATGCTGATCCGACAGGTGTGGGCGAGCCGGGTGTTCCTCCGCTTGCCCCTGCCATGGCGAACGCCTGGCGTGCGCTGAATGGCGAAGCGCGATATGTCCTGCCGTTCGGCGGGGCCATGTCATGAAAGCAGGATGGCTAGCGATGCTTGCCGCGATGTCGCTGGCCTCTGCTGCGGCGGCGCAGGACGATCTGTCCGGGCCCGAGGCATTCGCCGAAATCGCTGACGAACCTGCGCGATCCGCCGCGCTTTTCGAAGAGATGGGCAAGGTTCTGACCCATCCGCGCTGTCTCAACTGCCATCCCGTCACAGGCGGGCCAACGCAGGGCGACGAGATGCAGCCGCACATGCCCCCGGTCGTCCGAGGCGAGGCGGATTTCGGTGCGGCGGGGATGAATTGCAACGTGTGCCACGGGGCCGAAAACGTCGCGCTGACCTCTGGCCGTGGCAGCATTCCCGGCCATGAGCCATGGGCACTTGCGCCGTTGAGCATGGGGTGGGTCGGGCTGAGCCTTGGCGAGATCTGCGCGCAGATCAAGGACCCCGAGCGCAATGGCGGCAAGACGCTTGAGGAACTTCACGAACACAATGCCCATGACGGTCTGGTCGGTTGGGGATGGGCGCCCGGCGAAGGGAGGGAACCCGCCCCTGGCAGCCAGGAAATCTTCGGCGCACTGACACGAGCCTGGATCGACACTGGCGCGGTTTGTCCCGGCTAGGGCCGGACGGTTCGCGCGACATGGCGGCAGGAGACGACAGTTTTCGAGCGGTGAGCGGATCGACGTGATTGGCTTGGGCCGGCGCGGTCGCGCTCGATCCTGCGCGGGCGGCTGTTTCCTTGCTGGATGTTCGAGCTTCCGGCGCCAATCAGAAGCATGGCTTTTCCTGCAACTATTCTCGCGGCTTTTCCGTCCCATCTCGCCAAAGGGCTTCGGAGATCCGCATCATGCAGACTGTCATCCTTTATCTTGCCACCCTTGTGATCTTCCTGGCGATTGATATCGCCGGGATCAGCCTGATCATCCGGCCGGTCTTCGAGCGGCAGGTGGGTGAGTTGCTGGCCGATCCTTTTCGACTGGGCCCGGCCGTAGCCTTTTATGCAGCCTATATCGCCGGACTGCTCTATTTTGTCTCGCTGCCCGGGATCGGGCGGTCCGAGGGCGGCGCGATATTCTTGAACGGAATGCTTCTTGGACTCATGTGCTACGGCACATATGAATTCACAAATCTGGCGACATTACGGGATTGGTCGATCCAGCAGGTCGTGGTGGATACGATCTGGGGCGGGCTGCTGACCGGGTTCTCGGCCTGGGCAGGCGTTGCGGTTGCGCGCTGGCTGGCATGAGGGCGCTGGTGCTTGGCGCCACAGGCGGCATTGGTTCTGCCGTGGTGGCCGAGTTGCGTCGGCGGGGGACCGAGGTCACCGGATTGTCGCGACGAGACGGGTTGGACCTGACCCGGCAGGACAGTGTAATCCGTATGGCGAGAGCGCTTGAGCCGCAGCGTTTCGGGCTGATCTTCAACGCGATCGGTGCGCTGGAAATCGAAAGCCATGCCCCCGAAAAGACCATCTCGGCGATCCGGGCCGAGGGCATGGCCGCACAGTTTGCCCTGAACGCGACCGGAACTGCGCTGGCGCTGTCCCATTTCAGCCCGCTGCTGCAGCAACATGGGCCGGCCGTGTTTGCATCGCTTTCGGCGCGGGTCGGATCTATCGGCGACAATCGGCTGGGGGGATGGATCAGCTATCGTGCGGCAAAGGCCGCCCAGAACCAGATCCTGCGCACGGCCGCTATCGAACTCGCACGGCGCAACCCGCAGGTCATTGTCATCGCCCTGCATCCGGGGACGGTCCGCACCCGACTGAGCGCGCCATATGCCGTGCGCCACCCCACGATTTCGGCAGAAGTTTCCGCGCGCGGCCTTTTGGACGTGATCGCTCGGCTCACCCCCGAGGACAACGGCGGTTTCTACGACTGGCGCGGCGAACCGGTCGAGTGGTGACACGGGCCTAGCGGACGAGCCGTCGCGTCAGCCGCAGCGCCAGTGGATAGGGCAGAACGCGGAGCAGCTTGAAAAGAAAGGTCATGCGGCGTGGGAAATGGATCTCGAACCCGCGCGCATCCAGGCCCTTGATGATCCGTCGCCCGGCTTCGTTCGCGGCAATTATGCCGGGCATGTCGAAGTCGTTCTTTCGCGTCATTCGCGTATCGACGAAGCCCGGTGATATCAATCGGACATCGACTTGCGGCGCAAGTTCTGCGCGCAGCGTTTCAGCCAGGTTCGTGACCCCCGCCTTGGTTGCGGAATAGATCTGCGCCTGCGGTAGCCCGACATAGCCCGCGATCGAGCCGGTCAGCACCAATTGTCCACCGGGCCGCAACAGCGGCACCGCGGCGCGCACAAAGTTGAAAGTACCGGTCATGTTGACCTCGACGATCCGTGCCGCAAGCTCGGGGTCAACCTGCATGACCTGCCCGGGCTCATAAAGCGCGGCCAGGGTGATCGCGCGGTCAATCGACCCGCGGCTCGCGATGGCTTCGGCGGCGCGGCAAAGGCTTGCCGGGTCTGTGACGTCTGCCGGCAGCACCTCTGCTCCCCCGATCTCTGCCGCGATGCTTGCCAGGGCATCTTCCGAACGTGCCGAAAGGATCAGATCCGCACCATGGCCAGACCATTGGCGGGCAAGCTCCGCGCCGATCCCCTCCGAGGCACCCATGATCCAGATGCGCTGTTTCATCTGCGGGGACGATAACCTGATGCGGCCTCTGCATGGGCTAGGCGGTATTGCACGACATCGGTTCGACCGACCGAGAAAGAGGCCGCACAGGCCGAGAGATAGAAGCGCCAGATGCGAATGAAAGCCTCGTCAAAACCCATCGCCAGGATTTCGGCGCGGCGCGCGTCGAACCGGTCCAGCCACAGCGACAGCGTCCGGGCATAATCCAGGCCGAAGCCATGAGCCTCCTCGATGCGCAGGCCGGCCTTTTCTGCCTCGGCGCGAAACCGCGCTGGCGAAGGCAACATGCCCCCCGGAAAGATGAAGCTTCGGACCATGTCGCCGCCTTTCCGGTAGCGATCGAAATAGCGGTCGGCGAGAGTGATCGTCTGGATCATCGCGCGGCCCCGGTCGCTGAGGACCTGACCGAGCTTGCGAAAGTAGACCGGCCAGAAACGTTCGCCCACGGCTTCGAACATCTCGATCGACACGACATGGTCGAAGCGCCCCGTCTCGTCGCGATAGTCCTGCAGCGCAATTTCGGCCGTATCGCCAAGCCGATTGCGCGCATAGCTTGCCTGCTCGACCGAGAGGGTCAGGCCCTTCGCTGCGAAGTCGCCGCGCTGCAGCGCACGTTCCGCGAAGCCACCCCAGCCGCAGCCGATCTCCAGCAGCCGCCCAGACCCTGCTCCAAGCCCATCCAGGATGCGATCGTACTTGCGCCCCTGAGCGGCAGCCAGGTCATCATCGGGGCCAAAGATCGCCGACGAATAGGTCATCGTCTCATCCAGCCACAGCCGGTAGAATTCATTTCCCAGATCGTAATGCGACGAGATGTTGCGCCGAGAACCGGCCCGCGAATTGCGATTGAGCAGGTAAAGCACGCGCATGGCAAGCCGGTTCAGCCGCCCGCCATAGATGAACCGGTCAAGCGAGGCTTCGTTCAGCAGGCCAAAGGTCAGCAAACCGGTCAGATCGGGCGTGTCGTACCAGACGTCGCGATAGGCTTCGGTCAGCCCCACATCGCCCCGCGCGGCAAGCGCCGGAACCATGCGCCAGTCACGGATTTCAAGAACGGCTTGCGGCCCCGGCCGGTAGCCCGCAAAGTCGTGGACCACCCCGTCCGGCGTGGTCAGCCGCAGGCTGCCATGCGAAATGGCCTGCAGACTGCGAAGAAACTCATCCTGGATCTGTCGCTCAAACATCGCGGGCTCCGGTTTCGGCGGTTGCCTCGGATGATGTTACATCAAGCTGGGCGGGCTTTCTGCGATATCCTGCGCCGCGCAGGGCCAACCGGGCCGCCTGCCAATGGATCAGGCAGATGACCTTCTGGGCCTGGACCGGATGATGCAGCATGGCGCGGTTCAGGCTTTTTCGGTCGAGCGCGCGTGCAGGCCCGACCATCGAGGTGCGCAGCGTCGTTCCATCACCCGGAGAGAGCCAGTCCACCCAAGCGCCGAACCTGTCCGGTCCGTGGTCGAAGCGGAAGACATAACGCCCGTGTCGCGGCAGGAAGGGCGAGACATGGAAAAGCTTTTCCCCTTCGATCCGATCCGAAGCCATGATCACCCGGTTGTCGGTATGGCGCACGAGATAGGCGTGGCGTTCTCCGAACGTGTTCGACACTTCGGCCAGAACCGCGCGCAGTCCATGGTGGTCGCGCGCCAGCCAGAAACTTACCGGGTTGAATCCATATCCTAGGCTGCGTGGCATGGTGACCAGCGTGACGCGGCAATGGTCCAGCCCGGCCGGGGCAAGCCTTTCCCGCATGAAGCCGCGCAAATCCCTGCCGTCGCGCCAACCGTAGTCGCACGGGCGAACCGACCAGATCCCGCGCCTGTCGGGGCGCAGGGCAAGGGTCCCGCGCTCGAACTCTTCAAGCGGAAGGGCAATGTAGGTCGCGTCGTAACGAAATGAACGCGACAGCTTGCCGGTCCGACCATGCCAGATCGCACAATCGATCAATGCGCCATCCCAAAGATCCGCGCTCATGCCGACAAGACCCTTGGCATGGTCCATGGATCGGGCCCGAGTGGCCAGGCGATGCCCATCGACTGTGCGACACGAAGCGCCGAAAGCAGGCCGTCCTCGTGAAAACCGTAACGCGTCCAGGCCCCGGCGTGAAAGACGCCGCCACGACCCTGGATCGAGGGCAGTCGCGCCTGTGCCGCAATGGCGGGGGCATCGAACTGGGGATGTGCAAAAACGGCCTCGTCCAGGACATGAAGCGGTTCGAATTCGGGGTTCAGGGTCACGATCAGCGGGCGTGCGGTCCTGAGGTTCTGCAAACGGTTCATCCAGTAGGACAGGCTGATTGGTTGATCGGGCAGTGGCTGATCGTCACGGGTCACGTAGTTCCACGACGCCCAGGCAGTCTTGCGCCGCGGCATGAACCGGGGGTCCGAATGCAGGACCATTCGGTTCGGTCGCGTGGTGATGGCCCCCAGGATGTGCGCCTCGTCCGGGTCGGGTCGTTCAAGCAGGGCAAGCGTCTGTGGCGCGTGGGTGGCAAAGATCACCCGGTCAAATCGTTCTTCTCCACGTGGGCTCACGACCCGAACCATGCCGTCAGGGTCACGCCGGACACGATGAACCGGTGTGGCAAGCCGCACAGATCCGCGCAGACGGGACAAGATGGCGTCGACATAGCTGCGCGACCCCCCGTTGACCGTCAGCCATCGCGGCTGTCCGTTCACAGCCAGAAGCCCGTGATTGTCGAAGAACTGCACCAGTGGTCCCGCAGGAAAATCCAGCATCCGCGCCATCGAGGTGGACCAGATCGCGCCGGAAATAGGCAGCAGGAAGCGATCGCGGAACTCGTCGCCCAGGTTCAGCGCGCGAACCAGATCGCTGATGCTGCCGCCATGTTCTCGATGCGCGGGCGCCTCTCGGAAAAATCGAAGAATGTCGCGGATGAGCCGCCAGTGGCCGGCATCGACAAGGCACATGGGTTGGGCGAACAGCGCGCGGGTCGAGAAAGTACCATATTCGTACTTGCCCGCGCCGAAGCTGGCGGAAAAGGACATGTCGCTTTGTTCAAGGGCGACGCCAAGATGATCCATCAGGGAGACGAAAAGCGGATAGGTGCGCCGGTTGCAGACGATGAAACCGGTATCGACCTCGACGCCCTCGGCGCGGACTGTCCGGGCATGGCCCCCGGCTCGGCCCTCGGCCTCGAAAAGGACGATGTCGTGGTGATCGTCCATCAGCCATGCCGCCCCCAGCCCCGAAATGCCCGAGCCGATGATGGCAATTCGCAGCCTGCCTTCTTGTGCCATGGAATATCCGCTTTTCCGAAATGTCGTGCAGAGAATGCGGCGCGGGATGTTGGCTCCCCGCGCCGCGGGATCGGCCTTTATCAGCTTGCCGGCAGAAGCACGCCGTCGATGACGTGAACCACGCCGTTCCCGGCTGCCAGATCCGCCGCCGTTACCGTGACGGCATCGTTGATCATCACCTTGCCGTCCATCACCGACAGGCGCAGTCGACAATTGCCGATCGTGGTGACTTCGGCCATTCCGCCGCCCTGTTCCACGAGCCCAATGACATCGGCGGCCATCGCCTTGCTGGCGACAACATGACAGCCAAGGATTTTCTGCAATGTCTCGACATTTTCCGGTTTCAGCGCATCGTCCAGCGCGCCTTCCGGCAGCGCGGCGAATGCGGCGTCAGTCGGCCCGAAGACGGTGAAGGGGCCGGCGCCCGACAAGGTATCGGCAAGGCCCGCCGCGATGACCGCCTGTTCCAGCGTCTCGTGATCCTCCGAACCCGTGACGATCTCGACCACAGTGGCGGGCATGGAGCCATGCATGTCGGCCGTCGCGGCCACCGTGCTCAGCGAAAGGGCGACGGCCGCAGCCGCACCGAATTTAGCGAAAGTCATGTCAAACCTCCATTTTGACCAGTGATTTCCGAGACGGGACCGCGACAAGGGAAGTTGCACGCATCACGCGCTCGTGATCTTCTGGCGAGTGGGGTCGGCTGCTTGCGTGCCATCCGGGCTTGCGGCATCCTGCCCCTGACGAGGCGGAGCTTGAACAGATGACCGATGGATCATTGGAGTTGCCCGAATTGCTGGGCCGCACCGCCTTGCGTGACCGGGCGGCCTTCGCGAGGCTCTATGATCTGGCTGCTCCGAAACTTTTCGGCATTTGTCTTCGTATCCTTCGTGACAGGCAGGAAGCCGAGGACGCCTTGCAGGAAATTTTCGTCAAGATATGGTACAGCGCCGACCGCTACCTGCCGCATGTTTCGAGCCCGCAGGCATGGCTGAACACGGTCGCGCGCAACCATGCGATCGACCTGCTGCGGGCCCGCAAGCCCGGCGGCGGTACGATCGAAGAAACCGAGCCCGTTGCAGATAGTGCGCCGGGTCCCGAAGACCGGGCGATCCTGCGTTCGGAAGGGCGGCAGATCGACATGTGCATGTCCGAGTTGGCTCCGCCACGCGCCGAGGCCGTCCGCCTCGCCTATGTCGAGGGCGAAAGCTATCTCGAACTGGCCGAGCGATTTACCGTGCCTCTCAACACCATGCGAAGCTGGCTGCGACGCAGCCTGATCCAGTTGAGGGAGTGCCTGTCGCGATGATCGAAGAATCCGGCGCCCCCGATCCCGGCGACACCGCCACTGCGGGTGAATATGTTCTTGGCACCTTGCCCCATGCCGAAAGGCAGCGATTTCGCGCCCGGCTGGCGCGCGAGCCGCAATTGCAGGCCGAGGTGGAAAGGTGGGAGGCACATTTTGATCCGCTCTCAGAAGCGTTCGAACCTGTGACACCACCCGCTGGCGTCTGGTCAAGGATCGATCGGCGATTGTTCTCTGCATCGGCAAGCACTGTGCGTGCGGGGGTTGATCGGCTTTGGCGCTGGCTCGGCCTGGGGGCAAGCCTTGCGGCGGTCATGCTGGCCGGGGTGCTTTGGCTTGGCCCCGCGCACGAGCCCGAGGCGCCCAGCCTGTGGGTTTCCGACATGGTCTCGGCGGATGGGGCAGTGCGGCTGGCTGCGCTTTACGACGAAAAAAGCGGCGAGATGCGGGTTTCGGTCGGCGGCGCAGAACCTGCCGATGGACGGGATTTCGAGCTCTGGCTGATCCAGGGCGATCTCGCGCCGATTTCGCTCGGGGTCATGCCGCATCAGGGCCAGGCGGCCATGCCCATCCCGGATGAACTGCGCGAGCTGGTCGCCAATGCGACCCTGGCAATCACCGACGAGCCTGCCGGAGGAACGCCAACGGGCGTTGCGACCGGTCCCGTCGTCGCGGCGGCGCCTCTGCGCCGGATCTGAACGACCCGGCGAGGCCGCGCCCTGCGTAATTCGGTGATCGCCCCGAACGCGCCAGACTTGCCAAAGATCACCGAACCCGGTGGGAAATGCACGACTGGCACGACGTTTTCTCACGAATACAAGCCTCAAGTGGCAATCTCTTGTCACGGAAAGGGCCGCATTGCCTTGCTCCCCGGTTGTCAGACAGGCTAAGTGGTGGCTGGGAGCCCGGGCCGGTTGAACCGTCCGAGGATTGAGGGGATGTTTCAAGGAGGGCGCATGACAGCAGCCATTCAACTAAAGGCTGTGGACATCAGTTTTGCGGTCAAGGGAAAGCCGGTATTTCGAGCAGTGGCCGGAGCGGATCTGAGCGTAGGTCGCGGAGAATTCGTCGCGATTGTCGGACCGACCGGGTCGGGAAAATCCACCTTGCTGAATGCCGCGGCCGGCCTGCTTCGTCCTTCGGCCGGCGCGGTCGAAATAGACGGCAAGCAATTGTCCGGTCTTAATCGCAGCGCCGGTTACCTGTTTCAGGCGGATGCGCTGATGCCGTGGAAGACTTCGCGAGACAATGTCGCGATCTCGCTTGAAATCGAGGGCGTGCCCCGCCGTGAAGCCCTGGCGCGAGCGGATGAATGGCTGGTCAAGGTCGGTCTTCGCGGCTTTGGCGATCGGTATCCGCACATGCTTTCGGGTGGCCAGCGCAAGCGCGTGGCCATGGCACAGGTGCTGATCCGTGACCCCGAGATCCTGCTGATGGATGAGCCGTTCGGGCCGCTTGACGCGCAGACACGGCTGATCATGGGGGATCTTCTGCTTGAGCTTTGGCAACAGGATCGCAAGGCGGTGATGTTCGTCACGCATGATCTGGAAGAGGCGATCTCGCTTTCCGACCGTGTCGTGATCCTGTCGACGGGGCCGGATGCACGGATCATCGGCGATTTTCCGATCCCTCTCGAACGTCCCCGCGACGTATCCGAGATCAAGCTGACCCCGGAATTCCAGAACCTGCACAGGGACATCTGGCACATTCTCAAGGAGCAGGTGCTCAAAGCTTACGGTTACAGCACGGAGAAAACCGCCTGATGCGCAGATCTGTCCTTTTCCTTCTGCAGGCTCTCGTGGCGGTCGTCGCAGTCCTGTTCTGGTGGGTGCTCACGAATACTGCCCTGTTCGGCGATCCGGCACGAACGCAGTTCTTCTTTTCGACGCCCGGCGATGTTGCGCGCCAGATCCTTGCCTGGTTTGCCTCGGGCGACATCTGGTACCACCTCTGGATCACCTTGCTGGAAGCGGCTCTCGCCTTCGTGATCGGGACCGTCGCGGCGCTGATCCTTGGCTTCTGGCTTGCGCGACGGCCAGGGCTGGCCGCGGTGTTCGATCCTTATATCAAGGCCGCCAATTCGCTGCCGCGCGTGGTTCTGGCGCCGATCTTCACGCTTTGGTTCGGTCTCGGGATCTGGTCCAAGGTCGCCCTGGGCTTCACGCTGGTCTTCTTCATCGTGTTCTTCAACGTCTATCAGGGCGTGAAGGAGGTGAACCAGACCGTGCTGCAGAACGCGCGGATGCTGGGCATGACCGAGCGCCAACTGCTGCGCCATGTCTACCTGCCATCGGCGCTGACCTGGGTGTTCTCGTCGCTGCACATCTCGATCGGGTTTGCCGTCGTCGGGGCCGTGGTCGGCGAATATCTTGGATCGGCGGCGGGCCTTGGCTACCTGATCGCCCAGGCCGAGGGGATGTTCGATATCGCAGGGGTCTTTGCAGGCATGTTCGTCCTGTCGGGTTTCGTGCTTGTCATCGACTGGCTGGTCACTCTGGCCGAACGGCGCCTGCTGGTCTGGCGTCCCGACAGCCAGTCGCATCATTGATTTTTCGAGGGAGGAAAGACGTGAAACTGAAATACAGCATCATGGCCGGCATCTTTGCGATGGCGGCGGCGGGTTCGGCTCAGGCGGACACCGTCAAGATCGCCATCGGCGGATCGAGCTGCATCTGCTACCTGCCCACCGTCCTGGCCGAACAGCTTGGCAATTACGAGAAGCACGGGGTCGATGTGGAGTTGATCGACTTCAAGGGCGGATCGGCTGCGCTTAAGGCCGTTGTCGGTGGCAGCGCGGACGTTGTCTCTGGCTATTACGAGCACACCATCAGCCTGGCTGCGAAAAAGCAGCAACTGGCATCACTTGTCGTGATGGATCGCCTTCCGGGCCTTGCGCTGGTTGTCTCGCCCAAGAATACCGACACGATCAAATCGGTGGCGGACCTGAAGGGAAAGACGGTCGGCGTGACCGCTCCGGGCTCTTCGACGGACTTTTTCCTGAAATACATGTTGTCTCGCGAGGGGCTTGAGCCCGATGCCGCCTCAGTGGTCGGGGTCGGGCTTGGCGCCACGGCGGTCGCCGCGCTCGAGAAAGGCCAGATCGATGCAGTCGTGACGCTTGATCCCGCGATCTCGCAGCTGGGCAAGATGTATCCCGACCTGAACATCCTCGTCGATACCCGCAAGGAAGCGGATGCCCGCCATCTGTTCGGCGCCGATTATGCAGGCGGCGCGCTTTACACGCGCCAGGAATGGATCGACGCCCATCCCGAGGAAGCGCAGGCCCTGGCCGCGGCGCTTGTCGATACGCTGAAGTTCATTCATAGCTCGACGCCCGAGGAGATCGCGGCGAAGATGCCGCCCGAACTGGTCGGTGCGGATGTGCAGATCTATATCGACTCGCTTCAGAACAGCCTCGAGATGATTTCCGAAGATGGCGTGATGTCCCCCGAAGCGGCCAAGGCGGTTCTCGAGGTCATGAGCTTCAATTCGCCGGAAATCGCGGGCGCCAATGTCGATCTCGACAAAACCTACACGAACGCCTTCGTCGAGAAGGCAGCGGTTGCCTTGACGCAATAGACCATTTCGCTGCCCGGGCGGGGCTCGGGCAGCGTTTCTTATTGCAGAGCGACCAGAGACGGGCAGAGGCCCTGTCTGAGCCCTGCATTCCGGCCAAATTGTCCGTAAAAGAGCCATGTGTCAGGCACATAGGCGATATTCATCACGTACAAGGCATTCCCGGAAGCGCGATTTTCCCCATGATTTCGCAGTCGCAGCATAAGTGATAGATCCCGCCTATCAACTTCTCCGACTCAATCGATTTTACACCTGTCTGGCTGCTGCCTACGACAGGCCATCCGATTGACGAAAGGACGCGACATGGCGCTTATCAACACGAAAATTCGGCCCTTCAAGGCCCAGGCCTTCAAGCAGGGCAAGTTCATCGAGGTGACCGAAGCGGATGCGCTCGGCAAGTGGTCCGTCTTCTTCTTCTACCCCGCAGATTTCACCTTCGTCTGCCCGACCGAGCTGGGCGATCTGGCCGACCATTATGCCGAGTTGCAGAAGCTGGGCGTCGAGGTGTTCTCGGTCTCGACCGACACGCATTTCACGCACAAGGCGTGGCATGACAGCTCCGAGACCATCGGCAAGATCGGCTATGCCATGATCGGCGATCCGGTCGGCATCATCACGCGCAATTTCGACGCCATGCGCGAAGATCAGGGGCTGGCCGACCGCGCCACTTTCATCGTCGATCCCGACGGCGTGATCCAGGCCATGGAAATCACCGCCGAGGGCATCGGTCGTGATGCGAGCGATCTCGTGCGCAAGATCAAGGCGGCCCAGTATGTCCGCTCGCATCCAGGTGAGGTTTGCCCCGCAAAGTGGCAGGAAGGCGAGGAAACCCTGGCGCCTTCGCTCGACCTCGTCGGCAAGATCTGATGCGGATGGGCCGGAGATTGCTCCGGCCCGCCACTCCCTCTTTCGGAAAGGATGCGCCATGCTTGATGCGAACATGAAGACCCAGCTCAAGGCCTATCTGGAACGGCTGGTTCGCCCGGTCGAAATCACGGCCTATGCGGATGACGGTGCGAAATCGCGCGACATGCTGGCACTGCTTGACGATATTCGAGAACTTTCCGACAAGATTTCGGTCACGCGCGGGCAGAGCGACGAGCGCATCCCGTCCTTTGCGCTGACCTCTCCCGGACATGATATACGCCTGGCCTTCGCGGGCCTTCCGATGGGGCATGAGTTCACCTCGCTGGTGCTGGCTTTGCTTCAGGTCGGCGGCTATCCCCCGAAGGTCGAACAGGCGTTGCTGGACCAGATCCGCGCGCTGAAGGGTAGCTTCCGTTTCGAGACCTATTTCTCGCTGTCCTGCCAGAACTGCCCCGACGTCGTGCAGGCGCTGAACCTGATGGCCGTGCTGAATCCGGGCATAGAACATGTGGCGATTGACGGCGCGTTGTTCCCGTCGGAAGTCGAAGCGCGGCAGGTCATGTCCGTGCCGATGATCTTCCTGAATGGCGAAAGCTTTGGGGCCGGGCGGATGGGCGTCGAGGAAGTCCTGGCCAAGATCGACACCGGCGCATCCGCGCGCGCGGCCGAGACCATCAACGCCCAGGCACCTTTCGACGTGCTGGTCGTGGGTGGCGGCCCGGCCGGGGCGGCCGCTGCGGTCTATGCTGCGCGCAAGGGCATCCGCACGGGTGTCGTCGCCGAGCGTTTCGGGGGGCAGGTGCTCGACACCATGGCGATCGAGAACCTGATCTCGGTTCCCCATACCGAGGGCCCCAAGCTGGCCCGTGCGCTGGAAACCCATGTGCGCGATTATGATGTCGAGATCATGAACGGTCAGCAGGCCAGCAAGCTGGAAGAGATCGCAGGCGGATTTCGTGTCACGCTTGCCTCGGGCGCGGCGCTGACGGCGTCTTCCGTGATCCTCTCGACCGGCGCGCGCTGGCGGCGCATGGGCGTGCCGGGTGAGGATCGGTATCTGAACAAGGGCGTGGCCTTCTGCCCGCATTGCGATGGCCCGCTTTTCAAGGGAAAGCGCATCGCCGTGATCGGAGGCGGCAATTCTGGTGTCGAGGCGGCAATCGACCTGGCCGGTCTGGTCGCCCATGTAACGCTGATCGAGTTCGACAAGGTCTTGCGCGCCGATGACGTGCTGCAACGAAAGCTGCGCAGCCTGCCGAATGTCACGGTTTTGACCAATGCGCGCACGACCGAAGTGCAAGGCGATGGCAGCCGTGTCTCGGGCTTGGCATATGAAAACCGGGTGACCGGCGAGATCGTCGAACTGGCGCTGGAAGGGATCTTCGTCCAGATCGGACTGGTGCCGAATACCGAATGGCTGAAGGGAGTGGTGACGCTGTCGGCGCGCGGCGAGATCGTGACCGACGGTCATGGCGCAACTTCGTTGCCGGGTCTTTTCGCGGCAGGTGATTGCACCACCGCACCCTACAAGCAGATCGTGATCGCCATGGGCGAAGGGGCCCGCGCCTCGCTGGCGGCCTTTGACCACCTGATCCGCCTGCCCGTGGGTGAAAAGGCCGCGTGAGCCGCGTGACATGAAACTGCGGGATCTGGAATATCTGGTCGCACTGGCGGAACAGCAGAATTTTCATCGCGCCGCAGCAGTCTGCGGCGTGAGCCAGCCGACGCTGTCGGCGCAGATCCGCAAGTTCGAGGACGATCTGGGCCTTGTCCTGTTCGAACGATCGCCCCGCAACGTGTCGCTGACCCCAGCGGGCGGCGTCATCCTTGCACGTGCCCGACGGGTGCTCGACGAGGTCGCCCAGATGCGGGTCGAGGCCGATAATCTGAGAAACCGTCTCACGCCCAGCCTGCATCTGGGCGTATTTCCCACGCTCGGGCCCTATCTCCTGCCTCATGTCGTGCCGCAGTTTCTGAGACGCTTTCCCGGCGTCGAACCGATGCTGACCGAGGAGAAAAGCGAGGTTCTTCTGCGCAAGCTGGTCGAAGGAAAGCTGGACGCGGCTCTGCTTGCTCTTCCGGTGACCGACAGTCAGCTGGCAGGTCGGCAACTTTTCGAAGAACCATTCCGCCTTGCGGTGCCCCGCACCCACCCGTTGGCCGGTCACAAGGGCGCGATCAACCCGACCGAGCTTGCTGGCGAGAAGCTGATGCTTCTCGACAAGGGGCATTGCCTGCGCGATCAGGCGCTGGCCCTGTGCCGGGATATCGGTGCGCTCGAATATGACGATTTCCGTGCAACGAGCCTTGAGACATTGCGCCAGATGGTGGTTGCCGGAGTGGGTGTCACATTGCTTCCGGAAATGGCCTGCCGGCCGGCCGATGACCTTGTGGCGTTGCGCTTTGCTTCGACCCAGTTTCGGCGCCGGATCGGGCTGTTCTGGCGCAAATCGACAAGCCAGACGGCGCTGATGCAAGAACTGGCGGATCTGATCGCCGAAACGGCCTCTGCGCAATTGGACAAGTGTTTTGACTCAACAACTTGAGATCTTTTCTTGAGTTGCGGACGGTGCCGCGCGTTGTCGTAGCCGGATGCAACGATCACGCCGGGCGGGAAAGGATTGGCACGCATGTGAAATCCGCTAGGTCGCTGCCGGGGCTCGGGTTAAGCATGAGCGGCAAATAGACCTGCTCCGAGGCGCAACATGACGAATGGCTCATCCACGGTGCGGGAAGGGGAAACTCCAGACAGGGAATATCCGACGCTGGCCGAAGCGGTGCGGGTTTGGGCGCGCATCGCGCTTTTGTCATTCGGGGGGCCGGCCGGGCAGATCGCGGTGATGCATCGCATCATCGTCGAGGAAAAGCGCTGGATCGGCGATGATCGTTTCCTGCACGCGCTGAATTTCTGCATGTTGCTTCCCGGCCCCGAGGCGCAGCAGCTTGCGACCTATATCGGCTGGCTGATGCATCGGACATGGGGCGGGCTCGTCGCGGGGCTGCTGTTCATTCTGCCCGGAGTCGTCACGATCATGGCGCTGAGCTGGATCTATGTGGCCTACGGAGACGTGGGATATGTCTCGGCGCTGTTCTTCGGGCTCAAGGCGGCGGTTCTGGCGATCGTCCTGCAGGCCGTGGTGCGCGTCGGTCGCAGGGCCCTGAAGAATGATGCGATGCGCATGATCGCCGCCCTCTCCTTCGTCGCGATCTTTGCCTTCGATGCTCCTTTTCCGCTGATCGTGTTGGGTGCCGGGCTTATCGGCTTTCTGGGCGCGCGGGCTGGCTTGAGGGCATTTCAGCCGGCGGGCGGCCATGCTGCATCCGGCTCGGGGCATGTCGCGGACAGAACGACCTTGCTTGGGGAAGAGATGGCCGCGCTTCCTCGCGCGGCGCGCCGATCGGCGCTGGTCGCGGGTGCGATTGCGCTGGTTTTGTGGCTGCTGCCGGTCGCAATGCTCGTGCTGCTTGGCGGGCAGGGAAATGTCTTCGCCGATATCGCGGTCTTCTTCTCGAAGATGGCGGTGGTGACGTTTGGCGGGGCCTACGCGGTGCTGGCCTATGTCGCGCAGGAAGCCGTGGGAACCTATGGCTGGCTCGCGCCCGGCGAGATGCTGGACGGACTGGGAATGGCCGAGACGACGCCCGGGCCGCTTATCATGGTGCTGCAGTTCGTGGGTTATCTGGGTGCCTTCCGGCAGGCGGGCTGGGACAGTGCGGCGCTTGCAGGTGCCTTGGGCGGGTTGCTGGCCACCTGGGTCACCTTTGCCCCCTGCTTCGCCTGGATCTTCCTGGGCGCACCCTACATGGAGCGGCTCAGGACGAACAGGGCGCTGTCATCGGCGCTGACGGCGGTGACGGCGGCCGTTGTCGGTGTCATCCTGAATCTTGCGATCTGGTTCGCGCTGCATGTGATCTGGCAAGACGTGCGGCTTTTCGAAGCTGGCCCGCTGGCAATCGAACTGCCGGTGCCAGGCTCGATCGACTGGGCCTCTGCCGTGTTGGCGGCCCTTGCACTGATTGCCGTTTTTCGCCTGAGGCTGGGCATGGCGCATGTCCTTGCCGGATCTGCGCTGCTGGGCGTCATCCTGTATCTGCTGGGCGTGATCTCCCCCGCCACCGCTTGAACCGAGGCATCGGGGGCTGATCATTTCCCTGGTCTGATGCTCAGCTGCTTTTCGAAGAACAGGTCGGGATAGGGATCGTCGTTGAAACGCGCGATCTCGGTCCATCCAGAATTGCGGTAAAGCGCCACCGCCTCGGGCAGCGCGCTGTTCGTGTCCAGACGCAGCACCCCGATCCCAAGGGAAACGGCCGCTTCTTCGAGCCTTTTCATCATGACCCGCGACACGCCAAGACCACGGGCAGAAGGGGCAACCCAGACCCGCTTGACCTCGGCATACCCCTTCTCTGTTCCCTTGAGCCCGGCACATCCCACCGGCAAGCCGTCTGAAACGGCAAGCAGGAAGCTGCCGCGCGGGCGCATCATGTCCCGCGCTTCGGGATCACATGACAGGCTGACTTCGAAGCCCTGGTGCAAGCGCTGGGACAGCTCGGCGTAATAGGCCGTCAGGCAAAGCTGCGCATCCGGAGCGGCGGGGTCTACCTCTTGCACCACGATCCGATCCCGGCCCAGGGTTGTGGCCACGATATCCATTGCTGCCAGAAGCCGTTCCCGAGAGTTATGTTTTCCCAGGATTTGGGCGGCCTGTGCATCCGAAAGCGCCTCGTAGGCGTCATGTTCCTGCTGGCCTGCCGGGGTCAGTCTGACCCGCCGTCGACGGTTGTCGCCCTGATCGGTTTCCAATTCGATCAACCCCTCGGCCTCCAGCCCTCGCAGGAGCCGGCTCATCAGCCCTGAATCGAGCCCAAGATAGGCGCGAATCTCGGCAACCTCGGCCATTCCCCCGCCGACGGCGTTCAGGACCCTGGCCGGCCCAAGCGGTCGACCACGCCCAAGAAACGAGTTGTCGAGCAGCCCGACCTCGGAGGTGACGGCCCGGTGAAACCGGCGGATGCGGGAAATGGGGTCAGCAATCATCATGCACCTGATGGATGTTTCCTGACTTTAGTCAGGCAAATGGGCGATGCGCGCAAGGGCTGAAATGCAGGCCGCGGCATTTCAAAGAGCTTCGGGTTCAGGGCGTGCCGGGAAGCACGGGGGTCTAAGCCCCTTCGATCCGATTTGTCCGGATCTTATGGATCGGCGATCTGCGCATCCAAGGATCGCCACGCATGTCGCGGGATCGGCTCAAATTTCTGTTTTTCATTGATTTTGCAAGGCGGGTTTGGTTCGCATCGTGCCTTTTCTTCAGACAAAGCCAGATTGATGATAGCCATGATTTGTGCTATATGATGATCGTAGCCCGGTAGCGACATCTTCTCGACGGGCATTCAGCAAGCACTGACATCGCAGGCTCCAGAAGCGCATTTTTCCAACCGACCGAAGCTTCTTCGGCGGTCATTGATTATTGGGCGGTTGCCCCGCCCGAGCGAATGGGAGGTGGCCTTGAGCATTCCAACTACCCCCGGCGTCATCATCCGCGAAATCGCAAGTGGAGCACGGTCGATCGCCGGAGCGCCCACCTCGATTGCGGCCTTCGTGGGCGGCTTTGCCCGAGGGCCGCTGAACACTCCGATGCGGATGTTCACGCAGGGCGACTTCAGCAACATCTTCGGCGGCGTCTCGGCAGATTGGCCGACAAGCTTCGCCGTCTCGCAATTCTTCATCAATGGCGGCGGCCAGTCATGGGCGGTTCGAGTCAGTCCGAATGCCGAAGCCGCTTCGGTGACGATCCAAAGCGTCGATGGCAACGCGGTGCTGCGTGCCACGGCGGGCATCCAGGTCGCCGGTGTCTCGCGCGATGATCCGGGTGAACATGGCAACAATCTTCGACTGGACGTCGACTACAGGACCGCCGATCCGGCGACCCAGTTCAATCTTTCCGTCTCGGAAATCAGGGTGAATGACGGCATCGAACAGGCGGTTCGAACCGAGATATTTCGCAATCTGACGATCACGGCGGGACCGCAGAACGCGCTGGCGGTGGTCAATGACGGATCGTCCCTGGTGCAGCTGTCCCGCGATGGCGGCTGGCCCGAGGAACTGCCAGCCGCGACGGGATACTATTCCGATGCGATCACTCCGGCAAACCTGGCGGCCGTCGCGGCTGGGGATTACGATCTCACGCTGGATCTGGGAACGGGCGCCCAACCCGTGACCGCGACATTCGCTGCACCGCCGGCAACCGTGGCCGCTGCGGCCTCGGCACTGCAGGGCGCAATCCGCAATGCCTATCCTGCGGATCGGCTATTCGCGCAGGCAACCGTGACGGCGGAAGGTGACAGGATCCGCATCGCAGGCGGCAGAAGTTCGCCCGACTGGAACGCCAGCACCGTGATTGCGATTGCCGATGTAGGCCCCGATACGCTGGTCGCGACACTCAATCTCGATGCTGCCTCGGCAAGCGCGAATGTCGAGCAATATTCTTCGGGGGCGACCCTGCCTGCCGGGTTTGTTGGCGCAGTCACTGCGGGGGATGACGGGGACCCAGCGGACGCGGCGGAACTGCGCGGAGATCGCGGCGCGCGCACCGGCTTCTATGCGCTCGACGACGCCGGCGATTTCAACATGCTGCTGATCCCCGAAGCATCCGATCTTGGCGATACGGCCGATCTTTCCTCGGTGATGGCGGCGGCCTTGACCTATTGCATCGAGAAGCGCGCGATGCTTTTCATCGATCCGCCTGCTGCGATCGATACCATCCCCGAGGCCGAAAACTGGCTGGAGGAGATAGCCAATGCCGGGCTCCGCTCGGGTAACAGTGTCTCGTACTATCCCCGGGTTCGCGTCCCCAATCCCGATGACGACAATCGCCTGATCACGGTGGCGCCATCGGGATCGGTGGCGGGCATATGGGCGCGCACGGATGGCGCGGTGGGGGTCTGGAAGGCGCCGGCGGGAACGACCGCCTCGCTCAGGAACGCGCCCGCGCTCGACCATGTGATGACCGATGCAGAGAACGGGATCATCAATCCGCTGGGCCTGAACGCGCTGCGAAACTTCAGCATTCCGGGCAACGTGGTCTGGGGCGCGAGGACGCTGAATGGCGCGGATCGACTGGCGATCCAGGATTCCAAGTATGTCCCGGTGCGGCGCATGGCGCTGTTCGTCGAAAGCTCACTGTTCGACGGGCTGCAATGGGCGGTGTTTCAGCCCAATGCCAGCCCGCTCTGGACCGAGATCCGGGCCGCGGTGACGTCCTTCATGCAGCAATTGTTCCGCCAGGGGGCCTTCCAGGGCAATTCGCCCTCGGATGCCTTCATCGTGCGCTGCGGGCCCGACACCACCACCCAGGCCGACATCAATGCCGGCATCGTCAACGTCTTCGTGGGCTTCGCGCCGCTGCAACCGGCCGAATTCGTCATTGTCAGCCTGCAGTTGCAGCTGCAGGCGGCGCAGGCCGCATGAGGGAGGAAATGACATGACCCAGCTGAACACGGCCGGTCAGCGCGTTATGCCTTATGCCGGCTACAAGTTCCGCATCAAGGAGATCGGCGGCGACTACATGTTCGCCGTGAACAAGGTCTCGGCGCTCAGCCGCAGCGTCGAGGTGATGGAATATCGCGAGGGCGGCGATCCCTCGCTGATGCGCAAATCCCCCGGCCAGGCGAAATACGAGGCGATCACCCTGGAACGCGGGGTGACCAACAATACCCAATGGGAGGAATGGGCCAACAAGGTCTGGACCTATGGCGCGGGCCTGGGCGGCGAGGTCTCGCTGGCCGATTTCCGCAAGGATCTCCAGCTCGAAATCATGAACGAGGCCGGCCAGATCGTGCTGGTCTACAAGATCTATCGCTGCTGGGTCTCGGAATGGCGCGCCTTCCCGGATGCCGATGCCGGCAGCTCGTCCTTTGCCATCCAGTCCGTCAAGCTCGAGAACGAAGGCTGGGAACGCGACGATCAGGTCGAAGTCCCGGCCGAGCCACGCCTTGGTGCCGCTGCGAGGTGATGCCGTGCTGTCCCTGTCCGACAATGCTCGGCTTGCCCTTTGGGAGCGGGCCGCGCTGGAACACCCCCTTGACCGGGCGCTGACAATTCTTGCCGTCACGCAGGGCGAGGAGCGCGACAGCCTGTCGGCGCTTTCTCTGGGCGAGCGCGATCGACGCCTTTACGCGGTGGCGGGAATGCTCTTCGGGCCGCGTATCGTGCTTGAGGCGAGATGCGCCCTCTGCGCCGAGCTTACGGATGTCAGCTTTTCCGTGGACGAGGTGCTTGCACTTCCCGCAGCCGACGATGCGCCCTATCTCACATTCCGGGGTGGCAAGATCCACTATCGACTGCCGGACAGTCGGGACATGGCAGCTGCGTTGTCGGCCGGGGACCGCGGCCGGGAAATTCTTCTTGCGCGCCTTTCGGGCGGTCTCGACGATTCCGACGTGCTCGCGGCGGTCGAAGCCGACCTGGCCCGGCGGGCCGGCGTCGAGGCGATGACGCTTTCCTGGACCTGTGCGGCCTGCGGGGCGACGGCAAGCAATGCATTCGACATCCTCGACTACCTGTGGCGCCGCCTTGGCGGGCAGGCTGAACGCCTGCTGCGCGACATTCATGTCATCGCCTCGGCCTATGGTTGGACGACGGCCGAGATCCTGAACCTGAGCGAGACGCGCCGCGCCGCCCATGTCGCGATGATCGCGCCATGAGCGCGCCGGGTTATCTTGACGGGCTTCTGGCCCGAGCCAAGGGCGAGATCCGCGAGCTTCGCCCGAAAACCGCGCCCTATTTCGCCCCCGAAGGCCACGCCATGGACATCCCCGAGCCCGATTTTCATCTGGTCCGATCCGCCCCCGGCGAGCCTGCGCCAAAAGCGCGGAAACGCACGAGCGACAAGATCGCGCCCGAGATCGGCCAAGTCGGCGCCGCTCGGCTGATGCCGCCGAAATCTGCCGAAATCGCGCCTTCGATCGCGACTGATCCGCCGCGATCAGCCCCGGCTCCGTTGCCGCAATCGCCTCTGGAACGAGCAGGGCCGCCGGAACCCGAGGCGGCGCGATTGGCTCGCGCACCCGTGCCCGAGCCCAGGTCGGAAAAGACGATGCGCAGCACCGAACGCGGCAGTCCGCCCGACCCTGCGCGCGCGCGCGATCGGCCCGCGCCGCCGGACCCGACTGCCGAACTAGCCCGCGTCCTTGCCCGGCTTGCCGCGGGTGAGATGACGGCTGCAAGCCCCCCGCCGCCGCCGGCAGAAACAAGGCGTATGGAAAGCGGGTCAGAGCCGCGGCTGATGCCACCTGCCGCGCCCGCGCCTCGGCCCTTGCCGGACATGCATACGGAGCCGCCTTCCGAGACCGAGGAAACCTTCGTCATCCACATCGGCGAAATCCACATCGCTCCGGACCCGGTTCCTTCGGCCGCCCCCTTGGCTGCCATGCCCCGCGCAGAGCGTCCGAAATGGCAGCCCGCGCTTTCCCTCGGCGAATACCGGTCACAGCGCCAGAGAGGTGAGCGATGAGCACTGCGCTTGCCATCGCCGGGGTGACCCAGCTGCTCAGGGATCTCCTGAATGACGGGATCGTCGACAATGACGTGGCCGCGGCCATCGGCACGAATGTCACCGTTCATGCCCGCGCACCCGACAGGCTGGACGAGGTCGCCGACGGTGCGTCGATCCTGAACGTGTTCCTCTATCAGGTTTCGAACCAGCCGAACTGGGCGAACCAGGTCCTGCCGACCCGCGACAGCATCGGCAACCGCGTGGCCAATACGCCGCTGACGCTGGATCTCTACTATCTGATCTCGGCCTCGAGCCCCGAGGACCTGCATGCCGACATCCTGCTGGGCTATGCGATGCAGATCCTGCACGAGCATCCCGGCCTTACGCGCGACGAGATCATGAGCGGGCTGAACCCTTCACCGGTGATCGCCGGCGGGTTGCCGCCCGCCCTGCAGGCGCTGGCGCAGACCGGGCTTGCCGATCAGATCGAGGCGCTTGCGATCGCGCCGGTCTATCTGGGGCTGGACGAGGCGTCGAAGCTCTGGACCGCGTTCCAGACCAACTATCGCAGCTCGATGGCCTATCGCGTCTCGACCGTGGTCATCTCGCGCGAGGAGCCGTCTTCGCTGGTGTTGCCTGTCCTGACCATCGGGGCGGGCAATTCGGGCCCGATGGTCGCGGCGAGCCTTGGCGGAGGCTTTCCCCTGATCACAGGGGTGAACCTGCCCGAAGGACAGCCAAGCGCGAGACCCGGGGACGTGGTCACGCTTCTCGGCCGGGGGCTGGAAGGCGCCGAGATGTTCGTCCGCTTCGACAGCCCGATCCTGCCGGGTGTGATCGAAATCCCCCCCGATCCCGGGGGAACGGCGGGACGGCGCACGGTCACGATCCCGGACGATCCGCCGAACTGGGCTGCCGGCCCCTACAGGGTCAGCCTTTTTGCGCGGGCCCAGCCCGGGGCGCCGCTCTATGGCTCGAACACGGCCGCCATCCAGATCGCGCCGATCGCGACGCTGCCGCCCGACAATGTGGCGCGCGGTGTCGGCGGTGCGGTCGAAGTCACCCTATCGATGCGGCCGAACCTGTGGCCCGGCCAACGCGTCGAACTGGCATTGGGCGGCGCATTGGCCGTGGCGCCAGCTCGGTCAGCGGCACAGGGAGATGCGGTCTTCACTTTCGGCGATCTCCCTGCCGGGGCCTATCCCGTGCGGCTTCGCGTCGAGGGAGCGGAAAGCTGGCTGATCCTGCGCGAGCGCCTGCCACAGCCCCCCGACTTCCTGCCAGAGCCGCCGATCTTCGATCCGGCGCAAACCATCACGGTGCCGGCATGACCGCGCTTGATCCCGTCGCCCACAAGGCCCGCCTCGCTTTTGCCAAGGCGGTTGCATCGCTGTCGCTTCGCCTTGCCGAAGGCGAAAGGCCCGATGCGACGGACCTTGCGGGGACTCCGTTCGAGAGGTTGGCCGAGCGGTTCGGGTTGACCGGGGCAGAGATGCTGGCGCTTGGCCTTCTGGCGGCGGCGGCAAGCGATCCGGCGGCGCGGGCCGCAACATCGACGGCGGATGAGCTGGCGCGGCTTTCGGGCATGGACGCGGGCCGGCTGCGCCCGACGGCCGTGCTTTCCGCCTGGCAACTGGTTCGCTGGGGGCCAGACGGGCCCGTGCTCGATCCCAGGATAACGGATTGGCTGCGCGGCCTGCAGTCGCTGGACCCCCGGCTGCTGCCCTGGCTTTCGACGCTTGTTCCCGCAACCGGCCTGCTGCCGCGCCATGCCGAAATTGCCCAAGGGATCTATCGCCACATCCTGATCCATCAGGGAATTGTCGTGATTGCGGGCGAGGGCTCAAGGACGAGGGTGAAGGTTGCCTTTGAGGCTGCCCGGGCCCTGGACATGCAGGCCGTGGCTTTCGATCCCGCGCTGCTTTTCGAGCCCGCCGACCGCCGCGCTGCGCTTTTGCGCGCCCTTGCCCGCGAAACCGTTCTGGATCGTGTGCTGCCAGTCTTCGAGGCGAATGTGCTTGAGCCCGATTTGCTGCGCGCGGCGGCCCGGCTGGAGGTCCCGGCGCTGATGCTTGGGCCTGCGGTCGAGACTGGCGGCCCGGATCTGCCCTACACCGTCCTGCTTTCTCCACCCGGCCCGCAGGAACGGCGTGGCTTGTGGCGGGCGGCATTGCAACTGGAAAGCGACCGGATGGTCGCCGAACTGGCCGAAACCTTCGCACTTGGGGCCGACGACATCGCGCGGATCGCAGCCTGTCTGCCCGACATGCCACCCCGCAAGCGGGCTGCCGCGGCCTGGTCAGCTGCGCGCACGGCACAGGCGCCACAGCCCGATCCTCTGATCTTTCGTCTTCCCGCCCGTGCCCGGTGGAGCGATCTTGTCCTGCCGACGCAGACTCTTGCGGCACTCAGGGCGATGACGGCACAGGTGAAGCACCGGGCAACCGTCTATCGCGATTGGGGCATGGGGGGCGCAACCGATCGCGGGCTTGGCGTGACCGCGTTATTCTGCGGCCCCAGCGGAACCGGCAAGACATATGCCGCTGAAGCGGTCGCGGCCGAACTGGGGCTGGATCTGCTGCGGGTGGACCTTGCTCAGGTGGTCGACAAGTATTTCGGCGAGACGGAAAAACATCTCGACCGCGTGTTCGGCCTTGCCGAGCGGTCCGGCGCGATCCTCCTTTTCGACGAGGCCGAAGCCCTGTTCCGCCAACGCGGCGAGGGCGAGGGCAGCAGCAGGCACTTCGTCTCGATGACCGTTGCCTACCTGTTGCAACGGCTCGAGACGACGCCGGGTGTCTGCTTGCTCACGACGAACATGCGCTCGGCCGTGGACGACGCCTTCCTGCGAAGGCTGCGCTTCGTCATTCCGTTTCCCTTCCCCGGTCTTGCCGAACGTCGGCGGCTATGGGCGATGGCCTTTCCGGCGCGAGCGCCAGCCAGCGCGCTGGACCTCGAACGGCTTGCGGAACTGCCGCTCGCGGGCGGGGCAATCCGCACGGTTTCGCTGAACGCGGCCTTTCTTGCGGCCGAACGGGGCGAGGGAATCTGCATGGGCGACATTCTTGCCGCGCTCGATTTCGAGAACGCCAAGCACAATCAGCCGATCGACCTCGGGCTGCTGCGCAGGAGGATGGCACGATGAACGATCGCCCGATTGCCGTCAGGATCGACCGCCTTGTCCTGCCGAAGGGCGCCGATCGCGATTTCGGCGACAAGCTTGCCGCGGCGCTGAAATCTGGCCGGGAAGGCTTACCTGCCAAGGGCAAGGCGGGCGCGGCGGCGCAGGCGATCCTTTCCAGATTGCCGGGGAGGAAGCCGTGAGCCAGCGACATGTCCAGACAGCGGGAATGAAGCTGGGCCGACGCGGCGATGCGGCCGAACGGCGCGTGCAAGGGCGGCTGGCCGATCCCGCGATCCGTGCGATGCATGACGGCGCATTGGACGGCATCGCCGAGGGGGCCGAACGTGACCAGGCAATGGCACCCGAAAACCTGGACCGGATGCTGGACGAGCCCGGGGAAACCCTTTCCCCCGATGTTCGCGCCGAAATGGAAGGTGCCTTCGGCGAGCCCTTCGGCGATATCCGGTTACACCGTGGACAGGCCGCCGCTTCGGTCGCGCGCGACATCCGCAGCGCCGGTTTCGCGGTGGGACGACATGTCGGCTTCGCCGCGGGGGCGTGGGCGCCGGAAAGCGCGCCGGGCAAAGGGTTGATCGCGCATGAGCTGGCCCATGCCGTCGAGGCGCGGTCGGGCCGGGACGATCCGAAGGTGCTGCGGGGCGCGAATATCTTCGAACAGTTCGCGGGCCTCTTTCGCAGCGACGATTTTTCGGATGCCGAACTGACGCGGTTCATCGGCGAGTTGACGCGCGGACCGGGCGATCTCTCCTCGACCGTTTCGGACAACATGGCAAGGGCCATCGTAGCGCGGGGGTTGCATGACGCATCGACCCACTCGGCGGCGATCAGTGGCACGACGCTTGCGCGCGCCGCCGAATTGCCGGTGCGGCTGAAGCTGATGCGCCATCTGCTTGATGGCTATTCCTCGGACGGGGATCAGGATGCGGTGCTGAGGATTCTGCGCGACGCGTCGCAGCTTGAGCGCGAGCAATTGGTGAACAGCTTCGGGGTCGATGCGCTGATTGACCGTTTCGACGGTGCGCGTCTCGACGAACTGACCACGCTGATCTACGGCGGAACCAGCGGCGGCGCGCGGGTCGTCGGTACCGAGCAGTCCGGGGCACAGCCGCAGGATGTGAAATGGAAGCTGTCCTACAATATCCGCAAGGACCCCAACCTGCCCGAGGACATTGCCGGTCTGGCGCTGGACACCTTCGAAATACGTCCTGACGGGACCGCGGAATTCGAGCAGCTTCGGCAGAATGCCATGTTTTCCGAGGGAACACGGCCGGGCGGGCTGAACATAGCGACCGCGGCGCATCCGAAGAACAAGGACGGCTTGGCCCGCGCGATCTTCTGGGTGGTGCCGCGCGACACGGCACTTTGGCCCGCCTATGCCACGGCAACCCGGACCTCGCTGCCTCAGGTGGAGGAGGAGGGCGAGGGCTCGCTCGGGGCGCATTACCCGGCCATTCCCACCGCCGACAATCAGGAAGTCGAGGCCAGGATAGAGGTCATGCTTGCCGCGCAGGAGCGGCGCCGGGTCGAGACCGAGCATAGCGAAACCCGTACCAGCTCGGTGACAGAGCGCACCGAGAACGAACGCCAGCAGCGCGAGGCGCAGATCGGAGAGACGACCCAAAGCGGAAATTGGAGCGTGGAGGAGCGCAACCGGCGGCGCGAACAGCTCAACAGCGCAGTGGGCGCGACCCAAGGCGCGATCCGTGGCTTCGAATCGCAGCAGAACTGGCAGAACCAGGTCCAGACCATGCGCGAGAACATGCTGCGCATCGAAGGCGAAATGGGGGGCGAAACCGAGCAATCGACCCAGACCGAGGCCGGGATCGACATTCATGCCGGGATCGGCGCCGAAGCGGCGCTGCGTCTTGCGACCCAGCTCGGGATCGAGCTTGGCACGACCATGGACCTGTCGGCCTTGGGGGATGTGCTGGGCCCCATTGCCGACCTTGCGGGCCTTGCTGTCCCCGAGATACCGGCGCTTGCGGGCCTGCTCAGCATCTTTCCGGAACTGACCGGGGGCATCAGCCTCAGCCTTTCGCCCGAGGGGGCGCTTTCGCTGTCGGGCGACCTGTCGGGCGACCTGCGCGCCAAGCGTCTCTGGGGCGAGGTCAGGCGGCGCAATTACCGCCTTGGCGGCGCGGCCGAACAGCGAAACGCGACCACCACGACGAACAGCGTCGGCGGTCAGACCACTGTCAGCGGCCAGCAATCCGCAGAACTGCGCGCCGAACAGGGTCGTCAGGTCGAGGGCGAGCAGGAAGTTACCGGCCGGCAGGGCGGTTCGAATTCCGCCACCCGGCGAAGCGAACTGGAAGCGATCCAGCGCCGGCTGCAGGTGCTTGAAAGCGAACGAGGCACGTCGGTCACCGACCGGACCCGGACCGAGACCCCCGAATTCGTGCCGCAGGTGCGCGAAGCCCGTATTTCGTTCCATCCGCTCAGGAACGGATTGGGCGGCATCCTGCGTCCGGACCGACCGGAGGGCGGGACCTCCCGGCGCAGGCGGAGGCGTGGCGGATGACGAACGGGGCGAAATATCTCAAGGGCGGGATCGTGCTTCTGGACGATGCGGGAACGGTCGTTCGGGCTCTGCCCATGCTGGTGAATCCGGCGAGCCTGCAGCACAGCTTCGAGGTCAAGTCGATGGGCGAGGAAACCGGCCGTTCCTCGCCCCTTCGGCTGACCGGACCGGCGGTGGAAACGATCAGTTTCGAAGCCCGGATGGAAGTGTCGGACGCATTGGCGCGGGGTGATGCGGTCGCGATCGATGAGGGGATCAGGCCGCAGCTTGCGGCATTGCAGATGCTCGTCACGCCGACCACGGCGATGCTTGATGCCAATGACGCGCTGCAAAAAAGCGGCGCGCTTGAAATCGTGCCGATGACGCAGCCGCTCAGCCTGTTCATCTGGGGTCGGACACAGATCATTCCGTTCCGGCTGGTCGCCTTCAGCTACACCGAGGAATTCTTCAACGCGCGTCTCTATCCGCTGGCGGCGACGGTCCAGATGACGCTCCGCGCGCTTTCCGTCGACGATCTTGGCTATTCCAGTCGCGGTGGCGCGATCTATCGGGCCTATCTGCGCAATATCGAGGCGAGCGCGGCCCGGGTCGCCAATACGCAGCTTGCCACATTGGGCATCGAGGGGGCGCTATGAACGAGATCGCCGCACTCCTGATGCCTGCGGGCGACGAAAAGGCCCCGTTTCCGCCTGACAGCCGCTATGCCGGCCTGCCGGTCATGACCCTGACGCTCCCTGACGGGCGCGACGTCAAGGTGCTGGCCCGGCGCTTCGTGCCGCCGCTGGAAGCGGTCGAGGTGACGTCAATCCACGAGATCCGCGACGGCGACCGACTGGATCTTCTTGCGGCGGCCTATTTCGGCAATCCGTCGCAGGGCTGGAAGATTCTTGACGCAAACGGCATCCGCGATGCGCGGCAGGCCCTGAAGGATACAGGCTCGCGGCTGGTCATCGGCGCTGCGGTCCAGATCCGAGGGCAGAGCCATGAATAGGGGGGCAGGATGACCAGCGGCGTCGAAATGCGCCTGTTCATCGGGCCGGTGGTCCCCTTGCCGGTGTCGCAGGATATCCTCGAGGCGCTGGTATCGGCATCGGTGACCTGCGCCACCCCGGATGCGCCGGGCGTATTCCAGCTGATCTTCGACATCGACCAGCGATCGCCGCTGACGACGCTGTTCGTGCTCTCGGGTGGTGCACCGATCCCGATGGTGCGGGTCGTCATCGCCGCACGCATGGCCGGGGTCGACACAATCCTGATCGACGGCGTGATGACGCATCACGAGGTCACGCCCGGCCCGTCGCCTGGTACGTCGCGGCTTTCCGTGACGGGCGAAGATATGAGCCGGGTGATGGACTACATCCCCTTTGACTTCATCCGCTATCCGGCGATGCCCGACTTCGCGCGGGTAAACCTGATCCTGGCGAAATACGCCTTTCTGGGTGTGATCCCGATGGTCATTCCCTCGGTGCTTCTGGATGTGCCCCTGCCCACCTCGTCGATCCCGCAGCATCACGGCAAGGATCTGGGCTACATGAAGGAGCTGGCCGAGAAGGTTGGCTATGTCTTCATGATGCGACCGGGGCCGACGGTCGGAACCTCGATCGCCTATTGGGGGCCGGATGTGCAGATGGGCGATGTTCAGCCGGCGCTGAACCTCGACATGGATGCCTGGCGCAACATCCGCGATGCCTCGGCCAGTTTCGACACCCAGAAGGGCATGATCCCGATCGTGGTGATCCAGAACCCCGAAACCAAGGTGCCGATCCCGATTCCGGTGGTCGTGAATCCCGTTCTGAACCCGCCGCTCGGGGCGGTGCCGCCCATCCCGCTGCGCGTCGAGTTGATGAATGACACGGGCCATCTGAACCCCGTTCAGGCGGCCCTGATCGGCATGGCGCGGGCGGCAAGGGCGCAAAGCGGCCCGCTGAAGGTCACCGGTTCGCTGGACGTGCAGACCTATGGACGCATGCTCGAACCTTACAAGCTCGTCGGCCTGCGCGGCGCCGGACCTGCCTATACCGGTCTTTTCTACGTCGAGCAGGTCACCACGAGCTTCTCGGGTGGGCAGCTTACCCAATCCTTCGTTCTGTCGCGGAACGGACTCGTTTCCACTGTCGAAAAGGTGCCAGCATGAACCGTCCTCTTGTCGGCCTGTACCGGGCGACCGTCACCCAGAACGCCGATCCGAACCAGACCGGGCATATCCAGGTCGAGATCCCGGGCATTACCGCCTTTTCGCCCTCGACATGGGTCAAGCCCTGCCTGCCGGTGGCGGGACTTCAGCAGGGGTTGTTCTCGGTTCCCATGGTTGGCTCGGGCGTGTGGATCCAGTTCGAGCAGGGCGACGCGGACAAGCCCGTCTGGCTGGGCTGCTTTCTCGGGACGGTTGCCGACAAGCCCTTGCTTGCCAATACCGCGCCGCCGCCTACCCCCGCCGTGACGATCCAGACGCCGTTGAAGAACGGCATCGTCATCTCGGACGGGCTCGGGCCGTCAGGGGTGGGCGGCATCACGATACAAAGCGCCTCGGGCGCGACCATTACCGTGAACGACACGGGCATCGTCATCATGAACGGCCGGGGGGCGGTGATCTCGCTCGTCGGGAATGCCGTCGACATCAACCTGGGAGCGCTGATCATCACCTGATTTTCGTTGCGAAGGAGGCAATGATGCCGGGACAGTTGCTGCATATGGGCGCGATCGTCACCTGCTCGCACGGGGGGCAGGCAATGCCGACGACGACCAATCCGCGCGTCACTGTCTCGGGCCAGCCGGTCGTTCCCCTGCCGGCGGTCTGGTCGGTCGCCGGTTGCGCCCTGCCTCCTCCGCCGGCCGCGAACGGGCCTTGCGTCACGGCCTCGTTCATCATGGGCACGACGCGCGTCACCTCTCTGGGGACGCCGCTTGCGATCTTTACCGGCATCTCGATCTGCACCCCGACCGGAACGCCGCTGATCGCGTCGTTTGCCCAGCCAAGGGTGATCGCCACATGACAGGGATATTCCATACCGACTACCCCTATCGCCTGGCCAGTGACGGGATGACGGCACGCACCAGGTACGAAGACCATGTCCGCGACCTGATCGAGCAATTGTTGTTCACCCGTCCGGGCGAGCGGCTGGTCCGACCCGCGCTTGGCTGCGGTCTTGCCGATCTGCTTTTTGCCCCGCTGACGCCCGAATCCGCCGATGCCGCCCGGACCGCGATCGACCTCGCGCTGCAGCGCCATCTGGCGCAGGAAATCGAGCTGCGCGGTCTGGACGTGCGAATGGAAGGCTCGGCGTTGTTCATCGACATTCGTTATCGCATCCGCGCGACCGGGAGCGAGACATCCGCCGAGATCGTGGTGGAGGGGCTGGCATGATCTATCGTTGCTGTGACCTGCTTCGCCGCGAAGAGACCCGCGCCAGTGCCCTGAACGGAATAGATTTTCTTGAGGTGATCGACCATGCCGCGCCGGTCGAGGCCGACCGTCAGCGCTTCCTGCATGTCCATCTGCTCAAGGACCCCGCGCCCGTTGTTTATGCCGGCGACCAGATCACGGTCACTGGGCCTTCGGGCGTGATCGAGGTGCTCGATGTGCAGACCGGACTGGGAAGCCAGGCGAACGTCCTTGTCGTCGAACTGACCGCGGCCGGAGATTTCGAAACCCATGTGCTGGCGATCAGGCGTGGACTTCTGGATGATCGCCCCCCGCCCGAGCTTGACCCGCAGCTCGCCTCGGTCGCCTTCTCGTTCAAGGTGGAATGCCCTTCGGATTTCGATTGCCTGAAGTCATGCGGCTGCGTCCCGGATGTGCCCGCGCTTCCCGAATTCAGCTATCTCGCGCGTGACATCGACAGCTTTCGCACCGTGATGCTGGACCGGATAGCGACGCTTCAGCCCGGCATGCCGCCACCCAACCCGGTGGATCAACGCATGGCGATCATCGATGCGCTGGCGGTCGTCGCGGATCGCATCGCCTATGCGCAGGATGCGGGGCATACCGCCGGCTGGCTGGCCCATGTGCAGGATCGCATCTCGGCGCGCCGGCTGGCGCTGCTGGTCGATTACCGGATGGATGAAGGCAGGAATGCGCGATGTTTCGTGCACCTGACGGCGGCATCCGATGCGCTGCCGGTCGCACCGGATTTCGATCCGGTCGTCATGGCCGGCACCGCCTTCGCCACGCGGATCGGAGGCGAGGATGTGCGACTGACGGGTGCCGCGACGCTGGACCGGGCCCGAGTGGTCTTCGAGGCCATGACGCCCCTTCAGGCCTTGTTCGTCGATCATAACGAAATGGGCTTTCATACCTGGTCGGATCAACGCTGCTCGTTGCCTGCGGGGGCAACCTCGGCCACGCTTTCGGGCCATTTCCCCAACCTGCAAATCGGCGACTTCCTGGGCTTCGAAGAGGTGGTCGGGCCTCGGACTGGCAATCCCGCGGATCGTGACCGGGCCAACCGCCAGGTGGTGCGACTGATCGCGGTCAACGCGTTTGAAACAGCGGGCGTTCCACTGACCGACCCGGTCACGACTGAAGAGATCACCGAGATCGCGTGGGACCCCGCCGATGCGCTGGATCGTCCGCTATGCCTGAGCGCCGAGACCGCGCTGGAATTCGGCCGGATCTATCTGCCCCGCGTCTCGGTCGCGCGTGGCAACATCGTCCTGGCCGACCACGGGCGCAGCATTCTCGATGAAGATATTGGCGACGTGCCCGGATCGACGAAATCCTGGGCTCCGGGTCGGGGGCCGGAAAGGGCGGCCGGAGCCGGGAAGGTCGGACCTTGCTGCGAATGCGAGGAAGATCCGCCCGAAAGAATGCCCGGCCGTTTTGCCCCCGTGCTTGCAAAAGGCCCCCTGACATTTGCCGTGCCGCTCGACGCGGCGCTGGGGGCGCGTGCGCTACTCGCGGCGCAGGGACTGCCTGCGCCGCAACTTTGGCCGACGGGCGTGATCGGTGCGGTGGTCGAACCCTGGACGGCGCAGCGCGACCTTTTGGGCAGTGGCCCGGCTGCGCGCGACGTGGTCGCGGAAATCGATAGCGCGGGTCGCGCCCATCTGCGGTTCGGCAATGACGTGAACGGCCAGCGACCGGCTGCCGGCGTAAGCTTTTCAGCCCGTTACAGGATCGGGCAGGGGCCTACCGGAAATATCGGCGAGGACCGGCTTGTGCATGTCCTGGGCGGCCCGGCCGAGATTGCCGCATTGCGCAACTTCACCGCAGGGGTGGGCGGAATCGCGGCCGAAACGATCCGTTCGATGCGGCGTCGCGCACCGTTCGCGTTCCGCCGCCAAGACCGCGCGGTCAACCGGCCCGACCATGACGAGATTGCGCGCCGATTCCTGCCGCCCGAAGGCCCCCTGCAGGGCAGCGTCACCGATGTCATGCATACCGGGTCATGGCACACAACGCTGCTTACGGTGGACCGTCGGGGCGGCTTGGCGGTCGATCCGGATTTCGAAACGGACCTGCGCGCCCATATCGAACCCTATCGCATGGCCGGCCGCGACATCGAGGTCGAGGGCCCGATCTATGTCCCGATCGAGATCGACCTTGAGATCTGTGTATGCCGCGGGCATCTGAGCGGACAGGTGAAGGCCGCGCTTGCCGATGTGTTTTCGGCCCGGGTCCTGCCCGATGGCAGTCTTGGCGCGTTCCACCCTGACCGGATGGAGCTTGGCAGGACACTTTACCTGTCACCTCTCGTCGCGCTCGCGCAGCGTGTCCAAGGGGTCTGCGGCGTCACGGCTATCCTGTTTCGACGTTTCAACGATCCCGGATCGAGCGGGCTGGGGGCGGGGCGGTTGCTTTTCGGCAGGCGCGAGGTGGCCCAGCTTCAGAACGACCCGAGCCATCCCGGGCGGGGCGTGCTGCGGCTCAGGATGAAAGGGGGGCGCTGATGGCGGACAGTTGCTGCGCATGCGAAGGCATCATGGTTTCCACGCCGGAAGCGGCCTGGAACCGACCGGGTCTGACCAATATCTCGGTAAGGGCGGGGACTTACACGAGCTTTCTCGACACGATGCTGGCTCGGCTCTCATCGTCCGAACACGGCGCGCTGGCTGATCTTCGCACGCGCGATCCGGCGGTGGATTTCTCGATCGCCGCGCTGGATGCATGGGCGGTCGTGGGCGATATCCTGACCTTCTATGCCGAAAGACTGACAGTCGAGACCTTGCTTCCGACCGCGCGCGAGCTGAACTCGCTGCACGGGCTGGCCATGCTTGTCGGCTATGCGCCTTCACCGGGCGTCGCGGCCGAGGTGGAAATCGCCTTTCGCATGTCCGAGGTGGAGGGGTCGCCCAGATCGATCAAGCTGCCTTCGGGCGTAAAGGTGCAAAGCACGCCCGGCCCCGACGAAGCGCCTGTGATCTTCGAGACCACGGCCTCCATCCCGGCGCGCAGCGCATGGAACGCGATGCGCCCGCTTCTGGATGCACCCCAGGAATTGACTGCGGGCACGACGAGGCTGGCGCTGGCGGGAACACGCACCGGTCTGAAATCAGGCGACGGCGTGGCCTTCGCGGCAGATGACGGCACGCCGGTTTTCGCGAGGGTGTCTTCGGTTACGATCGAGCCCGCGAACCCCGCGCTTGATCCGGATGCGATTGATCTGACGCATCTTGTGATAGACCCGATCGCGACCACTCCCGCGCATTTCGCCTTTGCCCCTCCGCCAGATCCCATGCCCCCCGTGGTCCAGCCGCCGCTGGCAGACCATCTGGGCCAGACGTTGAGCGCGGGCGATCTGGCCAAGATCCTCGACGAGGCGGGGGTCGATGACGATGCGTTCTTCGATCCCCTGATCGGGCTGCCCGAACCACGCAAACGCGTTCTCGTCTTTCGGCAAAGCACGGGGATATTCGGCAATGCGGCGCCAGGCTTTGCGTCATTGCCGACGGCATTGACGGGGGAGTTTCCGGTCTATGGGCCCAATGACGACGGGGTCATCGTCATCGACCACATGGAACAGGGTCCCTATTTCGGGCAGCAGGATCACTGGGCAGATGGCACGCTTGAAGTCCTTTCGGATGAAGCAGGCAACATCTACCTTGACCGCGTGCTCAAGGACGTGACCGCAGGCTCAGTCGTCGCCCTGAAGGATGGTGACGACTGGGGGTTGTATGAAGTCGAGAACGTCGCCGAACTGGCCTTGGCAAGGTTCGCGATCCAGGGGCGCAGCACGCGGCTGGGGCTGGATGGTTCGACCGGATTTGATCAGCTTACGATCCGCGGCACGACTGTCTGGACAAGCAGCGAATGGTTGGATCTGCCACGCAGGCGATTTGTCGATCCGTTGAAGGCGGGGGATACCCAGATCGCGCTGAACGGCTGGTCACCCGGCCTTCAGCCCGGCCAGCGACTGGCGCTGCGCGGGGGATATGCCGATGGGCTGGATGCCCCTGCCGTCGAGGCTGCGGAAATCCAAGACGTGTTCCACGACCTTCAGGCAGGCGGTGGCACGACAATCACGCTTGCCACAGGTCTGGCTTATGACCACGCACGCGACGCGCTGCGGATCTGCGGTAATGTCGCCCCTGCAACGCATGGAGAGACAACGGTCGACCTGCTCGGCAAGGGAGATCCCGCGCGGGTCTTTCCGACATTTGTCGCCAGGCAGGGTCCCCTGACCCATATCACGGCCGAGGTTGTGGGCGGAGCTGCACCGACGACCGAATTGCGGGTTGGGGGCATCCTTTGGAAGCAGGTGCCGAACTTGCTTGATGCGCGGCAGGGTGACCGCGTCTATACCCTGCGCGTCGACGAGACGGGCATTGCCACCTACGGTTTCGGAGATGGTGTGACCGGGGCCATGCCGGCCTCGGGGCAGGAGATCCGAGCGACCTACCGCACGGGCCTTGGATTGGCTGGACGGGTGCGTGCCGGGCAGCTCAACATCCTGATGACGCGTCCCCTGGGGGTGGAGGCCGCGGAAAATCCGCTGCCTGCCGAGGGCGGGGCGAACCCAGAACCACTGAACGACCTGCGCCGCAATCTGCCGCTTTCCTGCCGGACGCTGGGACGTGTCGTGTCCCTGTCGGACTATGCCGACTATGCGCTGACCTATGCGGGGATCGCCAAGGCGCGGGCCGAACGCGTCCGCATACCGGGGCTCGGGCAGCCGGGCATCGTACTAACCGTTGCGGGCGATCTGGGTGCCGAAATCCTGCCGGGAAGCGCCATCTACGACGGTTTGGTCGGCGGGTTGCGCAAGGACGGCATCCCCTATGTCCGCTTCCGGCTGCTGAACTACCGCCCGCAGACATTCCGGATCGGGGCCAAGATCAAGGTGTTCGAGGAATATCTTCCCGACGAGGTGCTGGCCGCCGCCGAAGCCGCACTGAGAACGGCTTACGGGTTCGAAGGCCGGAGCTTCGCCCAGACCGTCTTCGCCTCCGAGATCCTGACAACCATGCAGGATGTGCCGGGCGTCGAAGGGGTGGTGCTGGACCTGCTCTACACCGGCGCCGTTCCTGCGAGCGCGGCTGCGTTGCTGGCGGCCCCGGCCTCTGCCACGCAGGGGGCCGAATTGCTGACGCTTCATTCCGGGCCCCTTGATCATCTGGAGTTGATGTCATGAGCGAGACCGGCGCATTTCTCTACGACTCCCTGCCGCAGGTTTATCGAAGCCGCGACGCGGATCAGGGCTATCCCTTGAAATCGTTTCTCAATGTGCTGGGCGAGCAGGGCGATGTCCTTTGGGACGAGGCAATGCGCCTTTACGACAACCAGTTCATCGAAACCTGCGACGACTGGCTGGTTCCCTATATCGGCGCGCTGGTCGGCTATCGGCCGGTCCATGATATCGGCGCGGTCAGCCAGCGTGCGTTGGTGGGCAGATGGCTTGCCCTTATCCGCTCGAAAGGCACGGCCGCGACGCTGGAGGAGGTGGCGCGCGGCGCGACGGGCTGGCCCGCGCGCGTGGTCGAGGAGTTTCGCCTGCTGTCGCATCCGCAGTTCATGAACCACCTGCGACCGCAGGTCCATGGCGCGCTGGATCTGCGCCATGCGCAACGTTGCGAGGCGATCGGCGGCGCTTTCGACGATGCCCATGCGACCGTCGATGTCGGACGTATTCCCCGACATGAAGGCCAGCGCAATATCGCGAATCTGTCGATCTGGCTTTGGCGGCTGCAGGCGCAGGAGTTCCCGCGCCACGATGCGGTCGAGATCGGTCCGCGCCGTTATGCCGCCCACCCGCTTGGCCTTGATGTTCAGGCCTTCAACCTGCCCCTGACCGAAGCTGACCGTAGGTCTTTGGCGCTGAGGCCGCATCTGCCCGTGCCAATGGGCCGGAGAGAGCTCGGCGCGGAACTCGCGGATTTCCATCCGCGCGCCTTCCGCATCTGGGTGGATGGGGCCGAAATCGTCCCGCCCGCGCTTGTGATCTGCAATCTCGAGGATGACGGGCCGGGATGGGCACATGCCCCGGCCGTGGCCGTGGCCTTCGACCCGCTTCTGGGCCGGATCGCCACGCCCTCCGCCTCGGCCGTTCCGACGCGGGTCGAGGTGATGCTGCATACAGGCTTTCCGGGTGATATCGGCGGCGGGGCCTATGGTCGCGCCGCTGCGTTCGCCTCGGGCGTGGCCGACACGATTGCGAGCGGGGACGACCTTCAGGCGGCAGTCGATGCGAGCGCGCAGGGTGGGGTCGTCGAAATCTCGGATAGCGCCACATTCGACGGCAGCTTCGCGATTGCGGCGGATCCGGACGCGCTGTTCGAACTGCGCGCCGCCGATGGGCAGCGACCCAGCTTGCGACTGACGGCCCCGCTTGAAATCAGCGGTGGGACTGGCAGTGAGGTCACGCTGGATGGGCTGCTGATCGGCGGCGCCCCGGTGGTAGTCCCTGCCGCCGGGAACGAACTGCGCAGGCTTAGCTTGCGCCATGTCACGCTGGTCCCGGGTCTATCCGCCGCAGCCGACGGCGCGCCCGTTTCACCAACCGAACCCTCGCTGGTGATCGAGGCCTCGAATGTGATTGTCGAAATCGAAAGCTCGGTTGTTGGCGGCATTCGTTGCCATCCCTCGACCGTCTTCGTGGCGCGGGATTCGGCGATTGATGCCTGCGAGCCGTCGAATGTGGCCATTGCCGGGCTTGATCACCTTTCCCCAGCGGGGCAGGTCACGCTTGAGGAAGTCACCGTGATCGGCAAGCTTGCCGTTCACGCCTTCACCCTTGTTTCGAACTCGATCCTGATCGCCCGTCTTGCACCTGCAGATAGCTGGACCCTCGCTGTCGAGGCCGAGGACACCCAGAGAGGCTGCGCGCGCTTTTCATGGATACCTCCGGGCAGCAGGGTGCCAAGACGCTATCGCTGCCAGCCCAGCCTTGCGCTTGGCGAGGCCATCCGTGCCGCCGAAGAGGCAAATCCGCTGCTCACCGATCCGGAGCGGGCGGCGATCCGCACACGTATCCTTGCGCGGATCGTGCCGGGTTTTGTCCAGCGACAATGGCCGAGACCGGCCTATCTGCAGCTTCTCACCTCGTCCCCGACCGCGATCCGAACGGGTGCCGATGACGAGGGCGAAATGGGTGTGTGGCACCACATCCACCAGCCTCAACGGGAAAGCAATCTGTCCACAAGGTTGGAGGAATTCGTTCCGAACGGCCTCGAGGCCAGCTTCTTCTACGCGACATGAGCGACCACCCATCACGGGGGAATCGAAATGACGATCGACATTAGCCGCAAGACATTCAATTCGCACCGCAATACGGCCTGGACCACGACCATGCAGGGCCGTGTCGCAACGGATGCCCCGATCAACGAGGACCGCAGCCTTCGCGACCGACGGCTTCGCGCGATGATGACCCATCTGATCGGCCGGGCGGGCTATCCCGCAACCCAGCCCGACAGCTTTCTCATCGGGCTTTCCGGCGGAGCACTGACCATCGGTCCGGGGACGATGTATGTCGATGGCCATCCGGCCGAGAACTTCGGCACCGGGACGCCGGTCTTCGACGACATCCTGTCCGAGATGTGGGGGCTCGAGCCAGTTCCCTTCGACGATCAGCCCTACCTGCCGGGAGTGACGCCCGACCCGCCCGAAGACGGGACGCATCTGATCTATCTGGTCACATGGCAGCGGGACACGACCTTTCTCAACGACCCGTCCATCCTCGATCCGGCGATCTTCACCGATACATTCGCGCGTCGACAGACCGTCTGGCAGGTGCGCAGCTTTGGCCCTGTCGGCCCTGGCATCGATTGCGATACCGATGATGAGGATATCCCTGGCTGGAGCGCCCTGATCGCGCCTTCGGCCGCGCGCCTGACCACGCGGGCGAACCCGGCTGCCACCGATCCCGACCCCTGCCTGTTGCCGCCCGACGCCGCCTTTCGCGGCACTGACAATCGCACCTATTTCTTTGCTATCCATAACATTGCGCCGGACGGCACGCCGCTGGTCAAGTTCTCGCGCACGAATGCCGTTGTCGCCACCGCGATCCTTTCGCAACCGGCGTCCGATGTCCTTGAGGTCGCGCAGGTCGCCAAGGATGACTTCCTGCGCTTCAATCCCGGCGACTGGGTCGAGATCACCGATGAGGTGCGGGTCCTGACCGAAACTCCGGGCGTCATCGCGCGCATCCTTTCGGTCGACGATCCGTCCGACACGATCACCTTGGAAGCCGCATTGCCAGCCGGGACCATCCGGCTGCACGGCGCGGGTCCCGATGCCGACCAGAGCTTCTTTCCGGTGGTCCGGCGCTGGGACCAGACGGGACAGGTGCGCGATGAAACAGGCACGCTGGTCGTCGATCTGGACCTGCCTGGTGCGGACGGCCTGATCCCAGCGCCGACGGATGGCACCTTCCTTCACCTCGAAGACGGCGTCGAGGTCGCGCTGACCCTCGACCCCTTCGGCGGCGATTTCCGTCCGGGGGACAATTGGAGCTTTATCGCGCGCTATGCCGACAGCTCGGTCGAGGAGCTGGATCTTGCGCCGCCGCAGGACAACCAGCTTCATTACTGCCGACTTGCCTTGGCCGAGGCGGCAGGTGGGGTGTGGACCGAGGTCTTCTCGGACTGCCGCGATCCGATCGAAGAGGTCTGCTGCTGCACGGTCGTCGTGCGTCCCGGAGAGGATATCCAGGCAGCGATCGACAGCTTGCCCGACGATGTCGGCGGATGCGTCTGTCTCAAGCCCGGCGAACATGTCCTGCAGGTCCCGATCGTCGTTTCGGCACCGAACATCACGCTTCATGGCGAATGCCATGGGGTGGACGTCCGGCTGGATGGATCGGGACCGGCGCTCAGCATCCTCGGCACGACGGGGATCGAGGTCCACACCATCGCGTTTTCCCACCGGGCGGCCGAGGGCAGCCAGGGTGTCGTCGAAATTCTCGACAGCAGCGGGATCAGTGTTCACGACTGCGCCTGTGCCGCCGAACGCGGCACATCGTCTTCGGGGATCGTCGTCGTCGCATGCTATGACGTCACGATACGCGATTGCTCGATTGCGGGCACGGTGATCGGCATTATTGCCGGCTACCGCTCCGAGGAAATCATCCTTGCGACGAACCGCCTGGACCTCGGGGGCGAGGGTTTCGAAGGGCTGAGCGGCATCGCCGCGCCCGGTGCGATCGGGCGCCTGACGATCACCGGGAACCGTATCGCGGGTGCGGCCACGGGCGTCAGTCTGAATGATGACGCCACCGGGCAAGAGCGCTTCTCGCTCGCTCTCGGATCGCTGGTCGCGGATAATCTCGTCTCGCTTTCCGAAACCGAAGAAGCGCCTGATGCCGAAATTTCCCGGCACGGCATCGACAGCGCGGCTGACAGAACCGTGCTGCGCGGAAACACCATCCGCTTCCGGGGAAGTGCCCGCGCCGGCATCCGCGCGACGGGCTCGGGGCTTGTCATCGTTGAAAACCGCATCGACGTGACCGCCACCGACGCGGCGCGCAATATTGGCATCCTGATCGGCGTGCCCGACGATGTGGCGCATCTCACAACGGGGGTGAACCTCTCGGCCAACATGCTTGCGGGCATGACGACGGCAGTCTTCATCCGCGATGCCATGGGGGTCGATCTCTCGGATAACGACATGACGCCTGCGGCGGCAGAAGGAGCGCCGGCCGTGGCATGTGACGAGGCCTTGTCGCCCCGCATCGCCGGCAACACCATTTCCGGCAGGGCAAACGCGATCATAGCCACGAATGGCCGAAACGCCGTGATCGAGGCGAATGCCATCAGCGGCACTGAAATCGCGATCGGGTTGAGCGGCGAACTTGGCGCGAGCGTGCGCGGAAATCGAGTGACGGATTGCCGGTCCTTTGGTGTGCTCGCGATGTACTGCCTTGGGCGCATCACCGTGGTCGAGAACCGGGTTGCGAATTGCGGGACGGCAGGGCCGTTCCCCTGCGGGATCGGCGCCTTCTTCATTCTTGGCGAATGGCATGTCGAAGCCAATGAGGTGCTGGATACCGGGCTTCCCGTCGAAGGCGACGCCAATCCCCAGGCCGCGGCCGGGATCATGGGTTTCCTGATCCTCGAGGCCCGCGTCGAATCCAATCTGGTGTCCTGTTCAGACCTCGCGCGCGTTCCCGATGGTCGCGAAGATCGTGCATTGCTGATGCAGGGGCTGCTGGAAATCCGGTTCACCTTCGGCGATCGCGTGATCAGCTTCGGCTTTTCCTGCCAGATCGTCGACAACAAGTTCATCGGCAAGGGCAACAGGGCATTGGTCGAATTGCGGCAATCAAACATCTCCGACAATGTGGCCATCAGGTTCGAACGGGTGTTCTTCTGCAACAACTACGTGATGCACCAGGGGGGCGTCGCCGGGGCAGGGAACGCATCGGTGATCCTCGACGGCACTGCGGGTGTCGTCATGGGCAATCAGGTAAAGGCCCTGAGCTTCGCCCATCCGTCGATGAACCTTGGCAATATGCCGGGAACCGTGATCGGCAATGTCACGGCATCCGGCATCGTCAACGGTCCGAACTTCCCCGCGCCCGAGTCCAGCTTCAACCTGATTTTCTGAAGGAGACGAGCGATGAGCGTGAGCAAGGTGATCGAAGAGCAGAAGAGGATATTCGAGGAGGCCGGCAAGCGCTTCGGCAGCGACGTCCGGGAAACTTCGGTCAGGGTGGATGCGGCGGCCGAGATGATCAAGCGGGTCGAAATCCGGATCGAACGGCTGAACGCCGAGAAAAAGGCGGTTCTCGCACGATATGACGAAGCCATCGCCGCCGAGGAAGCAGCCCTGAAGCAGATCGCGGCGATCCGCCCGAACCCACCGCGCGAAGCTGTCGGCAAGGATACGGCAGACCGGCTTGGCAAGCTCGGTGCGACGCTGAAGGCGGCCGACGCACCCTCGGTGAAGACAAGGTCAAAACCCGCGACCCGCGGGGCGGCGAAAACGACGAAGAAGACGAATCCCAAGAACAGGTGAGCGCAGATCCGATCATCGTCCGGTGCTGGTTGGAGGCTTTTTTCTGACTAACCGCTCCGTCGCGGACCTATCGCTTTTCGTGCTTCCAGTTCGACCGTCAGGCGATGCCTGTCGGATTCGAAGGCCAAACATTCGGCGCTGCGATCCATGGCCATTTCAGCTTGCCTGGCGGCGGCAGCCCGGAACTCGGGACCACCCATCTGCGACAATGCGAGAAGAACCTTCTGGAGGCGAAGCTGAACCTCGATCAGGCCCGCCCCGTCCCGTCCCACAAGCATGAACGCATCCTCGAAAAGATCATCGTCTTGCAGGGGCGGGATGCGGATCTTCGGATAGTCCACCTCGTCGGAGCTTTTCTCTTTCCCCCACAGGGCCATCAGGCGGGTCGTCCTGCCGATGACGTCAATCGCCGTGCCGAAATCGTTCACGGCCGGCGAAAGGGCGCGGCAGGCGATCTCGCTCAGGACAGCCAGTCCGAAGCGCGGGTCCTGGTCGAAACTGCGCTCGATCCCTATGGTGAAGGCCGCACGGATCTTGTCGATGACCTCATCGTCCGGCCGCCCCTCGTCTACGTCCAGCCAGGCCAGCGCCATGTCCGGGTAGACGAAACTTCCGGGGTTGAGCGGCACGTTGATCGTCGCCCCGATCTTATCGGCGCATTCCGCGAGCGCAGGCATGTCGATGTTCTGCAGATAGCCGATTTCCTCTGACATCACCGAAATGGCGTGATCGGGGACAGCGCTTCCGACACGAAGCGGCAGCCCCCCCAGGCAGGGCGCCGCCAGGCGTTGTTCGATCGCGTTCCGCGTTGCCTGTTCGACCCGGTTCGTCGTTTCGCCCACGCGTCCCAGTCGCGTCAGGTGATCAATCCAGCGCAAGAGCGTGATGACGATCAGCGCGACCACGCCGATCGTGACCGCGAACAGGATCAGCCGGCCGCGTTCACCATAAGCCCCGGTCTTCAGCACGATGATGCCCACGATGCTGAAGAGAAAGGTGCCGATGAATGTCGAAAGGACATTCTGGGTCACGCGATCTTCATCAAGCAATTTCGTGGCGCGCGGCGTGACATTGCTTGTCGCCGCGCCATAGGCCGAGGTCATCACGCTCAGCGAGAATGTGGTCACGGCGAGCATGCTTGATGCGATGATGTTGAGCAGGCTCTCGACCGCATCCGCCCCGATCTTTCCGGGCAGTTTCCAGGGCACGAATTCTTCGGCGAATGCCGCGAAAATGGCGGTAAAGACACCGAGCAAACCGATGAGTGAGGCTCGGAACCAAAGCCTGCGTGTCAATTGTCGCAGCATCCATTGCCAGCGCGACATGCGTTGTCCTTCGTGTTGGGCTCTCTAGATGATAATGACCGAAAGCCAGACCGGTTCATTTTCCCCGTGAAAGAGGTTGCGCGGCTATTCGGACAGATGATCGATAAAACGCTGGAAAACTTCGCTCTGGCTGAAGATTCCCGACCGCCGATAGATGTTAGAAGGATGAATTTTCAACGTTCCTTCGGTGACGCCCAGATGTTCGGCGATCGAGACGCTGCTGTGCCTGCGGAAAATAAGCTTCGTCACGCTGTGATGCGCGGGTGCCAAAAGCGTGCGAAAGCACCCACGCAGCCATGCGGCAATGGATTGCCGCGGCGAGCTTCCGGCGGGGTCTGGATCACCACCGCCGGAAGCAGGTTTGTCAGAACGCGTAGCTGACCGAAATCAGACCACCCGGATTTTCATCCTGATAGGTACCCTCGGCCGATATCGTGATCTGGTCGATCTTTGCGTTGACCGAAGCTCCGATGCGGAAAATGTCGCGGCTGTCGAAGGCCGAGACCTGGTCGATCGGCAGACCCTCGATGAAGCCGCGGCTGTTTGTGGCACCGTCATCCAGAGAATGCTCATAGGCGGCACTGACGGCGGGAGAGATGCTCCATTTGCCAAGCTGGGTCGGGGCGGCTTCAAATTCGACGCCAAGCAGCAAGTCGCGGCGGTTTTCGGAAAGCTCGTCCATGTCCAGGGCGAGTTCGCTGCCGGTCTCGGTGAAAGCATCGCGCTTGAGATGGCTGAAGCGAATTCCGACGGTCGGCGTCACGCGATAGGCAGGCGTGACATAGTCGTAGCCAAGCTTCAGGCTGGCGCCGTAAAGGTTGCCATCGGTGCTGCCTGTCGCCGTGCCAAGGCCTCCGCCGATCCGGCGCTTGCTGTCATAATCGAACTGGGCCGCCGTGAAGTTCACCGCGGCGAACGCGCCCCGGTCGAGGCTTTCGAAGCCGTAACGACCACCCAGCGTGACGAAGACCTGATCGGTATCGACCTCGCCCGCGGCTGACGAGGTCGAGCCGTTCAGCGTGCCCGCACCCACATAGCCGGACATCTGGCTGTCGAAGCGCTTGCTGGCACCCAACATGAAGCCGGTCACGTCGCCTTCGCTGCGCGCAATGCCCGGGCGAGCGTCATTTTCCTCGTGGAAGGTCAGACCCTTGGTCCAGACTTGCTGCTGCCCGTCTTCCATCGCGCGGCCCGACGCATGGGGAACGGCAGCGTCGATCAGGGAAATCTCGCGCAGCAACGAACTGGCCGCATCGGCATGGACTTGCCCGCCAACCGTCGTCTCGACCCCGCCCAAAGTGCCGGCATCTATCGCGGATTGCAGGTAGTAGTTGTAGTTCGTGTAGGCCCCCGAAAGATCGCTGTCCTGCAGGTCGCTGAGCACGCGCGCACCGGCCGCGGCGTTGCCGGTCAGATCTTCCTGGCCGGGCAGGGCGTAGCGGACCATCTTGCCCCGCAGGACGTAAAGCGTCTCTTGCGAGAGCCCAAGTCCCTGCGTGACGTAGTTTTCCATCGTCCCGTAGTTTGCCGCGACTTCGTCGAGGCCGGCCTGCAGGAAGCTCGCCTCGACACCCAGAAGCGGTTCCATGGCCTCGGCGAAGGCTGTCCCGTAATGCGACTCGTAATAGGCATAGGTTTCGGCCACGCGGTCGGCGGTGTATGCGTTGGTGGCGAGATAGTCGGCCATGATGTCGGCATCGCTCACGCCAGCAATGCCTTGCAGCACTGCCGCAGTCCAGCCCGTCCGGTCCTTGCCCGCAGTGCAGTGGAAAAGCGCCGCATCCTCGGCCGAGGCCAGTCCGTTGAACAGCGTCGCAAAACGATCCTGCACGTCACTGTCATTGACAAAGGAACGCTCGGCATCCTCCATCATCGCACGCGAGGCCTCGGCGCTGGTCAGGCTGAAGCCGGTCCCGATATCGCCGATGATATTCACGTTCGTGTAGCTCGCGCCCCTGGGCATCCGGTCAGGGGTCGAAGCAATCTCGCTGGTGGTGCGCAGGTCATAGACGTCGCTGATGCCCAGCGTCTCGATCGTGGCGAGATCCTCGTCCGAAAGGGTCAGCGCATTCGAGCGATAGAAGACGCCCGATCGCATCACCCCATTCTTGGCCGTGGAATAGGCCGTCGTCGTGCCAGCTACATCGCGGAAATTGTCGACGGACGACAGGCGGACGGTGTCGAGAGCGTCGGCAGAAGCGGCGCTGGCTTGCACAAGTGCCAGCGCGAGGGCGGTCGCGGACACCGTGGTCGTTAGTTTAGGCAATGTATTGTATCTCCAGTGAAACCCTGCGGGACAGGGGACTTGCGGAGCGCGTGTTTTGAGCCGATTGGTAACAAACAGGTTATAAATGCGTGACTGTTTTGTGAAATTTCTAGCGGGCCCGTGCCCCCTCTGCATCCGAAGCGGGATCTGGCAACTTCGAAAAGTTTCTGGGCTAATTGGGGCAGCCAGGCGATGTTTCGCATTTGTGATTTGGTGCACGCGCCGGTTTTGGCGAGGCTGGAGACATGCAAGTTCCCTTTCACTCTTCCGTGGCGTCTCTTCTGGTGCTGGCCGGGCTGACCAGTCCCGCACTTGCGCAAACGCCTGCGGGCGATATGGGCGTCGGGGTCGAGCTGGTGCTGGCTGTGGATGTTTCGCGCTCGGTCGATCCGGACGAGAGGGCAATTCAGCGCCAGGGATATGCCGCGGCCTTCCGCAGCATCCAGCTGCAGAAGGCGATCCTTTACGGGGACTGGAAGCGCATCGCGGTGACCTATGTCGAATGGGCAGGGGCGCAGTCTCAACGCGTCGCGATACCATGGACGCTGATCGACAGCGCTGCTGGGGCAGAGGCTTTCGCCACGCTGATAGAGTCGGGCGTCTCTCCGCCGGTTTCGCGCACCTCCATTTCGGGCGCGATCGATTTTGCCTCTGATCTCTTCGAGGGGAACGGATTTGCCGGCACGCGGCGGGTCATCGACATTTCCGGCGACGGGCCCAACAATCAGGGCGGAAGCGTGACCGAGGCCCGCGATGCGGCGGTCATGCGGGGCATCACCATCAACGGCTTGCCGCTGATGACGGATTCAGAGGACGGATATGGCGGCTGGAGCAGCATTCCCGACCTGGATCGCTATTATGTCGATTGCGTAATCGGAGGCACCGGCGCTTTTTCAATTTCGGTCACCAGCTGGGACCAGTTCGCGGCCGCCGTGCGCCATAAGCTGGTCCTTGAGGTCGCGGGGCGCTCGCCCTTGGTCCGAGAAGAACTGATCCGGGCACAGGCCTTGCCTGCGGCCGATTGTCTTGTCGGCGAAAAGCTATGGGGTGAGCGGCAACGCAGTTGGGGTGAGTAAAGGGCGCCACGGCCGTAAAGCTTCGCCGTCAACGTGAAGGCGCCCTGATCCGGTGCCCAAAGATGACCAGAAGGCTTGCGACAAGAACGAACGCGCAAAGCACGGCCTTGGTCAGCGGCTCCATTGCTCCCTCGATCAGAAGGGCGTGAACCACGCTTCCGACGATGACAACCAGTGCTGCCGCCCGATGACCGAGATGCCAAGACCGGCTGCGCCGTTGCCGTATCGCAAGAAGCGCCATGAGGAAAATAGCCCACATCGCCATCACGCCCCAGACCGAGAAGGGCGTGGGAGAGACGAAGAGAAGCGCGTCGATCACGTCCGGGGGGCTGGTGATCCACAGCCCGGCCACATGGACAAGCACCAGCATCACCAGCGTCGCGCCAGTCCAGCGGTGGGCGCGGCGCCCGCGGCCCCCCCGGAACCCGGGCAGGTGTCCCGCTGCCAGAAGGGGTTGCAGCAGCAGCAGGCACATGGCGACGATGCCGGAAAAACCGGCGATGATGTAGACCGGCCTGCGCCATGCGAGCAAAGGGCTTTCAGCCGCCACCATGAGCGGCACCGCAATGACGAGAGCAAGCGCGATCCAGATCGCGAAGTGTCGCCACGGGCGTCTGTCCTGGCCGGGCAAGTCTCAGGCCGGCTGCAGGATGAAATGCGCCTCCAGGCTCTTGTCGCGCGCGCTCCGCATCACCGGACGCAGGAAGACGGTCTGGAACTGGCCGCTGTCATAGGCGAGGTGGCCATGAGGTTGACCGAAGGCCGGGACGATCTGGGGCATCTCGAGGCGGAATATGCCGCTCGCATCGGTCAGGGTGGCGCCGTGACTATGCGGGTCGCGTTCATGCCCTTCGGTCGTATGCGCCCAGATCTGGATGCGCTGCCCCTCAAGCGGCGCGCCGTCGCCCGCACGCCGCACCGTCCCCGTCATCCAGAAGCCGCCGCCGCCGATCCGATTGACCAGCGGCGCACCGGGCCGGTAATTGTTTGCACCGCCCCGCATTGATGGCGTAGGCGCAAGCCCCTTTGCCTTGGCGGGTACCAGCAGGCCAGACGCGGCAGTGACCAGAAAGGCTCCACCGGTGACCAGCAATGTTCGGCGATCATGTCGGATATTGGTCATGAGAAGCCTCCTGACATTCGTGCGGTTTCCCGGGCAGACCTCATCTTACCCGGGAATTGGCGAGCACCCAAGGAATCGGGGCCCGAGTGACCCGGAATTCGCGGCACAATGTCGTGAGGGCGGGCTGTTTGGACAGTCACCGGGGGTGCCTGCCGCCGGGCCGGAGTTTTGGGGCCCGGACAGATAAGAGATCGCCGAGCGTGAACAGGCACCTTGTCGGGACACCCTGATCAACGCGCGGTCATTTGGGTCCCGGTCTTCTCGGCATTGTGCCGGGCCAGATATCGCCTGTCGTCATTGCTTGAGAACAGGACCGCGCAGGCCATGCCGACACAAACGCCAAGCAGGGTGTCCAGAATCCGCTCTGGTGCCATGGCCGCTCCGGCGACATGTGGTGCGGCCAGGTGGCTCATCAGCAATGCCATCGGCGTCACCAGGACCTGCCCCAGACCATAGTTTGCGCCGATGATCATCTCGGTCGCAAATTGGAGCAGGAACAGGGCGCAGATGATCGCCCAGAGCGAGGGACCCTGAAACAGGATCAGCCAGGCCAGAATGGCACCGAGGATGGTGCCCACCATGCGCTGCAAGGCACGATTAAGGCTGATGTGCAGATGGGAGCCCTGCATCACGGCCAGTGCGCCCATCGCCGCCCAGGCCGGATGGTCTGCGCCGAAAGCATGGCTGGCAAATATGGCGACAGCCGATCCGGCCACGATCCTGCCCGCCGCGAAAAGCCTATGGCCGATGGGACGATAGGGTTCTGCGGGAAAGGCCCGATCTGCCGGCGCAGGGCGGCGCAGGGTTTCGGTCGTTCGACAGACCATCCAGGCGAGCGCCGCCACCACCGCCGTAGCCGAAACGCGTTCGAGCAGTTCGGTCGGTGAACCGACCTGACCCATGGAGGCGCCTGCAGCAAAGACGAAGATCAGCGCCCCCGGGGGGCCGAAGCTGCCGGTGACCGCGACGAAGAAAAAGAACCCGCAAGACAGCGCCAACAATGCGAACTGGAGCGGCAGAGGCGCCCCCAGCAAGGCTGTCGTCGACATGACCAGAACAGCCATGACCTGCCAGAAGCCACAGGCGAGAACGACGCGGCTGCGGTCGCGATGCGGTGCGAAACGACCGAAGAGCGCAATCAGCGCGCCAAGTGAACCGAAACCGATCAGATGCGGCCAAGGAGAAAGGTTGATCAGCGGCAGGGCAATGGCGACGGTCAGCCCGGCCTGCAACCCGGCAAGGCCCGAATTGTAAAGGAACGGCTGTTTGCCCAGGGCAAAGCTGTCGCGCAGGTGGTGGCGCATCATCAGGTGGCGCATCGCCTCTATCCGACCTGTAGGCCGTTCCGCCGAAGGGCGAAGCTCCGGGCCCGGTCCGGCGCTCGTCATCGGCTGGTGTCCTTGCTGTCAGTCGCGGGGGCAAGGCGTTCTTCGATCTTGTCAAAGCACTCGAGCATGGTTGCGATATCACTGTCTGCAAGATCGACGAGCAGCCTTTCCTCTCCCTCACGCAGGGCCTTGAGGATTTCCGTGACCCTTTGCTCTCCAAGTTCTGTCAGGTGGATCAATCTTGCGCGGCCGTCGCTGGCGTCGGGGCGTCGCTCGATGAGTCCTTGCCGCGACAGGATGTCAAGAACGCGGACAAGGCTCGAACCATCGACGCCCACCAGCAATGCCAGCTCTTTTTGCGTGATCGCATGGCCGCTTTCGCGCAGGTGCACAAGCGGCACCCAGGTTGCGTCGGTCAGGCCCGCAGCCGCCAGATGCGCGTCCAGCGCGCGCCGCCATCGGCGCGCGAGGATAGAGAAGCGGATGCCAAAACGAGAACGGGGGGACGGGTTATGCGTCATGCTGCCCATTATGGTGCAATATAAATTGCATTGCAATTCAAATTAAATTATTAAGCATATTCATAACGAAATTGCTCGAACCCACTTTCCGAAAAACGCTCGGCGATCGCTTTGGCCCATCGCTTCCTTCGCGTTTTCATCCCATCCGGACAGTCCCGGCCGGGGCATATCAGACGGGACTCGACAGATCGAATTTCGCACGCGACATTGATGATCTCGTTGCGGAGAGCGCACATGAAAGGGAATCGCGAAAGAATCGATGAGTTCTTCGCCGCTCAGACCGCGTGGCGTGACGAACTCGTTCTCTTGCGCAAGATTCTTCTCGACAGCCCGCTGGTCGAGGAATTCAAATGGAGCTCTCCGGTCTACACTTATGGCGGCGGCAATGTCGCGATCCTTTGGGGGTTCAAGGACCGCGCAACCATTGGTTTCTTCAAGGGCGTGCTGCTTCGGGACCCGGAGGGAATTCTTGAGGCTCCGGGTCCGAACTCGCGTTCCTCGCGCTGCGCCAATTTTACCGATGCTGCAGAGATCGAACGGCTTGCGCCAGTTCTCGGCGCTTATGTGCACGAGGCGATCGAAATCGAACGGTCGGGGGCAAAGGTCGATCTTCCGAAGGATGATCTTGATTATCCGGATGAGCTTGTCGACCGATTGGACAGCGACCCCCAGTTCCGACATGCGTTCGAATTGCTGACACCTGGGCGGCGCCGTGGGTGGGTGCTGCATTTCTCGCAACCAAAAATGCCAGCCACACGACATGGCCGGATCGAGAAGGCACTGGCGCGGATTCTCGCCGGAAAAGGCATGCATGATCATTGAGCAGGGCTGTCCTGCCGGGCATTGACTGCGGGAGATGACAGGACCGGAATGCGGGACAAAGCGTGCCCTCGCCCTTTTGAAAAACGTGCCGCACCTGGAAAACACGGCCGGGCATCCCTGCTTGCTGCGCCAAGTTTTCCAAGGGGGCCGGTAAAGGTGGCTGAAACCATCGCGCGCAGGCTGCGTTATGACGACAGAATGTCCAGACGGCGGATATTTCCATGCTCTGACCGAAGTAAACAATTCCGGCAGATCCTCTCGGCTGCCGTTTCGACCCGCTCAAGAGCTTTCCCAGCAGACAGAAAGAGGTATCAGGGATGTCACAACCCAAGATCGCAGTTGTCTTCTATTCGACCTATGGGACCAACCATCAGGTTGCCCTTGCCGCCGTCGAGGCCGCGAAAGAGGCCGGCGCAGAGGTGCGCCTTTTGCGGATCGCGGAAACCGCACCCGAGGCCGTGGTAAACGGGCAGGAGGCCTGGAAGGAGCAGCTTGAGAAGGTGCAGGACATTGCCGTGGTCACGCCGGACGACATGGTCTGGGCCGACGGATATTTCTTCAGCGCGCCGACCCGTTTCGGGGGTGGGCCAAGCCAGTTGCGCGCCTTCATCGACACGCTGGGCGGTGTCTGGTCTGCGGGCAAGCTCGCGAACAAGACCTTCACCGCCACGACCAGCGCACAGAACCCCCATGGCGGCCAAGAGGCGACTATTCTGTCGCTTTACACATCGGCGATGCATTGGGGCACGATCATCGTGCCACCCGGCTATACCGATGAAGTCCTCTATGAAGCGGGAGGCAATCCTTATGGTTTTTCGACCGAGGCAGGAAAGTTCGATGACAAGGGGCGGGCCGCCGTCGCCCACCAGGCCAAGCGGTTGGTCGAGGTGACTGCAAAGATGATCGGCTGATCCTGCGGCCAGGTTGACGCAAATGCCCGGCGCAATTGGTAACTGCGCCGGGCCGGCAGATGACTGGGGCGGGTTTTTCTAGGATCTCGCACGCGAGAAATATCCCACGCAGGTCAGCACGGCGACATAGAAGACCGCGACAAGAAAGATGCCGATCACGGCCGAGGCAGCGATGCCGCCCAGCACTCCGATCCCGATGGATTTCTGCGAGGCAGCCCCCGCACCTGTGGCCGTCGCAAGGGGCAGGACCCCCAGCATGAAGGCAAGCGTGGTCATCAGGATCGGACGCAGCCGCATGCGCGAGGCTTCTATCGCCGCATCGACAAGGGGCTTGCCCTGCTTGCGCAGCATCTCGGCAAACTCGACGATCAGAATGGCGTTTCTGGCCGCAAGACCGATCGTCGTGAGCATGCCCACCTTGAAATAGACGTCATTCGACTGGCCAAAGACCAGTGCTGCAGACATTGCGCCGACGATGCCGATCGGAACCGTCATCATGACCGAAAGAGGCACCGTCCAGCTTTCGTAAAGCGCTGCGAGCGCAAGGAAGACCACAAGCGCGGACAGGGCGAAGAGCATCGGCGCCTGATTGCCGGAAAGCCGTTCCTGGTAGGACAGGCCCGTCCAGGCCGTCCCATAGCCCCCCTCGATATCGGCGACGAGTTCCTCCATGACATTCATCGCCGTTCCTGACGACACGCCCTCCGCCGCCGCGCCCGAGATTTCCATCGACCGGGTTCCGCCATAACGCGCGAGGCTTTGCGCCTTCTGGTCCCATTGCTGGCTCGTGAAGGCGGTGAAGGGCACCATCCTGTCGTCCGAATTGCGGACATACCATTTCTCGATATCCTCCGTCTGCATGCGCGCCTCGGCCTCGCCCTGGACGATCACCGGGCGGAGTTGGTCACCAAGCGCGAAATCGTTCACATTGGCGCTTGCGAAGATGATCGACAGGGTTTCGTTCAAATCCGAGATTGACAGGCCGTAAGCTGCGGCCTTCTGCTGGTCGATGGTGATCCTGCTCGAGGTCTCGAAGGGCGGGTCGTTGCCCTGAAGGCTGGTGACGCGCCCGTCGGCCGTCGCCTTTTCGACCAGTTCGTTTGCGGCATCGGCAAGTGCCTCCTGGCCTCGTCCCGACTGGTCGATGAGCTGCATGGTGAAGCCGGATGTGTTGCCCATGCCGGGGATCGCAGGCGGCTGCATGAAGATCACCTGGCCGTTCTTGTTCGACATGAAATGGATGTTACCGCGCGTCGCCATCGAGCCGGCATCAAAACCTTCGCGGTCCTCGAAATCCTTCAGCTTGACGAAGATCATCGCATTGCGCTGGCTCGATCCGCCGAAACCAAAGCCCAACGCGGCGTGGACGCTTTCGGCCGTGTCCTTTTCGGTGTTCAGGACATATTGTTCGACCTCTTCGATCAGGGCCTCGGTCCGCGCCGTGGTCGATCCTTCCGGTGTCTCGACCATGACCATCAGAACGCCCTGATCTTCCGATGGGAGGAACGATCCGGGAAGCTTCTGGTAAAGCATGTAGGCTCCGGCCCCGAAGGCCAAAAGCACGACGAGGAAGCGGAAGGGGCGCAGGACAAAGCGCGCGACAACGGCGGCATATCCGTTGGTCGCCCGTTCCAGGTTGCGGTTGAACCAGCGCGCCGGGGCGATGCCATCGCCATGCTTGCGCGGGCGCAGCAATGTGGCGCAAAGCGCCGGGGTCAGGACAAGCGCCACGCCCAAGGACAGCACCATGGCGCTGATGATCGTGATCGAGAACTGCCTGTAGATAATCCCCGTCGATCCCGACATGAAGGCCATTGGCAGGAACACCGCCGAAAGCACCATGACGATCCCGATCAGCGCAGACGAGATCTCGTCCATGCTTTTTTCGGTGGCCTCGACAGGTCCAAGCCCTTCCTCTTCCATCACGCGCTCGACGTTCTCGACCACGACGATGGCGTCATCAACGAGAAGGCCGATCGCCAGGACCAGTGCGAACATCGTCAACGTATTGATCGACATGCCCGCGAAGGCCAGCACGCCGAAGGTGCCCAGCAGGACGACCGGGATCGCCAAGGTCGGGATGAGTGTCGCGCGAATGCTCTGCAGGAAGACGAGGATCACCAGAAACACCAGCAGCACGGCTTCGATGAGCGTGTGATAGACTTGGTTGATGGATTCCTCGACGAAGGGAGAGGTGTCATAGGGGTAGACGATTTCGACCCCGGTCGGCAGCGAGGTTTGCAACTTGTCCAGCACCTCCCGCACTGCCTTCGCCGTATCGACGGCATTCGCTCCGGTGGCAAGGTTGACCCCGAAACCGGCTGCAGGCTTGCCGTTGAACCGTGAATGCGTCCCATATTCCTCCTGGCCGATCTCGATGCTTGCGACATCGCCCAAGAATATCGTCGAGCCGTCGGTTTCGGTCCGCAGCAGGATGCGCTCGAACTCCTTGACCGAGGTCAGTTGCGATTGCGCGGAAAGCTGCATCGTCAATTGCTGGCCCTTGACCGTGGGCTGCGCGCCGAGACTGCCGACGGTGACATTCGTGTTCTGCTCGGAGACGGCCGAGACGACGTCGGAAGCGGTCACCCGATATTGCACCATCCTGACCGGATCGAGCCAGATCCGCATCGCATAGCCTGATCCGAAGGTGTTGATCGAACCGACACCCGCCGTGCGCTGCACCGGGTTCTTGATCGACTGCTCGACGAGATCGCCGAGCTCGATCGAGCTGTGGCTGCCATCCGTCGAGGTCAGCGCCCCGACCATCAGGATCGACGAGGTCGAGCGCGTGACCGATACGCCCTGGCTTTGCACCGCATCCGGCAGTTGCGAGGTGACGAGCTGCAGCTTGTTCTGGACCTGAACCTGCGCGATATCCGCATCGACGCTGTCATCGAAGGTCAGCGAGATCGAGCTTGAGCCCTGCGACGATGTCGAGGTCATGTAGATCAGGCCGTCAAGCCCGGTCATGCCGTCCTCGATGACCGAGGTGACCGAGTTTTCCACGATATCGGGCGAGGCCCCGATATAGGTTGCGCTGATCCGAACCGTGGTGGGCGCAATGTCGGGATATTGTGCGATGGGCAGGCTGGACAGGCCGAAGAAACCGGCGAGCATGGTGACGATCGCAAGGACCCAGGCAAAGACCGGCCTGTGGATGAAGAAACGGGCCATGGCGCTTTACTCCGTTACCGGGGTCTGGGCGGGCGTGTCACGGATGACGCCGCTTTCGTCGATCTCGACCGGTATCGGCGCGATCTCGGCCCCTTCGGCAAGGTTGGTGATCCCGTTCACGATCAGCTCCTCTCCGTCGCGCAATCCGTCCGCGATGATCCAATCATTCTGGTAGACACCCTCGTCGGTCAGCCTGCGCTTCACGGCCTTGCCATCCTCGGCAACCCAGGCGGTCAGCGATCCGTCTCGCTCGCGCGTCGCCGCGATCTGCGGCACGAGGATCGCCTCGACCTCGCCGATTTCGATCTGGCCGCGCACGAACATGCCGGGAAGGATGCGCAGTTCGGCATTCTGGAACCGAAACCGGAAGTCGATCGAGCCGGTCGAGGTCGAAACATTGTATCCCGGCGCGACGATCTCGCCGGTCACGGAATAGCTGGACCCGTTTTCCAGCGTCAGTTGGGCGTTCAATGTCTGCGCGATGCTGACCTGTCCGGCATCGATCCGATCGCGGATGCGCTGCATCCGGGCCGAGGGCTCATACATGTCGACATCTATCGGATCGAGTTGGGTGACTGTCGCCATCGCGTCGCTCTGGCCCGAAGTCACGAGATCACCGGGTGACACCTCGGCGACCGAGGGCATTCCCGCGAGAGGGCTGGTGATCGTGGTCCAGGACAGTTCGGTTTCGGCAAGGCGCAGAGAGGCGGTCGCGGCCTGCTCGGCTGCCTGCGCCTTTTCCATCGTGGCCTGCGCTTCTTCCAGCAGGGCCTTTGTCGATCCCGTCCCCTGCAATTGCCGGCTTCGGTCATAGGCGGCCTCTGCCTGCGGCACCGCTGCCCTGGCAGAGGCCAGGTTGGCGCGCGCCTCTTCCACTGCGGCCTCGTAGGTGGTCGCGTCGATACGGAACATGGGCGTGCCCACCTCGACGGGCTTGCCCGGATCATAGAGTACTTCCGTAACGAAGCCGCTGACCCTTGGTCTGATATCGACTTCGGCCTTTGCGACGGCGCGGCCGGGCAAGGTCACGATCAGTGGCACGGACTCCGTGCGCAGGGTGATCGTTCCGACCTGCCTGGGACCCTGCGCGGGCTGCTGCGCCTGTGCCGCACCTGCCGACAGGGCTGCAAGAAGGATCGCTATTCGGGCGAGGGGGGCGAGATCGCGGCGGATCATGGCAGGTCTTCCTTTTTCGAAAGGGCGGGACTTGAAGCGATTGTGCGTCGGCCAAGGCGCAATCCCAAGCGGGAACACCCTTGCCGCCGGGCGAATGTGTCTATCTGGTCGTCCCGGATGCCGGTGGGCCGAGATATCCCGCAGCCGCACTGGGTGTCTTCGGTTACGATCCTGTGTCGTTGCCATGATCCTATCCGCATTGCCTGGTCTGGAATCCCCCGATCGCGGGCGCGTCGCATACCCTTTGGCCAGACATGCCCGATCCGCGCCGGACCGCATCCAGAGATTTGTAAGGAAGCTTTTCCGGCCGCCGGGCAGAAACATCCGCTTACAAAACGGCGATCCTGGAAATGAAGGATCACCGTCGGGACCAATCGGCGAAACAGCTCCGTACTAGTCAGCGCGGCGAGGCGCCGCGACTGCCCGCGCTGAAACGAACAGGCCGCAAACGACGCAGTATGCGGATGGCCTTTGGCGATCGGGCGTGTCGTCGCAACAGGAATGAAAGACATGAAAATCGCACTTGCGCTGGCGCTGCTGGGCACTCTTTCTGCATGCTCCGCGCCGGAACCGGTCGGACGGATCTACCGCTACGCCGAGGGGGCCGACCCCGCATCAGGCTACCAGTCCGGCATGCGCTATACTGGCGGGGGCACGATCGTCGATCACCTGAACCACGACCTGAGCAGGCCCGAGGGCGGTCAGCGCTGGCTGCTGGTGCCGGGCAACTTCCTGCTGGTCACGGCAGACGGGACGATTGTTTCAGCCGTTCCAGCGAAATTCAGCGGATCGTGATGCGTTCGGACATTGGGGCGCCGCGGGACAGGGGCATCGGTCATTGCGTTCGTCGCCCCCAGATCCTATACGCCCCGCATACCGGTCGCAGCCTACCCGGTCATCAAAACAAGGACTGAAGAAAATGAAGACACTTGTCATCTGCTCGGGCGGGCTGGATTCCGTTTCGCTTGCCCATGTCGCCGCGGGGACGCGGGAACTGACACGCCTCGTGTCCTTCGACTACGGCCAGCGACATCTGAAGGAACTCGACTTCGCCGCCGCGGCCGCCCGTCGTCTTGGCGTGCCGCACCATGTCATCGACATGCGGACCATAGGCGCGGCCCTGACCGGTTCGGCCCTGACCGATGATATCGACGTGCCCGACGGCCACTATGCCGAGGAAACCATGCGGATCACCGTCGTGCCGAACCGCAATGCGATCATGCTCGCGGTGGCCTATGGCATCGCGGCCGCGAATGGCGACGAGGCGGTGGCGACCGCGGTGCATGGCGGCGACCATTTCATCTATCCCGACTGCCGCCCGGCCTTCACCGAGGCATTCGACCGGATGCAGCGCGCCGCGCTCGACGGCTATGCCGATGTTTCGCTTTGGACGCCATTCGTGCATCGCACCAAGGCCGATATCGTGACCGAGGGTGCCCATCACGGCACGCCCTTTGCCGCCACCTGGTCCTGCTACAAGGGGGGCGCACAGCATTGCGGCCGCTGCGGGACCTGCGTCGAACGGCGCGAGGCATTTCATCTCGCCAGGGTCGAGGACCCGACCGAATATGAAGATCCTGACTTCTGGCGGCAGGCCATTGCCGATCACGGGGGCGCCTGATGTTTCGGATCAGCAAGGAATTTCATTTTTCGGCCTCGCATCAGCTCACGCATCTGCCCGCGGATCATCAATGCGCGCGGCTTCATGGCCATAATTACGTGGTGGTCGTCGAACTGGCCTCGGCCTCGCTCAACGGGGATGGTTTCGTGCGCGACTATCACGAGCTGAAGCCACTCAAGGACTATATCGACGAGGTCTTCGATCACCGCCATCTCAACGATGTGCTGGACGGCCCTTCGACCGCCGAGAACATGGCGCTGCACTTCTTTGAATGGTGCCACTCGCGCTGGCCGGAAACCTCGGCGGTTCGCGTCTCGGAAACGCCAAAGACCTGGGCGGAGTATCGGCCGTGACGCTTCGCATCGCGGAGATCTTCGGACCGACGGTGCAGGGTGAGGGCGCCCTGATCGGCGAGCCCACCGTCTTCGTGCGTGCGGGCGGATGCGATTATCGTTGCAGCTGGTGCGACAGCCTGCATGCCGTCGAAAGCGCCTATCGCCATGATTGGGCCGCGATGGGCCATGACGAGGTGATGGCCGAGATCCGCCGCCTGTCCGGCGGCCTGCCCTTGACGGTTTCCATTTCCGGCGGGAACCCCGCCATCCAGGATTTCGGGCCGCTGATCGCATTGGGTAAAGAGGAAGGCTACCGGTTCGCCTGCGAAACCCAGGGCTCTGTCGCGCAGCCATGGTTCGCCGCGCTCGACACGCTGGTCCTCAGCCCCAAGCCGCCGTCGAGCGGCGAGCAGATCGATTGGGGCAAGTTCGATCGCTGTCTCGAGCTTGCGCGGGGATGTGGTCAGGCCGTGATGAAGATCGTGATTTTCGATGAGGTCGACTATGGCTGGGCGCGGGATGCAGCGGAACGCTACCCCGATCTGCCGCTGTTCCTGCAGCCCGGAAACCCTGATGTCGATCCGACCCATCCCGTCGATCTGCAGGTGGCTGTGGACCGGCTGCTTTGGCTGATCGAAAAGGTGACGGGTGATCGCTGGTTCACACCCCGCGTGCTGCCGCAGCTTCACGTGCTGGTCTGGGGCAACAAGCGCGGCGTCTGATCGCTCGGCTCGGCGGGAACGCCTCCGGGCATGGGCACGTTCACTGACGGGATGTTCGCCGATCGGGCGGACCGAACGAAAGGGACATGTCATGACCGTCGCGAAGAACACGATCTGCCTTTGGTTCGACAAGGGGGCAGAAGAGGCCGCCCGGTTCTATGCCGAAACGTTCCCCGACAGCGCGATCACCTCGGTCCACACCGCGCCCACCGACTACCCGTCTGGAAAGGCCGGAGACGTTCTGACGGTCAGCTTCACCGTAGCGGGAATTCCCTGCCTTGGCTTGAACGGTGGGCCCATCTTCCAGCATAGCGAGGCTTTTTCGTTCCAGATCGCCACCGAGGACCAGGACGAAACTGATCGCTACTGGGACGCCATTGTCGGCAATGGCGGCGAGGAAAGCGCCTGCGGATGGTGCAAGGACAAATGGGGCATCTCGTGGCAGATCACGCCCCGAACCCTGACAGAGGCGCTTTCCGCCGGGGGTGACGAGGCAAAACGGGCATTCTCCGCGATGATGACCATGCGAAAGATCGACGTCGCCACGATCGACGCCGCGCGACGCGGCTGACCCGCCTCCGGCAATTTGACGGATCGTCCAATGAAAGGGGCGGGCGGAACGGCATTTCCTTCATGCCGTTCCACCCGCCCGCAGTCATTTGTGGCAATCAGGCCGTCTGGTACCAGGATTGCGCCACGTGATCTTCGATCTCGATGATCGTGGGCCCGTTTTCCGAGAAAGCGGCAGCCAGTGCTTCGAGCAGTGCGGAAGGCGTTTCGACCCTTGTTGCCTTCGCGCCGAAACCGCGTGCGATCATCTGGAAATCCGGGGTCAGGATATCCACGCCGATCTCGGGAATGCCGCGATCACGCATATACGTCTTGATCTCGCCATAGCCGCGATTGTTCCAGACGATCACCGGCAACGAAAGGCCCAGCTCCACGGCAGAGGCGATCTCGGCCACGGTGAACTGCAGGCCACCATCGCCGATCAGTCCGATCACCGGCCTTTCGGGGCAGGCAAGCTTGGCGCCCATCGCCGCAGGCAGCCCATAGCCGAGCGTGCCGAAACCGGTCGACGAATTGAACCAGCTGCGTGGTCGCTGTGCGTCATAGGTCAGGTTTCCGCCGTAAACCGGCTGGGTCGAATCCCCCGCAAAGATCGCATCGGGATAAGCGCTGGCGATAAGATCGAGGATGCGCCCATGCGTGTGATAGACCGGTGTCACGGTGGCGAGCGACTTGGCCCTTAGCGCGGCGGTGCGGTCCGTCTGGGGGGCAGGCGTGTCGCCAAGTGCGGCGATAAGCGCGGGGCAAAAGCTCCGGCTGTCGGCCACGATCCCAAGTGCAGGCTGGGCGTTGCGCATGATCTGCTCGGCCTCGATGTCGACGCGGATCAGTCGTCCGTCGATCCGGGGCCTTGCGCCGAACAACAGCGTGTCGGTTTCCCCCAGCTCGGTTCCCACGGCAAGGACGACGTCCGCGTCGCGCAGCTCGTCAAGCATCGGCGACTGGGGCAGCAGACTGCCGACAAGAAGGGGATGGCCCGGCACGAGCAGCCCCTTGGCATTGATCGTCAGCAGGGTGGGAGCACCCAGCGCCTCGACCATCTGCCGCGCGGAATCGCCGGCTGCAACCGCGCCACCGCCAAGAATGACCAGCGGCCGGCGCGCCGACCCGAGCCACTCGGCAGCGCGCGCGACGGCGACTGCATCGGGCGCGGGAACCGAAATCTGCTGCGGCCGATCCAGTGCGATCCGTCCCGCCGGCTCGACGATGACGTCAAGCGGCAATTCGATATGCACCGGTCGCGGTCTGGCCGAGTTGAACACGGCCGCAGCCCGGTCGATGATCGCAGGAAGATCCTCGGCGGACATGACGGTATGACTGAAGGCCGAGACCCCGGAAACCAGCGCACTCTGGTTCTTCAGTTCGTGAAGCCGACCTTCGCCGCGGCCCAGCTCGTTGCGGTTCAGCACGCTTGAGATGACCAGCATCGGGATCGAATCAGCATAGGCCTGGCCCATCGCAGTGGCGATATTCGTCATGCCCGGACCCGAGATGATGAAGCAGGCGGCGGGCCGCCCGCTGGCGCGGGCATAGCCGTCGGCCATGAAGCCTGCGCCTTGTTCGTGCCGCGGCGTCACATGGCGCAGCGAAGTGTTCGCCATGCCCCGGTAAAGTTCGACGGTGTGAACTCCGGGAATGCCGAACACGGTGTCGATGCCATGCGCTTCAAGCAGGCTTGGCAGTGCCTCTCCCACGGTCATCGCCGTTTCGTGACGGCTTTCGGCGGGCAAGCCGGGCGTGGCAGGAATTGCGGTGACCATGGGATGTCCTTTCTTCAGAAGATCACGACCTTGGCCAGGAAGATTGCGATGGGGGTCGCAATGATCGTGCGGATCACGAACAGCATCGCAAGATGGCCAAGATTGAGCCCCAGATTGGCGCGCAGCAAGAGCGCTCCGACTTCGGACATGTAGATCAACTGCGAGACAGAGAGGATGGCGATCAGGAAACGGGTTTCCTGGCTGGCAATCTCGGCCCCGATCAGCGCGGGCAGGTACATGTCGGCGAAGCCGATCACCAGCGCGGGCGCGGCAGCCTGGGCTTCGGCGACATTGAACCACTCAAGCACCGGGACGAAAGGCATCGAGAGCCAGGTGAAAAGCGGTGTGTATTCGGCGAGGATCAGCGCGATCATGGCGACGGCTAGCGTGGCAGGCACAAGACCGAACCAGATGCCGATCAGGTTCCGAACACCGTTCTTCAAAAACCCTGTCGGCCCCGGAGCAGCATCGGCGCGGGCCAGGCCCATGCGGATTCCGGCCTGGAACGCGGTTTCACCGGGCAGGATGACATCGGTCTCCTCGCTGGCGCGGCCATGGGCGAAAGTTTCGGGCAGGCGGCTCAGCGGGGGAATCCGCGGCAGGATCAGGGCGCAGACGAAGCCGATGAACACGACCGAGGCATAGTAGCTGAAGAAGATGTCCTGCAGGCCGACGACCTTTGCGATCACATAGCAGAAGGGCACCGAAACGATCGAGAAGGTGGTGGCGACGGTCGCGGCCTCGCGACGGTTATAGACACCCATGTCATATTGCTGGACGGTCAGCATCACACCCACCGGCGCCGCACCAAGCCAAGAGGCGAGGCCGTCAATGGCCGCACGCCCGGGCAGGCGGAACAGGCGTTTGAAAATCCGCGACATGAACGCGCCGACGAATTCCATGAATCCGTAATCGGTCAACAGCGGCAAGGCGATCGCGGCAAAGAAGAAAAGCGCCAGAAGGTTCTTCATCAGGAAGCCGACGACCGTGCCCCCGGTTGAATCCGCCGTCACGAAAGCCGGTCCCGTGCCCGTGAAGTAAAGCAGGCAGAATGCCGCGCCCAGCGTGCGGAGCACCAGCCATGCAGGCGACACCCGGAAGGTCTCGGCCAGAAAACCGGATTGGGGCCCAAGCCGGAAAACCGAGAATGCGATCGTCGCGGCGGCGGAAATCACCGTGACGGCAATCAGCAGCGCGCTGACCAGCGTTCCGAAATTGTCATTGACCCAGTCGATCAGAATGCCGAAGGGAATCGTGAAACTGGCGCCATTCGGGATTGGGGCGAGAAAGACGACGGCGCCCAGAATCGAGGGCAGCGCGAATTTCAGCCAGAGGTTTCGCGACTGCGAAACGTGAGCAATGTCGGTCATTAGGTCTCCTTTCAGACTCGCCCGCGCCGATCTTGCGGACGGTTCCAAGTGGTAAAGGCCATGAGCGTTGGTCGATGGGGCATCGCAGCACCGGCCAACGAACGCGCGTCGACAGGAACGGGCCATCTTGCGATGGTCGATATCTGTCGCCCGGCCATTGTTTTCCTCCCTCGGGGATGGGGTATCTCCATCGCGAATGGCCCCTCCCGCCGATTTGACTTGACGCGGTAGCAGTAACTTGCCTCTAGAACCATCATGCCAGTTCGATAAAAAGCATCGTTGCGGATCGATGCTTTGGGGGGGAGCCCAATGCTGACATCATTGACCGCTGCCGATCTTCGCGCGCTCAGGGTTTTCGAAGTCATCCACCAATGCGGCAGCTTTGCTGCTGCCGAACGCCAGCTTGACGTGTCTCAATCGACGATCAGCGCCCAGATTTCGGGGCTTGAGAAGCGTTTGGGCTTTCGGCTTTGCGATCGGGGGCCGGGCGGATTTCGCCTGACCGAGCGGGGCCGTTCGCTGCTAGAAGCGAATGCCCGCCTGAATGTCGCGATGGAGGATTTCACCCAGACGGCGGCCGATCTGTCCCGCCGGGCGGTGGGGACGTTGCGTCTGGGCCTGATGGACCATGTGTCGGCCGATCCCCGCTTCCCGGTCGTCGAGTTGCTGCGCCAGTTCCACGAACGCGCGCCGGATGTGAATGTCGAGATCGTGCAGGACATTCAGACCGCGCTGGCCGACCAGGTTCAGAAGAAGGCGCTCGACCTGGCGATTGGCGCCTTTCCGATGGACGATCCGAATTTCGACTTCGTTCCATTGTATAACGAGCGACAATTCATCCATTGCGGACCCTCGCACCCGCTTTTCCACGGCGCACCGCATGTCGTCGACGCGGCGACCCTCGAGGCGCAGAGATGGGTGCGCCGCAGCTACTACCTCACGCCCGAGGATGGATTTCCCCTGTCGCTTGGCCCGGCTGCCGCAACGGCCGCCAATCTCGAGGCTGTCGCGATCATTCTCGGGGCGCTGCCCGTGTTAGGCTATCTTCCGCCCCATGCTGCTGCCCCCCTGGCCGCGCGTGGCCAGATCCGGCGCGTGACGGACAGCTACTCGATCTCGTTCCCGGTCTCGCTTCTGTCCCGCGCAAGCCGCCGAGAGACGACAGCGATGAAGCGATTCCGCCTGCTCGCGGAAAACTTCTCGCGGTCACGTCGCTAGGTGAAGGGCGAGGCCGGAATAACGCAAGCGACGATGCCTCATTGACCTCGCCTTTGCCATTATCGCGCAAGCGATCGGGCGTATTCCTCGAGTTGATCGACCACAGTTCCCCAACCGCTGAAAAACCCCATGTCTTCATGGGTCTTGCGCGAATCCGGCGTCCGGTGTCGTGCGATCGCGGTATAGCGGGTGGCGCCATCGGCCATCTCATCAAGCAACAGGATGGCGGTCATGAAGGGGTTCTCGGTGGGCTTCCAGCCTTCTGTATAGGTATCGGTAAAGACGAGCTTCTGCTGGGGCACGACCTCAAGAAACACACCCTCGTTGCGCATCTCGTTGCCCTCGACATCGAAGACGGTGTTGAACCTTCCGCCGACCCGAAGATCGATGTCGCATTCTGTCACGCGATGCGGCCGTGGAACGAAGAAATGCTTGATATGTTCCGGGGTGGTCCAGCATTCCCACACAAGTGCGCGGGGAGCCTTCACGATACGTTCCAGCTTCAGGTCAGTCTTCGGGTCGAGTTCCATGCATTCTCTCCCTCATGAGATTGCCGACATAGTCATCAAGCCGGTCAAGCCGGTCGTTCCATATCGCCCTTTGCTCGCTCAGCCATTCTTCTACCGGCGCGAAAGCCTCGGGCGACAGCGCGCAGGACCTGATCCGCCCTTCCTTGGTCGTCGAGATCAGCCCTGCCTCCTCCAGCTTACGGAGATGCTTCATGAACGAAGGCAGCGCCATGTCATGGGCCGAGGCCAGATCGGTCACGCTTGCCTCGCCGCGGGCAAGACGGGCCAGGATGGCCCGCCGAGTCGGATCGCCAAGCGACGTGAACAGAAGGTCGAGCCGGGCATCATGCTTAGCCATATGGCTTAGTTATCCCAATGGGCGCGCGGCAGTCAAGAAAAACTTAGCCCTTCGGCTAACAATTGCCGAATATGCGGCGGCTGACCGCCGAGACGGCTTGCGTCAGCGCAAAAGACACGAGAATGCTGCCCCGGAAAGATCCCGCCTGAAGTCAGGCGTCTGGGCAATTCGGATATGGAGGCATCAACATGACATACGCGGCAAACCCGGATCGTTATGCCGGGGATATGGTCTATCGTCGCTGCGGTCGGAGCGGTATCGACCTGCCGGCAATATCGCTGGGGCTGTGGCAGAATTTCGGCGGCGTCGACGTCTTCGAAACCGGACGGTCTATTCTGCGCCGCGCCTTCGACCTGGGTGTCACGCATTTCGATCTGGCGAACAATTATGGTCCGCCGCCCGGCTCTGCCGAGGAGATGTTCGGCCGCGTCATGGCCTCGGACTTTGCCCGGCATCGGGACGAGATGATCGTGTCGACCAAGGCTGGCTGGCAAATGTGGCCCGGCCCCTATGGCGGCATCGGTGGCAGCCGGAAATATCTGGTTGCAAGCCTCGACCAGTCGCTGAAGCGGATGGGGCTGGAATATGTCGACATCTTCTATTCGCACCGCGTCGACCCGACGACGCCCCTCGAAGAGACGATGGGGGCGCTGGCCCAACTGCACAGGCAGGGCAAGGCGCTTTATGTCGGCATCTCGAGCTATTCGCCCGAACTGACACGCAGGGCAGCGGCCATCCTGCGCGAGGAACGGGTTCCGCTGTTCATCCACCAGCCGAACTACTCGATGTTCAACCGCTGGATCGAAGGCGGGCTGCTTGACACGCTAGACGAGTTGGGCACCGGCTGCATCGCATTTTCGCCGCTGGCGCAGGGTCTGCTTTCCTCGAAATACCTCAATGGTATCCCTGAAGAGACGCGGGCGACGAAAGGCCGTCTCCTGAGCGAAGCCTCGCTGTCGCCCGAGATCGTGGCACGCATCCGCGCCCTGAACGAAATCGCGGAACGCCGTGGTCAGACCCTTGCGCAGATGGCAATCGCCTGGGCCCTGCGTGATCCGCGCGTCACTTCCGCCCTGATCGGGGCCCGCACCGTCGGGCAGCTTGAAAACTCGCTTGGCGCGCTCGGGGGGCTTGATTTCTCGCCCGAGGAATTGGCCGAGATCAATCGTCATGCCACGGATGGCGGTACGGATTACTGGAAGGATTCCAGTTCGCTTTAATGCCTTGCGCCGATCGGCCAAGAAAACTCGGGTGGGCAGATCCGGTTTGCCCACCCGCTTCTCAGAGTGTTCCGCCGTTACCGGCTTGCGCCAAGCCATTGCCGGAAACGGCGCTCACCCTCTGGCGAAAAACGGATGATGCGCGAATCCGGCTGCCTGCGCGCCCATGAAAGCGCGAAAAACCGGTCGAGCATCGCCTTTCCGATCAACCCGGCGAGATGATGGCGCCGCATGCTCCAATCAAGGCAGGTCCGGCAGAGCGGGCGATTGCTGCGCGGCAGGACATCACGTGCAAGACCGATTTCGCGCAACCGATCCCAGCCATGGGCTGTAAGTTCAAGATCTCCGGTCAGACAACCGTCTTCGCGAAGCCGATCGTAAAGTTCGACGCCCATTTCTCCGGCCAGATGGTCGTAACAGATGCGGGCTCGGCGCAATTCGGGGACCTTGGGTCCGGTCCGAAGGGGCGCCGCCGCATCGCTTGAAAATACCATCAATGCTTCGAGAAGCGTCGCCACATGCGCGCCAGCGAGCCGAAAATAGCGATGGCGCCCCTGCGACTCGACAAAAAGCACCTCACCATCGACGAGCTTCGCCAGATGGCTGCTGGCCGTCTGCTTCGTGACGCCGGCGCGCCCTGCGAGCTCGGTGGCCGTCATGGACCGCCCGTCCATCAGGGCAAGCAGCATGGAACTGCGAGCACCATCCGCAACAAGCGCCGCGATCCGCGCGATATCGGGACTTTCATTCATGGTTCGATATTAATCGAACCATCCCACATCGCCAATCTGCTATTCTTGCCGGAGCATTCAGGAAGGCAGGCCAAATTGTCCCATTCAATCAGTTTCAAACGTCGCGCGGACGTGGCGTCTCGTTCCCGATGGGGGCGGCGCCCCGCGCCAATTCCCGCAACCGCGAACGGTGCAGGCGCATGATCGCCGTGATCTTCGAGGCCGAACTGGCCGAAGGCAGACGTCAGGAATATCTCGATCTCGCGGCTGAGCTCAGGCCATTGCTGGCCGGGATCGACGGTTTCATCTCGATCGAGCGATTCCAGAGCCTGACCAATCCCGGCAAGCTTCTGTCACTGTCCTTCTGGCGGGATGAAGCGGCCATTGCGGCGTGGCGCAACCTTTCGGCGCATCGCAAGGCGCAGGCGGCAGGGCGGGATCATGTCTTTTCCGACTATCGGCTGCGTATCGCAGAAGTGGCGCGGGATTACGGGATGGAAGCGCGCGGCGAAGCGCCGGACGACAGCCGTCGCATTCATCAGTGAAAGGGGGTCGGCATGGACGATCTTGAATTCGATCTTGAGAACAGCCCCGGCTCATTGGCGCATCTGGGAGAGGTGATGGGCCAGGCTGGCATCCCCTTCGAGGGTGGGGGCGTCTTCGCTACGGGAACACGCGCCACCGCCCATTTCCTTTTCCGCGACGGCAAGGCCGCAAGACAGGCCGCCGAAGCCGGGGGCATTAAGGTGACGGCAATGCGCAGGCCCGTGATCCGAAAGCTGAAACAGGGAACGCCGGGCCAGCTTGGCGCGATTTCGCGGGCTGTGGCAAAGGCAGGGGTCAACATCCTCGTGCAGTATTCCGACCATCAGAACAGGCTTGTCCTGATCTGCGACCGACCGGAAGCTGCCAGTTGTGCAACCTTGGACTGGGCCGTCGGAACCGAGCAGGGCTGAAAGGGGGCTGAAAAGATCGCGCTGAAAGCGTATCATCAGCCCTGCGTTCAGCAACGGAGGGGCAGCCATGTCCAGCGCCGAGGCACTCACGCTGGATCGGATCTGGATCGCCTGGACGGGCATGGAAACGGATCTGATCTTCAATCACGGTTACGATCTGCGAAGCTTCGCGGCCTTTCCGATGCTTGACAGCGAGGAAGGTCGAGCCCGGCTCAGAGGTTATTACGACGCCCAAATCCAGATCGGGGGTGATTTTGGCGTCGGGATCATCCTCGACACGCCGACATGGATGGCCAATCCCGACCGCGCCCTGGCGGTTGGTTATAAGGCGCCAGACCTGCCGCGGGTGACCCGTGACGGGGTGTCGCTGGCACGCGATGCCGCCGCGGCCCGTGCCGATGTCGCGATACGGCTTAGCGTCCAGATCGGGCCGCGCGGCGATGGTTACAAACCGGGCATCGCAGCTGCCGAGACGGCTGCCCGCTATCACCTGCCTCAGATCGCCGCGGCTCACGAGGCGGGGGCCGATCTGGTCAGCGCCTATACGCTGGGCGCGGCGGGCGAAGCGATCGGGATTTCGGCCGCCGCGCGACAGGTGGGCATTCCCGCCCTGATCGCATTCACCATCGAGACGGATGGCAGGCTTGCGGATGGGACGCCGCTTTCCGCCGCGGTGGCGGAGCTGGTCGAGAAAGCCGAGCCCGAGGCGGTGGTGGTCAACTGCGCCCATCCCGATCACGTGGCAAGCGGCCTCGACGGTGGGCCGTGGCAGACGAAGCTCGCGGGCATCGTGGCCAACGCATCCCGTCAGAGCCATGCCGAACTGGATGCGGCCGAAGCGCTGGATGACGGGAATCCCGAGGAACTTGCCGGACAACTCGCCGAGCTCAGGCGCGTCTTGCCCAATCTTCGTGTTCTTGGCGGTTGCTGCGGAACGGATCTGCGCCATCTCAGGGCGATCGCAGCGCGACTGACGGCACCGCACCCGACCTGATGCGCCGCCGCGTTCCGGCAAGGGGCGATCTGCGGAACTTCGCGAGAGGGCAGAGCGGCGAGCCAGTTCCGGATACCGACCAAGCCGGCCGAACTGCGGCCAGATTTTCCCGCCGCAGGCAAGATTTTGGATGACGCAGCAACCGATTTTTCCCAAGGTTGGGCCAAGACCTGTGGTGAGGCAGGTCAAACAGGGGGGAAATAGGAATGCTTCATAACATCAAGCTTGGCATGGCTTTCGCCGGTGCCGCGCTGGTTTCGGCGCCTGCCATCCATGCCAGCGAATTCATCAACGTTCTGACGGGAGGCACTTCCGGCGTCTATTATCCGCTTGGCGTAGCGCTTTCGGAAATCTACGCCAAGGGAATCGATGGCGCGCGGACGCAGGTGCAGGCGACAAAGGCATCGGTCGAGAACCTGAACCTGCTGCAGCAGGGCAAGGGCGAGATCGGATTCGCGCTTGGCGATTCCGTGAAATACGCTTGGGAGGGCAATGCCGAGGCCGGTTTCAAGGAACCCCTGACCAAGCTGCGCGCCATCGCCGCAATCTATCCCAACGTCATTCAGATCGCCTCGCTGAAGGAAGCGGGCGCGATGACCGTCGCGGATCTGAAGGGCAAGAGCCTGTCGGTCGGCGCCGCGAAATCGGGCACCGAACTCAATGCCCGCGCGATCCTCGGGGCTCTGGGGATGAGCTATGAGGACCTTGGCAAGGTCGAATACCTGCCCTTTGCGGAATCGGTGGAACTGATGAAGAACCGTCAGATCGACGCGACGCTGCAATCCTCGGGGCTGGGCAATGCCGCGCTCAAGGACCTCTCGACCTCGCAGCAGATCAGCTTCCTGTCCGTTCCCGCCGAGGTGGTCGAGACGCTGGGGGCGCCGTATGTCGCCTCGACCATTCCGGCCGGCACCTATGACGGGCAGGATGCCGATGTGCCGACCGTGGCCGTCGTGAACTTCCTGGTGACCAGCGAGGCGGTATCCGACGAGACGGCCTACCAGATGACCAAGCTGCTCTTTGAAAATCTCGAGACGCTGAAGGCTGCCCATTCGGCGGCCGCCGGGATCACCAGCGAAGACGCGGTCAAGGGACTGCCCATCCCGCTCCATCCCGGCGCCGAGCGCTACTACAAGGAAAATGGCCTGATGTAAGTTCGCCGAAGCCGCGGCCCGGTTGGGCCGCGGACGATCAGGGAGAAGATCATGACGGCCAAGACCAGCGATGCCCCGGCCAGCGAGGGCAGGCCCGACGCATTGCATGAGGGCTTTCCGCCCACCGCCGAGGGGCGCGTCCTGTTCTGGATCGCGGTGGCCTTCTCGGTCTTTCAGATCTCGATTGCCGCCCATCTCATCGACCTGCCCAGTCAGGTCGTGCGTGCGGTGCATGTGGGCTTCCTGCTGACCCTGGGCTTGCCACTGCTGACACTGGCCAAGGGGCACGGTCGGTTGGGGAGGACGATCAGCTACCTGCTTGCTGCTGGCGGGGTTGCGGTCGCCGCCTATCAATGGGTCGACTATACCGAACTCTTGCTGCGTGCAGGAGATCTCGAAACCCGCGACATCGTCATGGGGGTGATCGCGCTTGTCACAGTCTTCGTCGCAGCATGGCTGATGATGGGGCCGGCGCTGCCTGTCATCGCGGGCACGTTCCTTGCCTATGCGTTATGGGGAGAGCATCTTCCCGCTCCGCTTGACCATCGCGGCTACGATTTCGCGCAGGTGATCGAGCAGATGGCCTATGGCACCGAGGGGATCTACGGCATCCCGATCTACGTCTCGGCGACATATATCTTTCTTTTCATTCTCTTCGGGTCGTTTCTTGAAAAAGCCGGGATGATCCGCCTGTTCACCGATGTCTCGCTTGGGCTCGTCGGTCACAAGATGGGCGGTGCCGCCAAGGTCTCGGTGCTGTCCTCGGGCCTGATGGGCACGATCTCGGGCTCGGGCGTTGCGAACGTGGTCACCACCGGCCAGTTCACCATCCCCTTGATGAAACGGTTCGGCTATCGGCCCGCCTTTGCCGGCGGGGTCGAGGCCACGGCCTCGATGGGCGGGCAGATCATGCCCCCCGTCATGGGCGCCGTCGCCTTCATCATGGCCGAGACGCTGGGGGTTCCCTATGTCGAGGTCGTCAAGGCCGCTCTGATCCCGGCGGTCCTCTATTTCCTCGGCGTGTTCTGGATGGTGCATCTGGAAGCCGGCAAGCGTGACCTGCGCGGCCTTGCGAAATCCGAGCTGCCATCGCCCCGTACCGCGCTGCGCAAAAGATGGTATCTGCTTTTGCCGCTAGCAGTGCTCGTCTACCTGCTTTTCTCGGGCTACACGCCGCTTTTTGCGGGCACCGTCGGTCTGGGGCTGACGGCCATGCTGATCCTGGGCAGCTCGGCGGCTCTCGGCCTTCCCGAAGGGGTGATCCGCACGATCTTCTGGATCGCGCTCGGCATGGTTGCGGCATCGTTCTTCGCGCTTGGCATGAAGGTCGTGCTTGGCGGCGTCGCCGTCCTCATTGCGATCAACGCCATCTCCAGGGGTGGCCGCGAAACCCTGATCGCCTGCCGCGACAGTCTGGCGGATGGCGCGCGCACGGCCCTGCCCGTTGGTATCGCCTGCGCGCTCGTTGGGGTCATCATCGGTGTGATGACCCTGACCGGCGCCGCCACGACCTTCGGCCAGTTCATCGTCGGGGTCGGGGAAACAAGCCTGCTGCTGTCACTCGTTCTCACGATGATCACCTGCATCGTGCTGGGCATGGGAATACCGACGATCCCGAACTACATCATCACCTCGTCGATCGCGGGGCCGGCGCTGCTGGGCTTGGGCGTGCCGCTGATCGTCAGCCACATGTTCGTGTTCTATTTCGGCATCCTCGCCGACCTGACCCCACCGGTAGCGCTGGCCTGCTTTGCCGCCGCGCCGATTGCCAGGGAAAGCGGGCTCAAGATCAGCCTCGAAGCCGTCAAGATCGCGGCGGCGGGCTTCGTCGTGCCCTTCATGGCGGTCTATACTCCCGCGCTGATGCTGCAGGACGGCGGGCCGCTGGCCAGCCAGATCGGCTATCCAGCTGCGGTCGCCTATGTCGTCTTCAAGGCGGTCTGTGCGCTCGCGCTGTGGGGTGCTGCGGTGATCGGCTGGCTTGGGCGTCCGCTTGCCCTATGGGAACGCGCACTCGCCATGGCCGGAGCCTTCACGCTGGTTGCTGCGCTGCCCCTGACGGACGAAATTGGTTTCGCGCTGGTCGCGAGCTTCGTCCTGCTTTTGTGGCTACGCCGGGAAAGGGGCGCCGCGGCATGAGCCTGTGCCTGATGGCTGGTACACTCATCATCGCGCTTGCGCCGGAAGGGCGGTTCACGCTGGAATGGGTGCACTCGGTCGAAAAGGAAGGCTGGCGCGAGGAGTGGCAGCTGACCGAAGAGGGGCTTTCGAACACCCGCGCGGCGGTAAAGGGATCGGGCGCCGGCATGGAGCCGGGCGAAGGCGGGCATTGGGAAGGTCGTTGGTGGGTCTGGCAACCGAAGGGCCAGCCAATCCAGCGTCTGGTTCTTGCCGCCTCGGGCGCGACCGGTTCGGGTTGGCGCCTTTGCGGTGCGGATTGCGTGACGCTGGGCAGCACGGGCGGCGAACCGATCCTGATCGAGCCTTGCGGCCAGGATGGCGATCACCCGGCCGGTTGATCCTGTCGCGAAACCTCGATTTGCCGATGCGATGGGCCGCGCGCTGGACTTGGCCGGGAAGGAAAGACCATGATCTATCTCTTGCGCCACGGCCAGACCGAATTCAACCTGCAGGGCCGCTATCAGGGCTGGTCGGATTCGCCCTTGACGGCCGAGGGGCGGCGGCAGGCCCTGGCCTGCGGCAAGCTGCTGGAAAGGCACGACAAACCCCGTATGCTCTGGGTCAGCCCCTTGCCGCGAGCGCGCGAGACCGCTCGATTGATTGCGCAGGTTATCCCCGGCATTTCGATCCGCGAGGACGACCGGCTGCGTGAAGTCTCGCTTGGGGAATGGGAGGGGAAGACCCGAGCCGAGATTGCGGTCGAATCCCCGTCACTTCGCAAGCTCCATCCCGGTGGTCGATGGGTCTTTCACGCCCCTGCCGGTGAAAGCCAGGAGGCCGTCCTTGGCCGGATCGGGTCAGTGCTTGCGGACGCGGCGCGTGAACCCACTGTTGCGCTTGTCAGCCACGGCTTAGTCGGGCGCATGATGCGCGGGCTGCATGCCGGGCTTCCGCTGACAGAGGCATTGCGGCTGGAGGCACCGCAGGACGCCATCTTTCGACTGCTTCCCGATGGCCGGATCGACCGCTTGTCGGTCCGAGAAGCGGAACCCCCGCCCGGTGAACTACCAGTCCTTCCACTCGAGGAGGACGCCGGCACCCTGCCGAGCCTCTTCGACCGCCCGAAGGACCTCGGGCAGCTCCGCGCCACGGGGCAGGCGACCGGCCACGAAGGCGCTGTCGAGAACCGTGAACGGTCCGCCTCGCAGGGCGAGGGTAAAGGGTAGCGGCCCGGTCAGCCACCAGGCCGGACCACCTCGAAGCCGTTCAACCACTTCGGGCAGCGCATTCAGCAACCTGCGCAGGGCAGGGTGGCCCGCCGGGGTCGCGATCAGGCCATTGGCAAGCAGCATGCCGCCCCCTCCGACCAGGCGGGGTCCGGCCTCGGCAATGGCCGACATGCCGCATTCGGGAAACAGCGCCGTGGGGCCAAGCTCCGGCCTGATCGGATACCAGTCGCAATCAAGATAAAGCCCGCCTTCGCGCAGCAGGATATGGTATCTCGCGACATCGACCGCCCCGGGCAAGTCGCCCATCTGTCGCATCACACACCAGGCGGGATCGTCCGACAAGCCAAGCCGGGACAGGGCGGCTTCATCCCAAAGCCTGTATTCCCAGCCGTGGCGTGCCGCCCATTGCCGCCATGTCTCGCAGGGCCGGGGTATGCGCTCGCCGATCCATATCTGGTGAACGATGCGTGGCACCTTGCGACAACAGGCTTCCGCCATGGCCGCTCTTGTATCGTCGCTGATCGGAAACAGGTCCGCGAGAAGGGCGTGCGGCGGGACGGCTGTCGCGCGCAGCCCGGTGAGGGCAGCGACATCCGCGCCAAGTTTCGCAAGCTTCAGCCGGGCCGAATGCAGCTTGCGCGGCAAGCCAAGTTCGGTGACCGGCCCAAGGACTGCGGCATCCTCATCCTGCGCGATCCGGGCAAGCCGCATCTCGGCCTCGGACAGCTTGCCGGCCTTGCCGAGCTCCAGCGCGATTTCAATGTCCCGGACGAGGCGGTCCTTGCTTGACATGGCAGGCTCCGTTTCCGGCAGGAAGGACCGGTTTTCAGTCGTTTGGTCGGGGATTTTTCCTTGCCTGCTCAATTTTCTCATCTTCGCTCTCGACAGGTGCGCGCGGGCCCATAAGCTGACACTCGCACATGATCTGGGAAAAAGCGCTTGGACAAGCTGCCGAACACTCGTGACCTGCTGCGCGTGGAAGAGCTGAACGTGGCATTTCCTCTGCTAAAAGGTGAATTGCACGCCGTCAACGGGGCAAGCCTGCGCGTCCTGCCGGGACGCATCACAGCACTTGTGGGAGAGTCGGGGTCGGGCAAGAGCATCACCGGTCTGACCATCATGGGCCTGCAGCCCCGGATCGCGCGGGTCACGGGACGTGTCTTGTTCCACAGCAGCGAGGACGCACCCGTGAACCTGTTGGATCTGCCGCATGACGGCAAGCAGATCCGCGCGATCCGCGGCGGGCAGATCGGCATGATCTTCCAGGAGCCGATGACCTCTTTCTCGCCGCTGCACACGATTGGGAACCAGGTCTCCGAGGCATTGCGGCTGCATCGGCTGCTCAGCGCGCGCGAAGCCCGCGAACGCTGCGAAACCATGCTGGGCCGGGTCGGTTTCAGTCGGCCCGATCGGGTTTTCGACATGTATCCGTTTGAGCTGTCCGGGGGAATGCGACAGCGCGCAATGATCGCCATGGCAGTGATCTGCGGTCCGTCGCTGCTGATCGCGGATGAGCCGACCACCGCGCTTGACGTGACGATACAGGCCCAGATCCTCGCGCTCATCCGCGATCTGCAGGAGGAGCTGGGGCTCGGGGTCCTGATGATCACCCATGACCTGGGGGTCGTCGCCAATGTCGCGGATGAGGTCGTGGTCATGCATCATGGCCGGGTGGTCGAGGCAGGCACGACCGAGGCGATCTTCCGTGACCCGACCCACCCTTATCTTCGCGGGCTCATCAACGCGGTCCCCGTGCTTGGGGAAAAGGGCAGGGAACGGCTCAGGCCGCTGCGCGAGATCCCCGCGGAAGGCATTCAGGAACTGGCCAGTATGGGGTTGCTGCACGCCGAGCCAAGGCGCAGCTCACTTCGGCCGCGCGCGCTGATTTCACTGCGCAATGTCACGAAATCCTTTCTGCCGCGCCATGAAAGCTGGTCGTTTTTCGCGCCCAAGCAGACCCCCGCCCGCGCAGTCGACGATGTGTGCCTTGATATCCTGCGCGGCGAATGTCTTGGCCTCGTGGGGGAAAGCGGTTCGGGAAAAACGACCCTTGGCAAGCTGCTTGTGCGGGCCATGCAGCCGGACACGGGCAGCATCATCTTCGATTCCGGCGACAGCGTCATCGACATGACAGAAGCTGACGGGGCCGAACTCGACGCCCTGCGCACCCGTGTGCAGATGATCTTTCAGGACCCTGTTTCGTCGCTTTCGCCCCGCATGACGGTCGGAAACATCCTGGCCGAACCGCTGGATATCCACCGCCGGGGCAGCCCTGCGCAAAGGCGCCGCATGGTTTCGGCCCTGCTGCACGCGATCGGGCTGGGCGACGGGGCGGCCACGCGCTTTCCGCACAGCTTCTCAGGGGGGCAAAGGCAAAGGATCGGGATCGCGCGCGCGCTCGCCCTGGCCCCGGAATTCATCGTCTGCGACGAGGTCGTCTCGGCCCTCGACGTATCGGTGCAGGCCCAGATCCTGAACCTGCTCAAGGATCTTCAGCGAGAACTGCACCTGACTTATCTGTTCATCTCGCACGATCTGGCCGTGGTGAACTACATGGCGGACCGCATCGCGGTCATGTGGCGCGGCAGGCTGGTCGAGATCGCCCCCCGGCGGATCATCATGGAAGCCGCCGTCCACCCCTATACTCGGGCGCTTCTGGCGGCGGTCCCTGTCCCTGATCCCGGCCGACGCCTCGACATCTTGGCCGCGCGCATTCCAGCCGAGCAGGCCGAGCTTCTATGGCCGGATGCCTTCCGCGAGACGCCGGATCAACCCGGTCACCTCATCGATCTTGGGGGCGGGCATCTGGTGAGGATGAACCCGACCGCGCGCCTCGCCGACACGATCCCGAGGGAGGCCGCAGGATGAGCGCAAGAGCCATCACCCGCCGCGAGACGCTGGTGATGATGGCGTCAGGCGCTCTGGTCGGGCCGCAAGCCGCGCAGGCATTGATCGGCTCGCCCTATCTCGACGACCCTATCGAAGCGGGCGAGCTGCCGCCCGCCGGGCAGCGCGTGCCGCTGGAACCCAGGATCGTCGACATGCCTGCGCTGGGACGCAGTCCGGGACGACATGGCGGGACAATCCGCATGCTGATCGGCGGCCAGCGGGATATCCGCTACATGCCGATCAACGGTTATGCCCGGCTGGTCGGCTACGATATGAACCTGAACTTCATTGCCGATATCCTGCATTCGTGGGAGGTGGATCAAGATCGGGTCTTCACGCTTCGCCTGCGCAAGGGGCATCGCTGGTCGGACGGGCACCCCTTCACATCCGAGGATTTCCGCTACTGCTGGGAAGACGTGATCCTTCGCGACGATCTGGGCGGGATGCCCCCCGAGATGCGGCTCGAAGGAAAGGGGCCGATCTTCGAACTGCTCGACGAGCTAACGGTTCGCTACAGTTGGCACGCGCCCTTGCCCGACTTCCTGCCCTTGCTTGCCGCGCCTTCACCGCTGCGCATCTGCATGCCCGCCCATTACATGAAGCAGTTCCATGTGTCCTTCGCCCGGCGGGACGAACTGGATCGGTACGTGCATGAGCAGCGTGTCGATGATTGGCAGGCACTGCATCAGAAGATGAGCCGCATCACCCGGCCCGAAAACCCCGATCTGCCGACGCTCGACCCCTGGCGTCCGCGCACCGCGCCGCCTGCCCAGCAGTTCGTGTTCGACCGGAACCCCTTTTTCCACCGGATCGACCAGGACGGACGCCAATTGCCCTATGTCGATCGCGTCGTGCTGAACGTCTCGACCTACGACATCATCCCGGCCAAGGTTGCGACCGGGGAAAGCGACCTGCAGGCGGTCGGTGTCGAATTCTCTGACTATACCCTCGTGAAAGAGGCCGAGACGCGGTTTCCGATCAAGGTCGATCTATGGACCAGAACCCAGGGGTCACGCGTCGCCTTGTTGCCGAACATGACCTGCGCCGATCCGGTCTGGAGCATGCTTTACCGCGATGTCCGTATCCGCCGGGCCCTGTCGCTGGCGATCAACCGGACCGAAATCAACAAGGCTTTGTTTTTCGGACTTGCCCGCGAAAGCGCCAATACGGTGATGCCGGAAAGCCCACTCTACCGCGAGGAATTCGCCCGCGCATGGGCGCAGCACGACCCGGAACAGGCCAATGCGCTTCTGGACCAGACGGATCTTTCCGCGATCCGTCTGGATGGCTACCGCAGACTGCCCGACGGGCGCGTCGCGGGCATCATGGCCGAGACAGCCGGCGAAAGCACGGTCGAAACCGATGTGCTGGAACTGATCGCCGAGCATTTTCATGCGATCGGAATCGCGCTTTGGACAAGGGTGTCGCAGCGCGACCTGTTCCGCAGCCGCAATATGGCGGGACTGACAAGCATGTCGGTCTGGATGGGGCTCGACAATGCCGTCCCGACGGCCGAGATGCCGCCCTATGAATTGGCCCCAACGAGCGAGGACCAGTATCATTGGCCGCGCTGGGGGGTGCATTATGCCTCGAAGGGCGCCCAAGGGGCTCCGCCTGCACTTCCCGAGGCGCAGGAACTGGTCAAGCTGGTGGGCCGCTGGCGGTGGTCGCGCAGCCATGACGAACGTATCGACATCTGGCACAGGATGCTTGAAATCCATGCAGATCAGGTATTTACGATTGGAACCGTGAACAGCGCCAAGCAGCCGGTCGTGCGCAACGAGCGGCTGCAGAACGTGCCTGAAACCGGCCTGATCGGCTTTCAGCCCACATCGCTTCTTGGGATCTACATGCCCGACACGTTCTGGCTGAAGGAAGGGAACTAGGCGATGCTGCGCTATCTTCTCGGGCGCGTGCTGGTGATGATCCCGACGCTGATCGTGATCTCCATCCTGATCTTCATCATCATCGAACTGCCGCCCGGCGATTATTTCGAAAGCTATGTGCAGGAACTCAAGATGCTGGGCGAGCCGGCAAACCTGCAGGAGATCGAGGAGCTGAAGGCGCGTTATCGCTTCGACGCGCCCGCCCCTGTGCGCTACCTGCATTGGGTCGGCGGCATGCTGCATGGCGATTTCGGCTACAGCTTCGAATACCGCATGCCGGTGAACGAGGTCGTGGGGGACCGGCTTTGGCTGACCGTGCTGATCAGCGTGGTCACGATCGTCTTCACCTGGATCCTGGCTTTCCCGATCGGGCTTTATTCGGCCACGCGGCAATATAGCTGGGGCGATTACGGCCTGACCCTGCTGGGTCTGCTGGGGATCGCCGTGCCGCATTTCATGCTGGCCATCATCCTGATGTATTTCGCCAATGTCTGGTTCGGCACCTCGATCGGACACATGATGGACCTGAAATACCTAGACCAACCAATGAGTTGGCAGAAGTTCCAATCCATTCTCGAGCATATCTGGATCCCGGTCCTGATCATCGGGACCGCCGGAACGGCCGGCATGGCCCGACGGCTCAGGGCAAACCTGCTGGACGAGTTGGGAAAACAATATGTCGTCACCGCGCGGGCCAAGGGCCTTTCTCCCCGTCGCGTCGTCCTGAAATACCCGCTGCGCATGGCGCTGAACTTCTTCATCGCGGATATCGGCTCGATCCTGCCGCAGATCATCTCGGGGGCAGAGGTGACCGCGATCATTCTCTCGCTGGAAACCACCGGGCCGATGCTGATCCACGCGCTGCAAAGCCAGGACATGTATCTGGCTGGATCTTTCCTCATGTTCCTCGCGGCGTTGACCGTGGTCGGGGTGCTGGTTTCGGACATCGCATTAAGCCTGCTCGATCCGCGGATCCGCCTGCAGGGGAGGCGCGGATGACCGCACCTTTGCCACCCCCCGGGACCGATCTGCCACATTATGTCTCGGACATTCCCTTCGATCCGGCGGCCGAACCGGCGGGCTATGCCGCGATGACAGGAAGCGCCAGCCAGCTTCGGCTGACCTGGCTGAAATTCCGCCGCCATCGCCTGGCGGTCATTTCAGGCGCCTTCCTGATCCTGCTCTATGGCTCGCTGCTCATCACCGAGTTTCTTGCCCCCTACAGGCTCGACAGCCGCGACCTGGATTACATCTACGCCCCGCCGCAGAAGGTCAGGCTGTTTCATGAAGGCCAACTGATCGGCCCGTTCGTCTATGGTCAGACCATGCGGCTCGACATGAACGACCTGCGCCGGATCTATACGGATGACACGTCCGATGTGCAGCGGCTGCGCTTCTTCTGCCACGGCGAGCCCTACCGTTTCTGGAAGTCCATCCCGGCCGATCTGCACCTGTTCTGTCCGGCCGAGGGTGGCCGCTTCAATCTGCTCGGCACTGACCGGCTGGGCCGCGACGTGTTTTCGCGCATCCTGCATGGCGCACGCATCTCGTTGACGATCGGACTGCTGGGAACGCTGGTCAGCTTTGTCCTGGGCATCACGATCGGGGGGATCGCAGGCTATCGCGGGGGCTGGTTCGATCACATGATGCAGCGCTCGATCGAGGTCATCCAGTCGATTCCCTCGATCCCGCTCTGGATGACGCTCGCGGCGATCATCCCGCTGAGTTGGAGCCCGTTGCTGGTCTATCTGGGCATTACGGTGATCCTTGGGATGCTCGACTGGACGGGGCAGGCGCGGGCGGTGCGCTCGAAGCTTTTCGCGCTTCGGGAAGAGGATTACGTCCTGGCGGCGGAACTGATGGGCGCGAAAAGCCCCCGGATCATCGGGCGACACCTGCTTCCCGGTGTGCTGTCCCATCTGATCGCCAGTGCCAGCCTGTCCGTGCCGGGCATGATCCTTGGCGAAACCGCGCTGACCTTCCTGGGTCTCGGGCTTCGTCCGCCTGTCACAAGCTGGGGCATCCTGCTGACCGAGGCACGCGGGATCAATATCGTCGCACTTTATCCTTGGCTGCTTTGGCCCATGCTGCCCGTTGTGCTGGTCATCCTTGCGTTCAATTTCCTGGGCGACGGCCTGCGCGATGCGGCGGACCCGTACAGATGACCGTAGTGGCTCTGGCGAGGAGCAGAGAAATGAAGAATACCATATCCGCAACGCAGGAGCAGCGATGATCCCCCGGCTCGATAACGCACGGATTTTGATGTACAGCCACGACACGTTCGGGCTTGGTCATCTGCGACGCTGCCGTGAAATTGCCCATGCACTTGTCGATGCATATCATGGCCTGTCGGTCATGATCATCTCGGGCACGACGATCGCTGGCGCCTTCGACTATCGCGTGCGCGTCGATTTCGTGAAGATCCCCAGCGTGATCAAGCTGAGAAACGGCGAATACCAGTCTATGGCGCAGCACACCTCGCTTGAAGATACGCTGGAGATCCGTCGCGCGATCATCCGCCACACGGCCGAAACCTTTCGCCCCGACATCTTCATTACCGACAAGGAGCCGATGGGGCTGCATGGCGAGATCGAGGAAACACTGGCCTTTCTGAAGACCCGTGGCACACGCCTCGTCCTGGGTCTGCGCGAGATCATGGATGCCCCCGAGTTTCTGGGTCCTGAATGGGAACGCAAGGATCTGTTGCGCAAGGTCGAGGCCTATTATGACGCGATCTGGGTCTATGGGCCGGAGGGTTTCCACGACCCCCTCTCGGGTCTCGCCGTATCGGAAACAATCCGCTCGCGCATGCGCTATACGGGCTTTCTGCGGCGTTCGCAGATCCAATCCGAGGGGACGCAGATCCGACCCCAAGGCGATTACCTTCTGGTCACGACCGGGGGCGGCGGGGATGGCGCCGAGCTTATCCAGAACGTCTTCGCGGCGCATCGTCAGGACCGCCGCCTTTGTCCGACTTTCGTGGTTCTGGGCCCCTACCTGCCGATCAAGGAACGCGCCGAGTTCATCGCCGCAGCGGCGGATCTGCCGCGGATCGAGGTGATCGAATTCGACAACCGGTTGGAGGACCTCGTGGCGGGCTCGGTCGGCGTGGTGGGGATGGGCGGATACAACACGTTCTGCGAAATCCTCAGCTTCGACCGCCCCGCGCTGATCGTGCCGCGCACCCGGCCCAGGATGGAGCAGGCGATACGCGCCCTGCGGGCCGAAGAACTGGGACTTGCCCGCGTCATGCCCAGCGAAGTGGCGACCGATCCCGAACGAATGGCAAAGATGCTTCGCGACCTGCCCACGGCGCCCCGCCCATCGCTTTCCCGTCTAGCGCGCGAAGCAGGGTTTCTGAACCTGAATGGCCAGCAGAGCATCGCGCAAGATGTCGGCAAGTGGCTGCGTGCGCCCCCGAATCCATTGCTGCAGGCGGTCAAGAATAGCTCATGAGTGCTGATCCCCTGTTGGTCGTTGTGCTCAAGGGCTATCCACGCCTGTCCGAAACCTTCATTGCGCAAGAACTCCTCGGACTTGAGCGGCAGGGCTTCAGCCTCAGGATCCTGTCTCTTCGCCACCCCACCGATACCCGCCGCCACCCCGTCCATGACGAGATCAAGGCTCCGGTCAGCTATCTGCCGGAATACCTTTATCAGGAACCCTGGCGCGTCACGCGAAGCTTCTGGCACTGCCTGCGTCGTCCGGGCATCGGGCGCGCTGCCCGGCTGTTCCTGCGCGACCTCGCAAGGGACCCGACCACGAACCGCATCCGACGCTTCGGGCAGGCGATGGTGATGGTGGCAGAAATGCCGCCCGGCCCGGTATGGCTGCATGCGCATTTTGCGCATACGCCCGCCTCGGTCACCCGCTACGCGGCTTGCCTGCTGGCCTTGCCTTTCACCATCTCTGCCCATGCTAAGGACATCTGGACCTCGCCCGACTGGGAATTGGCCGAAAAACTGCAAGACGCCGACTGGGCGGTCACCTGCACGGCGGTGGGTCGGAAAAGGCTTTTGGATCTGGCCCCGGCTGCAACTGTCCATCTGTCTTATCATGGGCTTGACCTTGACCGCTTTCCTGCGCCTGTGGGATCGCGTCCTGCCCGTGACGGAGCGCAAGCCGAGGGCCCGGTTCGCCTGCTTACGGTCGGCCGTGCAGTTCCCAAAAAGGGCTTTGATGTCCTGCTTGAGGCCCTTGCGCGACTGCCCGCAACGCTGAACTGGCGTCTGGTCCATATCGGCGGCGGTGGCGAACTGGCGCGGCTTCGAGCGCTGGCCGAAAGCCTTGGCCTATCCGGACGTGTCGAATGGCGCGGCGCCCAATCCCAATCCGAGGTGCTTCAGGCCTACCGCGATGCCGATCTCTTCGTCCTGGCCAGCCGGACGACTTCCGATGGTGATCGTGATGGCCTGCCCAATGTGATTGTCGAGGCCGCGAGCCAGGGATTGGCTTGCATCGGAACCGAACTCTCGGGGATCCCCGAATTCGTTCGGGATGGCGACACCGGGGTACTGGTGCCCCCGGAGGATGACGAGTCACTGGCCATCACATTGCAGCGCCTGATTTCCAATCCGCATTTGCGCGAAACCCTGGGAGCCTCCGCGCTCGCACGCGTCCGCAATGAGTTCGACCACAATTGCGGCATTGCCGAGTTGAGCGCCCTTTTCCGAGAAAGCTGGAGGGCGCGATGAACCCGAGCACGCGCCCACCACATATCCTGTTCTACGTCCAGCACCTTCTGGGGATCGGGCATCTGGCCCGCGCAAGCCGCATCGCCTCGGCGCTCGTCGCGCGCGGCGCCGAAGTCACGCTGGTGACCGGGGGGCTCCCCGTTACGGGTTTTCCCCCGACCGGCCTGCGTCATGTCACCTTGCCCCCGGTGCAATCCGCCGGGGAAGGGTTTTCGGGACTGGCCGATGCCGAAGGGCGCCCGGTCGACGCGGCTTTCCTGGAGGCGCGGCGCGATCGACTGCTGGAGCTTTTCCGCCAGTCCCGCCCGGATGTCGTCGTTACCGAGGCTTTTCCCTTTGGTCGCAGGCAGATGCGGTTCGAACTTGACCCTTTGCTTGAAGTGATCGAAGCAACGCGGCCCCGGCCAGTCCTGTGCTGTTCCCTGCGCGATATCCTGCAAGCAAGAACCAAGCCCGGACGCGATGCGGAAACGGTCGCACGCATCCTGCATCACTATGACAGGGTTCTCGTGCATGGCGACCCGGCATTCGCGCGTCTCGAGGACAGCTTTTCGCGGGCCGCGGAAATTGCCTCTCGGGTTGTCTATACCGGGCTTGTGGCACCTGCCCGGCCCGAGCCTTCGGCGGATCGGTTCGATATCGTCGTCTCGGCGGGCGGCGGTGCCGTCGGGGCAGAACTGGCCCTCGCGGCCATGGCGGCTGCCGCGATCCTTCCGTCGCAACTTCGCCATTGCATCATCTGCGGGCCGAACCTTCAGGTTGCGACGCGCAGCGTGCTGGTTGAGCAGGCGGCGGCGATGGCGGCAGGTCAGGTGACGATCGAAACCTTTCGCAGCGATTTCGCCGCGGTTCTTGCCAGTGCGCGCCTTTCGATTTCGCAGGCCGGATACAACACCGTCTGCGATGTTCTGCAAGCCGGATGCCGCTCGATCCTCGTGCCCTTCGCCGCGGGCGGCGAGACTGAGCAGACGGCCCGCGCATGTCTCTTGCAGGCGAAGGGCAGGGCCGTTCTGCTGCCGGAAGAGAACCTGAGCGGCGAACGCCTCGCGGCCGCGATCGCCCGAGCATTGTCCGCGCCGCGACCGTCGCCCGACAGTCTGGACCTTGACGGCGCGGCCAAGACTGCCAACATCTTGTACAATCTGACAGAACTCCGGAACATCGGCTGAGGGGGACGTGCTCCTCGAACCGCAAGCAACAGTCCGCCGGGATTGGCGCGGCAATGAGATCGTCTTCGATGGAACCGAATATCTTTCGCTACATCTGGATGCATACCAAGCGCGAGCAGATCCTGATCGTCTGCATCGTGCTTGTGTCGATGATACCCTATTATCTCGCGCTGGACCTGCCCAAGCAGATCGTCAACCGGCCAATTCAGGGCATGGGCTTCGACGGAGCGGGCAGCACACAGCCCTTTCTGGATCTGGCCCTGAACCTGCCCTTCATCGGGGAGGTCCGGTTCTTCGACGGTATCGAGCTTGAGCGCGTGCCCCTGCTGTTTGCGCTGAGCCTGACGTTTCTTGGGCTTGTGATCATCAACGGCCTTTTCAAATTCTTCGTCAATGTCCGCAAGGGGCTGCTTGGTGAAAGGCTGCTGCGGCGGACCCGCTACGAACTGGTGGACCGCATCCTGCGATTTCCGCCGCAACGCTTTCGCCAGGCGAAATCGGGCGAGATGGCAAGCCTGGTGAAGGACGAGATCGAGCCGCTTGGCGGCTTCGCGGCAGATGCCTTCACCCAGCCAGCGATGCTGGGCGGGCAGGCCCTGACGGCGATGGCCTTCATCTTCGTCCAGCATTTCTGGCTGGGCGTGCTGGCCGCGGCGATGGCCGGGGTGCAGGTCGCGATCATTCCCCGCATGCGGCGCAGGCTGATCGTGCTTGGCCGCGAGCGCCAATTGACTGCGCGCGAACTGGCTGGACGCGTGGCCGAGATCGTCGACGGCATTCAGACCATTCACAGCAATGATGCCACGAACTGGGAAAGGGCCGATATCGTTTCGCGGCTGGGTCGGATCTTTCGGATTCGCTATGACATCTACCAGTGGAAATTTCTGGTGAAGTTCCTGAACAACTTCATCGCGCAGCTCACGCCATTCCTGTTCTACTCGATCGGTGGCTATCTCACGATCCAGGGCAAGCTGGACGTCGGGCAACTGATCGCCGTCATCAACGCCTACAAGGAACTTCCGGGACCGTTGAAGGAACTGATCGACTGGGATCTGGCGCGACAGGACATGCAGGTGAAATACGAGCAGGTCATCGAGCAGTTCGAGGCCGAAGGGCTGGTCGATCCCGCGCGCCACGATATCGACGCCCAGATCCCCCCCGACAGCATCGGCCCTCTGGCCATGCATCGGCTGTCGGTGCGCAATGATCTGGGCACGACACTGCTGGATGATATCTCGCTGCAGGTCGACCGCGGAGAGACGCTTGCCGTGATCGGGGAATCCTCGGGCGGGGCCCCGCTTGTGGGCGACGTCATGGCGGGATTGATCGCACCGTCACAGGGCAGGATATTGCTGGGTCAACACGATCTTGCCCAATTGCCCGAACGCGTGACGGGGCGTGCGATCGGCTATACCGGGCCCGCCATCCACCTGCTTGGCGGCACTGTCATGGAAAACGTCACTTATGCCCTGAAACGTCGCCCCGGCGCGGCACATGCCGAAGAATTGCCCCAGGGTCATTTCGATCGCGAGTGGCGGCTGAAGGAAGCCCGGCTGGCCGGGAACCCGATCTTCGAGAAGGATTCCGACTGGATCGACTATGACGCGATCCAACCCGCCGTGACGGATAACGACATCATGGGGTCGATCTACGAGGTGCTCGAGGTCGTTGGTCTGCATGGCGACATCATGACCTTCGCGGTCCATCAGACGGTCACACCGGAATTCGCAGCGATGATCGCTCCGGACATTCTCGAGATGCGCCGCAAACTGCGTGAACGACTTGCCGAGCGCGACCTCGTTTCGGCGATCCTGCCCTTTGAACCGGATCGCTACAACAGCGAGGCGACGATTGGCGAGAACCTTCTGTTCGGCATTCCCACCGAAAGGCAGGCCTCGATTGTCGCGATCGTCCGGCATCCCTTTTTCCGCGAGGCGCTGATATCGACCGGCCTCTTGCCGCGCCTTTTTGATCTGGGCCGAAGCTTTGCGCAGGTGACGCTGGACCTGTTCGGCGGCATGGCCGACAATCCGGATCTGCTGCAATGGCTCACCTACATGACCCCCGAGGAATTGCCGGAGTTCGAACAGATCGTCGCGCGAACCGCGACGGGTGGAATGGAAAGGGCAAGCAATTCAGACAGGGTCCGCCTGGTGAGACTGTCCATGTCCTATATCGAGCCGAAATACCGCTTCGGGCTTCTGGATGACGAATTGCGCGACCTGCTGGTCGCCGGGCGCAAGACATTGGACGACGACATGCCCGCCGACCTGCGCGATAATCTGCAACCCTATGATCCGACGGTCTACATGGAGCGGGCCACGATCATGGACAATATCCTGTTCGGAAAGGTCAATCGCCGCATGGGCAGGTCCGAAGACCGCATCGCGGAATGCGTCAAGTCGGTCCTGCGCGACGCGATGACCGGGAACAGGGAACTGCGCGACAGGATAATGGGGCTGGGGCTCGCCTATGATATCGGCGCGGGCGGTCGTCGTCTGAACCTGCTGCAAAGGCAGCGGCTGGCACTGGCCCGCACATTGCTGCGCAAGTCCGACTACTACGTCTTCAACGAGCCACTGTCCGGTGTCGATCCTGTGTTCCAGGAACGCATGATCGGAGACATCCTTGCATTTCTTGCGCATCAGCCAGAACCTGCCGGCGTTGTCTGGGTGCTTGCAAATCCGGTTCTGGCACACCACTTTGTGAGAAAGGCAGAATTTTCCAGAGGACGATTGGTCCAGGCCGATGATTCTGGAAAGCGGGACGTGAACAAGAATCTTGGTGATTTTCAGGTAGCCAGCACATGACACCCTCTTACGGGTCCCCCGAAGAGGAAGGGCGTGGATGGCGAAGGCGCTGAAAGGGGCTGCGTATGCTGCTCGAAGACGAGGTTGCACTTCTGCGGAAACTTCCCCTCTTGTCGAGGGTCGATCCCGGTCGGCTGAAGGTTCTGTGCTTCGCCTCTGATCGGGAAAGCTTCGCCCCGGGGGAGGTCCTGTTCCGGGAAGGTGAAGCGAGTGCGGGCGCTTACGTCATCCTTTCTGGCTCGGTCGACGTTTTCAAATCCGTCGAGGACAGCCATTATACCAAGACAGGAAGCGACGCCGCAGTGGCCATCATCGGGCAATCATCGATGCTGAACGACACGCCGCGGCGCGCGACGGTCACGGCGCTGACCGATGTGGAAGTCCTGCGCATCAACAGCAGCTGTTTCATGCAGCTCATGACGTCTTGCTGCAAAAGCAGCGAAGGCGTCATTCGGTCCCTGGGCGCGCAGTTGGGTGATGCAGACGTCGCAAAGAAAGCCATGTCGTCTGACAGATAATGCAAGCGCGGCGACTCAGGCGTCGCTGATTTCGTCGAAAGGCAACCAGACCGCCCCGTTTGCTTTCGTCGCGCCGATCAGTTCGGCGATGAAGGACCAGGTATCCTCACCGTGAACAAGGTGGTGGGTCAATAGGCCCGAAAATGCACGGCCGGATTCCGCCCGAAACCTGATTTCGCGCCACATCGCCTCGGGGTCGCATGCGACCCTGCCGCCGCGCCAGTCGATGACGTCGAGATGGGTGTTGACGACACGCAGGCCCCGCACTTCCGTTTCAGGCCCGAAAGTGGAAATCGCCCGAAAGCCGTCCTCGGCCAGATGCTTCAACAGGGCAGGCGCGATGCGGTTCCACGGCGGCACCAGCAGCGGCAGGGCGCGTGCACCATGCAGTTCCTGCAACTTCGTCAGCCCGCGACGCAATTCATCCCGCATCTCTTCGTTCGCCCTGTCGGGGCTGAATTCCTGCCGTTTCCGTCCTTCGGGCGCATGATTGCGATGCGACCAGCCATGCACGGCCACACGGACCAGGGGCTCATCCGCAAGCCTGTCTGCAAGCTCGGGCCCGGACGCCCGGGAATTCCAGGGCGCGGGGATCACGGCCAAGGTCAGAGCCGCGTCAAAGGCATTGGCCATCGCCAGCAACCGATCAAGCGCGGGTTCAGGGGACACCGCATCGTCGTCACGCCACCAGAACTGCACGGGCACGCCCGCAACGGCACGATCAGCCAAAGCGCGTTCGGCCAGGTCCCTTTCCCGCATCATCCGATGGCCGCCCTGAATTCGCGATCAAGGATGTCAGCCGCGGTGGCGATCCCATGCCGCTCGGCAACCCTTGCCCGCGCCGTTGCGCCCATCCTGACGCGAAAATCGTCATCGCCCAGCAAGCGCGCGAGGTTGTCCGCAAGGGCGGCGATATCCCCCTCGGGCGCCAATAAGCCCGTTTCCCCATCAGCCACGACCTCGGGCACGCCGGCGGCCGACCATGCAACCACCGGAAGACCAATCGCCTGCGCTTCGAGATAGGCAAGGCCGTAGGCCTCGCCGCAGCCGGGCCAGAAATAGACGCTGCCCGCGGCCAGAAACTCGGGAAGCTTGTCCGACGGAACCTGCCCAAACCATTCGACGCGATCCTGCGGGAAAAGCGCTTCCACCTCCTTTCGCATGGGCCCGTCACCCGCGATGCCCAGCTTCCAGTCGATGGCAGGCGGCAGCATCTGCAGGGCAGCGGCCATCGCGCGGTAGCTTTCCATCTTGTCGCCCCTGCGCATCATTGCAACCGTGACGATCCGCCCCCCCTTGGGCAGGGAGCGTCGCGGCCAATCATCAAGATCGAGAAACGGAGGAAGCGCGCAGATACGGGCCGCAGGTACACGCGCGCGCAAGCCGTCGCGGTCCCGTGCCGTCATGGCGAAATTCACCGCAGCACGGTCCACCGATTCGGTCACGGCGGCCTGGCATTCGGCCCAGACCCCGCGATCTCGCCGGCCCGACAACGAAGCCTCGGCGCTGATCCAGGGCAATCCGAATTCCCGTGCCAGCGGAGGACCGATCAGATCGGGTGACTTGTAATAGGGGTGATAGCAGAACCAGGCATCGGGTGGCGCCCCGTCGCGCCACAGTCGCGAAAGGCGCTCTCGCTCTGCGGCGGCTGCGCTCTGAAGATCGGAGAAGGCGCGCGCATCCCTGTCATCGGGCAGAAAGGCACGCAACTCGGATGCAAGCTCGACCTTGTGACCGGCTCGTCTCAGAGCCGTCATCAGCAGAATGGCCATCTGCCGATCCCCGGAAGGAACCGGATGGGTTGGCGGCTTCAAAGGTGCGTAGAAGGCGATTTTCACTCAAGCCCTTTGCACAGATCTGCCGGCAGCAGCTTGTCGCAATCGGGCGCCCGAACGAAGCTGTCGTAATAGAGCGACCATTTCCCCTCACCTGCATCGCGATAGGGTCCGAACTTGAAATACTGGTTCGCACCCAGGCCAATATCGTCGTGACCTATGCGACCTGACACGGTCACGACGCTGGCACCATCCACCACGATATGGATCATGCCCCCGCCATTCGGGCCCGGAAGGGTATAGAAGGCATAATCGTGCCATTCCGCCGTGGCTTCAGGCAGAAATGCGGGGCCGTTGATCGTGACAGCATCCGTGCAATGATCGAATTCCGGTCCGGTGTTCGAAGACCAGCTTTCGGCGCGCGCAACCAGAACGCGCATCTGCCGCGTTTCGGGGCGCAACCAGACTGCGGCCCAACCTGCGGGACATTGCCCCGCTTCGGGGCGCGGCGCATCGGGCGGCGGGGCCACGAAATTCGTCTCGACCGTCGCGAACATCACGCCCGATCGCATCCGCAAGGCGAGGAAGGGGCTGAAATCTCCGTCCGCCTCGGGGCCGATCTCGCGCTTCCATTGCGCCATGACGTAGCGGTGGTCATCGACCGGAACCGGGTCGTCAAAGCGCATGGAAAAGCCATACCAGACACCCTTGTCATAGGGCACCCGCAAGCCGGTCCTTTCCCAGATCTCGGCGCGCTCGCTGCATCCTTCGGCATGAGGGGGGCATAGCGGGCGGACCGACAGCTGCAATGCGCCCTCACCGGAACGGATGATCTTCGACTGAAACACCACCTCACCGGCGGATTGCTCGAAATTCTCGCGATAATAGAGCCCACCCTCGGGCGTGAAATCCGAGCCATCGAAGCCGTCATGCAGCACGGTTTCTTCCACCGCCCATGAAACGTTCGGGCAAATCGCCCAGGCAAGGGCCAGAGACAGGCTGAAGGCAAGATTGCGCATCGTCGTCCGCTTGTAGGCAACACTTCCGGCATTCCGGCACCCGCGATGCCAAGCTTGCCCAACCGAGCTTGACAGCCGCGCCGCAAATTTTCAACCGTCAGCGCGGAGCCAGAGGGATGATGCGATGAACCGACCTGACACTGCCGCCGCGCTCATGTCCCGGATCAAGACTGGCGAGGCGAAGGCCGGCGTCATCGGACTTGGCTATGTGGGTCTGCCGCTGTCGATGACGCTCGTCTCAGGCGGGTATCATGTGATCGGTTTCGACATCGACCCGCCCAAGATTGTCCAACTGAACCAGGGTGAAAGCTATATCGAGGCCGTTTCGTCAGATGCCCTGAAGGCGGCTCGGGATGATCAACGCTTCGAGGCCAGCGGTGATCTGACCCGCCTCGCCGAATGCGATGTCATTGCGATCTGCGTCCCGACACCCCTGACCGCGCATCGTGAACCCGACCTTCGCTTCGTCGAGCAGACCGGCCGGGATATCGCGCAAGTGCTCAGGCCGGGGCAGCTCATCGTGCTCGAATCGACAACCTGGCCGGGCACGACGGACACGATCCTGCGACCGATCCTGGAAGCCACGGGGCTGCGGGCCGGGCAGGACTTTTTCCTTGGATTTTCGCCAGAACGCGAAGATCCGGGCAATCGCGGCTTTTCGACTGCCGCCATCCCCAAGGTCGTTGCGGCGGACGGCCCGGCCGCGCAAGAGCTCGTCTCGGCCTTCTACGGCGCGGCGCTGGAGCGGATCGTACCCGTGTCCTCTACCGCAACCGCAGAAGCCGTGAAGATCACCGAGAACATATTCCGAGCGGTCAACATCGCGCTCGTGAACGAATTGAAGATCGTCTATGACGCGATGGGCATCGATATCTGGGAAGTGATCGAGGCCGCCAAGACCAAACCATTCGGATACATGCCCTTTTATCCCGGGCCGGGCCTGGGCGGGCATTGCATCCCGATCGACCCCTTCTACCTGACATGGAAATCGCGCGAATACGAATTGCCGACGCGCTTCATCGAACTGGCAGGAGAGATCAATGCCGCAATGCCGCGTCATGTCGTCTCGCGGCTGGCCGAGGCGCTTGACCGGCATGAGGGAAAGGCGCTGAGCCGGTCGACGATCCTCTTGCTGGGCATGGCCTACAAGAAGAACGTGCCCGATCTGCGCGAAAGCCCCTCGCTCAAGCTCATGGAACTTCTCGAGGAACGCGGCGCCAAGGTGATCTTTCACGATCCTCTTGTGCGAGAGATCCCTTCGACGCGCGATTATTCCGCCTACAGGGGACGGCGTTCGGCCGAGCTGACCCCGGAATTGATCGACCACGTGGATGCCGTCCTGATCGCCACGGATCATGACGCGATCGACTATTCGACCGTCGCGGGTGCCGGCCTGATCGTCGATACGAGGAACGTGATGGCAAGGCTGGGTTTGCAGGCCCGCCGGATCGTGAAGGCCTAGTGCGATATGGTTGATTGTCCCGCCCCAGCGACTAACCTGACGCCAACTTGCGGAGCGGCCACTGCGGAATGAAACAGATCATCATCTACCACACGCAATGCTATTCGGACTGCGAAGAGGCCATTTGCCAGCAATACGCGGATGCGATCGGTCCCCAGAATTTTGCCATCGCGATAGATCGGAACGCTTACGATAACGGGCGGGGCGAATGGCCACGACTGCATCTGGACGAGACGGCCTCGAAGGCTGAATTCGGGGCCGGGCGGTCAAGCAGGTCTCATATCGATCTGGTCATGGCTTTGGCGCTGAAGGCCTTCCCCGATGCGGACCGTTTCATCTATCTTCGGGACGAGGTAGCGGTTCCCGACCTCGGAAAGCTGCTTGATCGGATGGCGGCGCTTCAACAGGACTTTCTCATGGTTTCTCGACCGGGTGAATCGGCCCGGGAAGATACCGCGAACCGGTTCGAGATGGCTTTTTTCAGGTCGTCCCGCGCGCTTGTCGAAGAAGCAATGTTGATCCGGCGGGAGGAGACCAGCCCTGACGCATCGCCCCGCGATTTTCGCGCCTGTTTGCAAACAGCGCTCGCCGCGCGAAATGTGGATGCGGGAAATCTCTGCGAACTTCTTCCCGAACTCTTCGATACCGCGCACTTTGGCTCTGCCGTGCTTGAGCTGGCGGATCAACGGCCGGTTGGCCGGGATGTCATCCGCCATCCTTCGCTGACGCTCGACCAGATGGTGAACCGGATCCTGCGCATGGGGCCCAAGCGCCGCGATCGGATGCAGAAGGTCCGGCTTCGTGGGGTTTGGGGGATGGTCAATCCCCATCAAAGGCAGGTCTTGCAGGCGGCGTTTGCCTGCCATCAACGGCAAGACCGCACTCTTCGCGTCGGCCACCGGCAGGTCAGGGGCATCAAAGGTGCCGAAATCGCAATGGCGGCGCCGAGAATTTACGACTGCACGCAATCTGCGGCGATCGACATGGAGGTTTCTGAATTCGCGGACCTGCATCTTGATCACTTCGACACGACCCGAGCCGAGGCCGTCTGGCTGCGGATCGGGGATCAGCGTGACCCCAGAGAAGCACCGTTCTACTATCAGGCGATCAGGACAGCCGCGGTCGAGGCCTATTCCGTGCCTTTCAGTCAATTGGCGCCCTGGCTTGGACCGATGCCCTCAACCCCCATTTTGATTTTCTCGATCGGCAGGTGCGGCTCCACACTCTTTTCGCAGATTGCCAAAGTCGCCGGGGTCGCGACCTGGTCAGAGCCGGATACCTTTACCAATCTGGCAAGTGACAAGAATCTCAGACAGGACCCCGACCTGCGCCTTCGTCTCGCGCGGGTCGCGCTCAATGACCTCGCGTGGAAGGCTCAAGCAGAAGGTGGGCAGCGGTATTTCGCGGTAAAGCTGCGCTCGCGCGTGACGCATCTTTGTGAAACCCTTTCATCGCTGAACCCGGACAGCAAAAGCCTGTTCATCGTGCGCGAGCCGGTTGGATGGGCCAAGTCCTTCGGACAGCATTTCGGCGCCGATCCCCGGGTTCTCGCGAACAATCTTTCCCGAATGGTTTCGGATATCCGGAAGGCAAAGGCAGGCGGGCTGGGCATCCGGGTGATCGACTATGCAGACATGAAGGACAGGCCCGGCGAACTGTGCCTGGAACTGTCTGGGCTGTCAGGGAAACCGTTCGATCAAGACGAACTCGACGCAGTCATGGCCTCGGATCCCCAGGCCGGGACGACGATCTCACGAGAGGCCGGAAAGGAGCTTCCGCCGGATTTTGTTCCGACATTCCTGAAATGTCTCGAAGAACGCGACCCGACCCTGCTGCAGACGCCCCCTTCGATGTGGATTTGAAAGGCGGCGTTTCAGCAGCGCCGGTCCCCAGCTTCATCTTGCCGGGAAACCACGATGGTCGTATCCCCTTTCGCGACAGCGATACCCGCGGTCCGGCCTGGTGGGGCGCGGGATCGGCGCCCGAAGGGCCATGATCCGGCGTCGAACATCTTGCCATCGGAACCTGGTTGGTATACTTCGGTATACAATTAGCTTGCCCATCGCTCGCCAGATGTTCTTGCGGCCCGGTGTTCTAGCTTGATCCAGCACTGCTATGTAGGGAACGTCATGAGCTTGTACACAGACTACCTAACCGAAATCGAAACCCGCAAAGGTGAGGGCCTGCATCCCAAGCCCATCGATGATGGTGCGCTGGTCGAAGAGCTTATAACGCAGATCGAAGACGCCGGAAGCGAGCACCGGAAGGCGTCTCTGGATTTCTTCATCTACAACACCCTTCCGGGCACGACGAGCGCCGCAGGCGTCAAGGCGCAGTTCCTGAAGAAGATCATCCTGGGCGAAGCGGTCGTTCCCGAGATCACCCCGGCCTTCGCGTTGGAATTGTTGTCGCACATGAAGGGCGGCCCCTCGGTCGAGGTTCTTCTGGATCTGGCGCTTGGCGAAGATGCCGCAATCGCGACTAAAGCGGGCGAAGTGCTGAAGACGCAGGTCTTCCTTTACGACGCGGACATGGCCCGGCTGGGCAACGCCTTCAAGGCGGGTGATGAGATCGCCAAAGGCATTCTTGAAAGCTACGCCAAGGCAGAGTTCTTCACCAAGCTTCCAGCGGTCGAGGACGAGATCAAGGTCGTGACCTATATCGCCGCCGAAGGCGATATTTCGACCGACCTTCTTTCACCGGGCAACCAGGCGCATTCGCGTTCGGACCGCGAGCTGCACGGCAAATGCATGATCTCGCCCGAAGCTCAGGCCGAGATTCAGGCGCTGCAAGCCCAGCATCCCGACAAACGGGTCATGCTGATCGCCGAAAAGGGCACGATGGGCGTCGGTTCCTCGCGCATGTCCGGCGTGAACAACGTGGCCCTCTGGACCGGCAAGCAGGCCAGCCCCTATGTGCCCTTCGTCAATATCGCCCCCGTGGTCGCCGGCACGAACGGCATTTCGCCGATCTTCGCCACGACGGTCGACGTGACCGGTGGCATCGGCATCAACCTGAAGAACTGGGTCAAGAAGGCCGATGCGGACGGCAAGCCGATCCTGAACAATGACGGCAATGCGATCCTTGAACAGAAATACTCGGTCGAAACCGGCACGGTTCTGACGATCAACGCCAAGGACAAGACTCTCTGCGACGAAAACGGCAAGCCGCTGGTTGACGTGGCCGCTGCCTTCACCCCGCAAAAGGTCGAGTTCATGAAGGCCGGCGGCTCCTATGCCATCGTCTTCGGCAAGAAGCTTCAGACCTTTGCCGCCGAAACGCTGGGCGTCGAGCCGACCCCGGTCTTTGCGCCGAACAAGGAAATTTCGGTTGAAGGTCAGGGCCTGACCGCCGTCGAGAAGATCTTCAACCGCAATGCGGTCGGTGTGACCCCGGGCAAGGTGCTGCATGCCGGTTCGGACGTGCGCGTTCGTGTCAACATCGTCGGCTCGCAGGACACGACCGGCCTGATGACCGCCCAGGAACTCGAGGCGATGGCCGCGACGATCATCTCGCCGCTGGTCGACGGGGCCTATCAGTCGGGCTGTCATACGGCATCCGTCTGGGACAAGAAGGCCCAGGCGAACATTCCGAAGCTCATGAAGTTCATGAACAGCTTCGGCCTGATCACGGCGCGCGACCCGAAGGGCGTCTATCACTCGATGACTGACGTGATCCACAAGGTGCTGAACGACATCACCGTGGATGACTGGGCGATCATCATCGGCGGCGACAGCCATACGCGCATGTCAAAGGGCGTGGCCTTCGGCGCCGACTCGGGCACGGTGGCGCTGGCACTGGCCACCGGCGAGGCGACCATGCCGATCCCGCAGTCGGTGAAAGTGACCTTCAAGGGCAAGATGCAGCCGCATATGGACTTCCGCGACGTGGTCCATGCAACGCAGGCGCAGATGCTCAAGCAATGCGGCGACAACGTCTTCCAGGGCCGCGTGATCGAGGTCCATATCGGCACGCTGCTGGCCGACCAGGCCTTCACCTTCACCGACTGGACGGCCGAGATGAAGGCCAAGGCGTCGATTTGCATTTCGCAGGACGACACCCTGATCGAGTCGCTGGAAATCGCCAAGTCGCGCATCCAGATCATGATCGACAAGGGCATGGAGAACGAAGCCAAGACCCTGCACGGACTGATCGACAAGGCAAATGCGCGCATCGCCGAGATCCGTTCGGGCGAAAAGCCCGCGCTCGCGCCCGATGAGAACGCGAAGTATTTCGCCGAAGTCGTCGTCGATCTTGACCTGATCGACGAGCCGATGATCGCCGACCCCGACGTGAACAATGCCGATGTGTCCAAGCGTTATACCCATGAGACGATCCGTCCGGTGTCCTATTACGGCGGCACGAAAAAGGTCGATCTGGGCTTCGTCGGTTCGTGCATGGTGCATAAGGGCGACATGAAGATCGTTGCGCAAATGTTGAAAAACCTTGAAAAATCTCAGGGCAAGGTCGAGTTCAAGGCGCCGCTCGTGGTCGCTGCCCCGACCTACAACATCATCGACGAGCTGAAGGCCGAGGGGGATTGGGAAATCCTGCAGAAATATTCGGGCTTCGAGTTCGATGACCTGCTTCCCAAGAACACCGCGCGGACCGAATACGAGAACATCCTTTATCTCGAGCGCCCGGGCTGCAACCTGTGCATGGGCAACCAGGAAAAGGCAGAGAAGGGCGATACCGTTCTGGCCACTTCGACCCGCCTGTTCCAGGGCCGCGTCGTCGAAGACAGCGCCGAGAAGAAGGGTGAATCCCTGTTGGCCTCGACCCCGGTTGTCGTGCTGTCGGCGATCCTTGGCAGAACGCCCAGTGCCGACGAATACAAGTCGGCCGTCGAAGGCATCGACCTGACCAGGTTCGCGCCTCCGCTCGAGAAATCGGGCACCGCGCGGTCGGTTCACTTCTAGGAATCTGGCCTGTCGTTTCAGGCCCCCTGAACGGCAGGTGCCTGGCCGCCCGTCACCAATCGTGCGGCACCAGACTCGCGGGGCCCCCATGAACGGCGACCGCGATCATCCGATACAGCAGCCACCCCCCGCATTAGCAGGGGGTGGCTCATAACGGCTTGCCCGACGGACCATGCCCGACCGGCCAAGCCCTCGGGCAGATCGGAGCGTCAACCTTTCCCGGGCCGATGTTGGGGCGGATTGACACCGAGACGTCCAGCAGTTCCAGATCATGGCGACACCCGCTGTTTCCTGCCTGAAAAGGAACGACCATGAAGTCGCTGCCCGTTTTCTTCGTGCTGATTTCCGCCAGCCAACCGGTCATGGCAGAAGATCCTCTTGTCCAGCCGGTCATTGACGCCTGCATCGACAAGTTGGACGAGAGCGATCGCACCACCCGCCCGGCAGGTCAGGTGGTGGACAGCATGTATTCAGAGGCGGGTTCGATGATCATCCTTCAGGATGCGGATGGCCGGATGTGGAAATGCTTCGGCTACAAGGATGGCACGGTCGAAACGCTCGAGCCGGCCGATGCAGCCGAATCCGAGGCGGCCTTGGCACGCTCTGATGCCCAGGACGCTCTTGCACCCCGGCGTATCGGCCTTGCAGACGGCACCAGCGGAGCCGAAATTTCTGGCGAGCTTGAGGCGGGAGGTGCGACACAATTCGTGCTTGCCGCACGAAAGGGACAGGTGCTTGACCTGCGCATCGAGCCAAGGGGCGGGGAGATGTACTACATCCTTCGCAATCCCGACGGTTCTGTCCTGCAGGGAGGAACCGACGCCGTGACGGCATATCGGCAGCCGCTGTCTCAATCCGGCGATCATGTCATCGAGGTCATCAACAAGGAAAGCGCAAGCCACGCATTCGATTTGCGCGTCACGATCGAATGATCCTGTCGGCAGGAAATGAGAATGACGCTGCTATCGCGCCCCTATCCCATCAGGCACCGGCTGGCCATCGCGATCGCCACGCTCGCCCTCTGGACGGCAATCACGCTTTTCGGCGCCGGACTTGGCAACGGTCATATCCGGCTCGAGCAGCTTGCGACGAGCGGCATCGCCTGGCAGGTTCTGTTGGCCAGCCTGCTTCTGGTTTGCGTGATGTCTTGGGCCGGATGGCGCGATCTGGGATTTCGCGCGCCAGCCTCCGCCACATTGAGGGTTCTGTGGCTGCCGGGATTGTTCATCCTGCTGCTGTTTCTGTGGGCCGTCTTTCTGGGCCTGCCTGCGCCCGGCGTGATGATGATGGTGCTGGCCAATACCCTTCTTGTCGGCTTTTCCGAAGAAGTGATGTTCCGCGGTGTGCTGTTCCGGGCGATCAACCTCCGGCTCCGCATCTGGCCAGCGATCATCTGGACATCGGCGAGCTTCGGACTCGTTCATGTTCTGAACGGTTTCCTGACCGGAAGTTTCGGCACGGCATTCATCCAGGCGATCGCGGCTGCCTGCACGGGGCTTTTGCTTGTCGCGATCCTTCTTCGCACCGGGTCCCTTTGGGTTGCCATCGTCTTCCACGCCCTGTGGGATTGGGTGTGCTTTCTGGTGGTTCTCGGCGCCCAGTCGATTGCCAACGACCACACAGCAGGTGGCGCAACCGCGGCGGGGCCCGCGCGACTGCTGGTACCGTTCCTGATCGTGCTGCCCAACCTGCTTTGGGGGCTCTGGCTCTTGCGCGGTATCGGCAAGGGTTCCGCAGCCGACCGCTTCTCCACAAGCGACGCCGCTGCCTCAGGTGTTTGACTGCCGGTGATGGTTGACGCTGCCCGAAATATGGCTCAGAGCGCGCTCCGTCGGACGAGCCTCTCTTGGCTGTCTGACGCAAGTCGCGACAGGCCTCATGGGCGGGGCTGATCGGGTAGCCGGGTGGCGACATTTGGCATGGAGGTTGGATTAATGGCACTGCACGAACTCCTGCGTGATCGACGTTCGGTGCGGGGCTTTCTTCCTCACGCGGTTCCTAGGGAGGAAGTCGAGAAAGTGCTGCGCGCCGCACGCACTGCACCCAGCGGCGCCAACCTGCAGCCCGGGCGTTTCCATGTATTGACGGGTGAGCCGCTGGCCGCGCTCAGCCGCGAGCTCGTCGACATGGCGGCAAGCGGCCGACCCCCGGTGGCGGAATATTCCTATTTCCCCAATCCGATGCCGGCTGAACTGAAGGCAAAGCAACGCGCCGCTGGCTATGCGCTTTATTCCCAGCTCGGTATCGGGCGGCGGGATATCGAAGGCCGAAAGGCCCAGTTCCTCGAGAACTATCGGTTCTTCTCCGCACCGGTCGGAATCGTCGTGTCGATCCGGCGCGACATGGGCAAGGGCTGCTTCATGGATCTCGGCATGGCGATCATGGCCCTGATGCTTGCCGCGCAAGATCGCGGGCTTGCGACCTGCGGAATAGGGGCGCTTGCCAATTATGCCGACATTGCCCATGCCCATCTTGGACTGAAATCGGAAGAAATGGTCGTTTGCGGCATGGCGCTTGGTTACGCGGACCCCGAAGCGCGTGTGAACGATGTCCGGACCGAGCGCGATCCGCTTGAGGAATATGCCGTCCTGCGAGGGTTCAGCTAAGCGACATCAGGACAGCCGTTCCAAGCCCCCCGGCCGCCGCGATCGCGGCGATCCCCGTCCCACCGCGTCGTTGCAGTTCGTGAAAAAGCCGCACGGCGTTGATCGCCCCCGAGGCCCCGATCGGATGACCACGGGCCAGCGCGCCGCCGCCGGGGTTCACGATCGCCGGATCGATCCCGACGCCTCGGGTGCAGGCGATGGCCTGCGCCGCGAAAGCCTCCATGATCTCGGCGACCGTGAGTTCGTCCGGGGACAGCCCGGCATTGGACAGCACCCGTTTCATCGCCACGACCGGCGCGGCGCCGGGCCGCTCGGGACGACCGCCAAGCGTGATGCCGCCGCGATAGGTCAAACCTTTACATTTGATCCGCGCGGAAACCCGATCGGAGACGAGAAGGCAAAGCCCGACCCCATCTGCGGCGACCGCCGAATTCGCCGCAGTGATGGTGCCGGCAAGGCTCGGCGCGCGTGCGGCCAGGCGCAATGGCAGGTCGCGGGTGAAGCTGTCGCGATCAACCCCGCCGATCGGCACGATCTCAGCCGCCAGGTCGGCGGCACGAGCCTTGCGGTGGCTCTCGACGGCCCATAGGTCCTGCATCTCGCGCGTGATCCCCAGCTCGGCAGCCAAGGCGTCAGCCGCCGCATCCATTGGCGGGTCAAGCGCGGGCCAGGGCGCAAAGGGCGGGCGATCATAGGCGACCGGCTCGCCCCCGTCCGGATCGGTGCGCAGGCGCAGGGGCCGGCGCGAATAGGATTCGACACCCCCCGCAACGACCACGTCAGCCAGCCCCGAGGTGATCATGGTCGAACTGATGACCAGCGCATCCAGGCCGCCACAGCATTGCCGGTCGATGCTGAGCCCGGCGACCCTTTCCGCCAGACCGGCCGCCAGCGCAACCATCCGGGCGGGATTGCCCCCGCCACCCAGCGCATTGCCCAGAACGACCTCGTCGACATCATCAGGTGATAGACCAACCGCGCCGATCAGGCTGCGCAGGACCGGGGAAGCAAGCTCGTGGAGATCCAGCCGCGCCAGCGCCCCCCCGCGCGGAGCGACCGCAGAGCGCAAGGCGGCGACGATCTTGACCCCGGTCATTCGTCGATGCCCAGGCGCCGCGCGATTTCCCGCAGATCCGGCTTGCCTGAAGGGGTCACAGGAAAATCCGCCAGTTCGATCACTTGTCTGGGCGCGGCAAGCGGTCCGAATGCCTCGCGGCAGACCCCAAGCATTTGATCGCGCAATTCCGGATCTGACCTGCCTGCGATCACCGCCACCAGCGACACCAGCCGGCTTGGGTCGGGCCTGGGAATGACCGCGCAATGGGTTATGGCCGGGTCAGACAGCAACAGGGACTCGATGTCTTCGGGAAAGACGTTCTGATCGGCAATCGTCACCATGCGGTTCTGCCGACCCGATACGGTCAGGAAGCCATCCGCATCAAGCGCCCCCATCTCTCCGACCGTCACATAGCCGTCCGACCACTTCGTGTCCGGGCTGTCGCCCTCGGCATAGCCATCGAACAGATAGGGGCTGCGAACCCAGATTTCCCCCTTGCTCCCGATCCTCAATTCGACACCCGGATAGGCGCGTCCGACCGCGTTTTCAGGGCCGCTGCCGTCGCCCCAGGCAATGAAGCTTGTCTCGGCCGCGCCGTAGAATTCGCGCATGACGGCATGGGGGCAAAGCGCCGCGATGCGGGCACGCAGGCCCGGCGGAAGGCGACCGCCACCGCAGAGGATATGGCGCAGGTCAGGCAAGAGCACCTGAGTCTCGCAGATCAGGCGCAACTGCGTCGGAGTGGCGTAAAGCACGGTGACAGCGGCATCGGCCAACAGCTGGGCCTGACGGCGCGGCCTGAGCCCGCCAAGGCAATGCAGATTGGCGCCCAGATGCGCCGCTTCGGAAATTGCGTATAGTGTCAGGGAATGGGCCGGCATTCCCAGCATGCCGTAGCGGTCGCTTGGGCCCAGTCCGAGAAAGGCGCGATTGACCTCGAAACTTGCGATCCAGGATGTGTGACTGCGGCGGATCGATTTCGCGGCGCCTGTCGTCCCCGAGGAAAGGCTGCGGAAATAGCCTCGCTTGCCAGGCACGACGATCTGAATTCCAGTCGGCCCTATCGTGAATTCCTGCCCCGATCGGATCGCGCTGCGAAGGTCGGCCAGATCGCGTTCAAGCGCGGTCACGGCATCGTCGCCCTCATCCAGCCAGCGGCCGGCGACGTTCAGGCGCGCATTCGGGCTCCATTGGAAAACTGCTTCGGACATTCGGTCTGCTCGAAAGATGTGGTCGCGGGGCCGTCCTTGCGCATTATGGCCAAGCGCCCCGAAACTCAATCCTTCCATCGCGGCGGCGAGGCTGCGTTAGCGGCGGCTGATGAACACACCGGTCAGGATCAGGCAGACGCCAGCAATCTGCATCCAGAAGATCGCGTCCTGTCCGCGTGCAAGATCCAGAACGACACCCGAAAGCATCTGCCCCGCGACCAGCAATCCTCCCGTCATCGCCGCGCCCAGTCGAGGGATCAGCCAACTGCCACCTCCCACGAAAGCCACGCCGACCGCACCGCCGATCCATGCAAGCCAAGGCGCGCCGGACGCCCCGTCGGGCCAGAAGCTGCCCGCAAAGACCGTGACGACCGCAAGGGCGACAAATCCCACGAGATGGTTCCAGAACGAGGATTGCAACGCGGATGTTTCAACGGCCAGCCGGCCATTTATCTGGCGCGACAGGGTCACCAGCATCCCGGCGGCAAAGGCAAATAGGATCATCGCCGCCATCAGCCCATTCCTCGGGCGAAGATGATCAGGATGGTGCCGGCGACGATTGCGGCCAGCGCAAACAGATCCTTGCGACGGGGCAGCCGCTTTTCCAGCCCCATCGCGCCCAAGCAGTCGAATATCAACGCAAGAACGACCTGCCCGGCAAGGCCGATCGCCAGCGTCCCGGTCAGCGCCAGCATGGAATTGGCGGCAGAGGATGTCAGCATGACCGTCAATGCGCCGGAAAGACCGCCGAGATAGGCCCAAAGCGGCGCGCGGCCAGGACTGCGGGCAGAACGGCCAGTCCCGGTTCGATGCATCGGCCAAAGCGCGGCAAGGACGATGCCGGCGACGACCGTTCCGACGCCATGGGCCGTCAGCGACGAGAAAAGCGGCGTGGTATGTGCGGCCATGGTGCTGTTGCTCAAGAGCATGAGCGTGAGCAGACTGCCGGTCGCAAGCGCTGCGACGATCTCGATCAGTCGCGGTGGAGCGGCACCGGCGGATGAGGGGGAGGCCAGACGCGAGGGAGCCAAATCCGTGTTCTCCGATCAATTGCTCTCGCCCCGGAATAGGCCCGTTGCTTCGAGACTGTAAGCCCGATCATGTGCCGGGATCGCTTTCGCTTCCGGAGATCCCTGTGGTGCGCTGCTTGCCGATCGGCGCAAGGCCTAATCTTCAAATCGGCTCGTCGGGTCCCGATCTCGCCGATATTGCCTGATGGTCGGGAACGATGGCAGCCAGGCCTCGCGCCGGATCGTCCAGTTTTCATAGGTGGGAACAAGTTGGTCAGGTGCGTCCAGCGATCCAAGATTCACCTCGACCTCGTCACCCGAGCGGGCAAAGACGGATGAACCGCAATGCGGACAAAAGAACCGGCCGCGATATTCTGCGACCTCTCCTTCGCTGGACACGGCATGTTCGGGAAAGATCGCAGACGCCTGGAAAAGGGCGCCGTGATGCTTGCGGCAGTCGAGGCAATGGCAGAGCCCGACGCGATAGGGCCTTCCTATCGCCATGATCCGAACCCTGCCGCAAAGGCAGCCTCCCGTGAAGCGGTCCATCCTGCATCTCCTCTGGTCGGGTCAACCAGAAGCGCCGAGCAGGTCGCAGGGTTCCCGCGTGCAGACGATCCAGACCAGCCGGCCGAAACACGAAGCGCACCGCTGTCGGATTTCCCCGCCGGTTTGATCAGGGCAGCACGGCGCCCGGCCAGCCCGGATCAGCGCTTGTCGTGGCCGCCGATCACGGGCGGGGGGATTCGGCCATCCTCGCTCAGCTTCCGGTCGCGCTGCAATTCAAGCCACATGGCGTTGGTGACCGCAAAGATGGCGGCAAGCGGAAGTCCGAGGAGCCAGGCGAAATACCACATGTCAGTTTCTCCATTCCGGTAAGTCCGGCCCCCGCCGCATGGCGGGCGGCCTTCGGGGCTCAGTAGAGGGTATCGGAACTGTCGGTGACATCCTTTTCGGTGACCTTGCCCCAAAGCACCCGGTAGACCCAGGCGGTATAGGCAAGGATCAACGGCAGGAAGATCACGGTCGCCACCAGCATGATGAACAGCGTCTGATGTGATGAGGAACTGTCCCAGACCGTCAGCGACGAACGCGGATCAAGCGACGATGGCAGGATAAACGGAAACATCGTCAGTCCGACGCTGGAGATCGTGCCAAGAATGCCAAGCTTGGACCAGCCAAGCGTGGCCAATTCGCGTCCCGCGCGCAGCCCGCGAACAGTCTGAACCATTCCGACCAGCCCCAGCAGGGGGGCCAGCGCGATCCAGGGGCGCTCGGCATAGGCGACCAGCCAGGATGGCGTGCGCTCGACTTCGGACCAAAGCGGATTGGACGGTCCATCTTTCACCACATCCCCCACGAGACGGTAGCCCTCGATGCCGAAGGCAAGCCAGAGCCCGGCGAGAAGATATCCCGCAATCATGACCAAGCCGCTGATCCCACCCATCGCACGGGCGCGCTTGGCCACAATGCCTTCAGCCTTCAGCGACAACCACGCCGCTCCATGGGTCATCAGCATCGACAGCGAAACGATCCCGGCCAGCAGGGCGAACGGGTTAAGCAACCCGAAGAACTTTCCATAATAACTGCCCTCGTAACGGGAAAACAGATCAGGGGTCAGTTCGAACGGCACGCCTTGCAGGACGTTCCCGACCGCCACGCCAAAGATCAGCGCAGGCACGGCGCCGCCCACGAACAGGGCCCAATCCCAGCCTTCGCGCCAGCGTTTCTCGTCGCGCTTCGAGCGGTACTTGAATGCGACAGGACGCAGGATCAGCGCGGCCAGCACCGCGAACATCGCGAGATAGAAGCCCGAAAAGGACACGGCGTAAAGTGGCGGCCAGGCCGCAAAGATTGCACCACCTCCGAGGATGAACCAGACTTGGTTTCCTTCCCAGACCGGGCCTACCGTGTTGATGATGATGCGTCGCTCGACATCGGTCCTGCCGACAAAGGGCAGGAGCGCGCCCACGCCCATGTCGAAGCCGTCCGTCATCGCGAAGCCGATCAGCAGCACGCCCAGAATAAGCCACCAGATCACCCGAAGCGCCTCGTAGGAAATCAGTTCATACAGGATCATGTCACTTACTCCGCCGGCGCGAGCGGCCTTTGGCCGTCGTCAGGGCTGCTGCGCAGGCGCTGTTCATGCCGGACCTCCCAAGCCTCTGTTTCCTCGACATCCTGGAATGGGCCTTTTCGGATGTATTTCAGCATCAAGCCCATCTCGACGACGAAGAGCACGGTATAAAAGGTCACGAAACCCGCCAGCGTCAGCAGCAGGTCCTGGACGCTGAGATGACTGACCGAAAGCGCGGTCGGCAGGACGCCGTCCACGGTCCAGGGTTGGCGCCCGTATTCGGCCACGAACCAACCCAGCTCGGCCGCGATCCACGGCGCAGGGATGATCAGCACGGCCAGTTGCAAGCCCAAGCGATGGTAGGTCCGACCGCAGAAAGACGAACGCCAGAAGAAATAGAGCATTACCGCGATGAAGGCGAAGCCAAGACCCACCATGACGCGGAAGGCCCAGAACAACGGGGCAACGCCGGGAATGGTGTCTTCGGCCGCCGTGGCGATCTGCTCGGGCGTGGCTTGCCGCGGATCGTCGAGATAACGCAAGAGCAGGAAGGCAAATCCGAGATTGCCCGAATTCTGCTCGAATGTGCGGCGCACTTCGGCCGGGGTCTGATCGCGCTGTTCTCGAATGGTCATCAGCGCGTCATAGGCGACGATCCCGCTTCGGATCCGGATTTCAGCCTCGTCGACAAGATCGTTGATGCCGGGGATTTCCTTGGTCAGAGAGCGGGTGCCGATCAAGCCCATCGCCCAGGGGATATGAACGGCGTAATGGGTTTCGCGTGCTTCCTGATCGGGAAAGCCGAAGGCGGTGAAAGGGGCAGGGGCCTCATGCGTGTCCCACATGGCCTCGATAGCCGCCAGTTTCATCCGCTGCGTGTGGCTGGCGGAGTAACCGGATTCGTCCCCCAGAACGACGACCGAAAGCGCCGAGGCGAGACCGAATGAGGCGGCGACCGTGATCGAACGCCGGGCCAGCTTGATGTGGCGCCCCTTCAGCAGATACCAGGACGAGACGCCAAGGACGAAGACCGAGGCGGTGACATAGCCCGCGCTGACGGTGTGGACGAACTTGGCCTGCGCGACCTCGTTGAAGAGAACGTCAAAGAACGATGACATTTCCATGCGCATCGTGTCCGGGTTGAAGGTCGCCCCTACGGGGTTCTGCATCCAGCCGTTGGCGATCAGGATCCACAGTGCCGAAAAATTCGAGCCGATCGCCACCAGCCATGTGACGACAAGGTGCTGCACCTTGGAGAGTTTTTCCCAGCCAAAGAAGAACAGCCCGACGAAGGTCGCCTCGAGGAAGAAGGCCATCAGCCCCTCGATCGCCAGCGGGGCGCCGAAGATGTCGCCGACATAGTGGCTGTAATAGCTCCAGTTCATGCCGAACTGGAACTCCATCGTGATCCCGGTCGCGACACCGATGGCGAAGTTGATGCCAAAGAGCGTGCCCCAGAATTTCGTCATCTGCCGCCAGATCGGGCGTCCGGTCATCACATAGACGGTTTCCATGATTGCCACGAGGATCGACAGACCCAGCGTCAGCGGCACGAAGAGAAAGTGATACATCGCTGTCATCGCGAATTGCAGGCGGGACAGCTCGACGACGCCGAACTCCATTATCGATCTCCTGGGTTGCCGTGTTTCCAGGCGCTTGCATGGAAACCCTTGCCGCAGGGCCAATCCTCAGCCGCTGTGGCGCGAGAGTATCGTTGGGGATGTTAGCACAAAGTTAAAGGGACAGGATGTCGCGGCGATCGAATATGGGATGATCGTGGCCACGATGCAAAGCAGCAAGTATCGCGGCCGAGGGAAGGGCTTTGCGGACACCGTTGAGGACACGATCTGCCGTCATCGCGTCCAGCCCCTCGGTCGGTTCGTCCAGAAGCAAGATCGCGGGCTTTCGCAGCAGGCAGCGCGCCAAGGCCAGACGACGTGCCTGCCCGCCCGAGAGCCCGGCCCCCGCCTCGCCGAGCCTTGCGCCGAGACCGCCCCGCGCGCGGATATCGGCGTCAAGATCCACTGCTTTCAGCGCGGCCCATAACTCGGTGTCATCCAGATCACCTGCCAGCGCCAGATTGTCGCGGATGGTTCCAGCGAGCAGGGCGCTGCGCTGGGGCAGGGCCGCCACGATCTCGCGCAACTGGCCGTCTGGCCAGTCATCGGGGCTCCGCCCGCTTATCAATATGCCATTGGGCTCGATCAGCCCTGCGATCTGCATCAGCAAAGTGGTCTTGCCAGCGCCGGACGGGCCGGTCAGCGCAAGTGCTTCCCCCGGAGAAAGCACGAAGTCAAGCTCGGGTCGGGCGACTGAAAGCAGCGGCACTGACGGCATGAATTCCCGGTTCGTTTGGGGTTCCGCGGGACCGACCCCATGATTTTCGGGGGCAATGCGCCTTGCGGCGCCGACCATCCTGCCCAACTCGGCGAAACCGCGCCGCAGGGGGAGTATCGTCTCGCCAAGCGCGAGTGCGACAAAAAAGCCGATGATCGCGAGGGCAGGGCCAGCGCCTTCCTGGCTGAGCAGCCAGCCTCCGGCAAGAAGCGCAAGCCCCGATACCAAGGCGACAAGACCGGAGAGCATCAGACCGGCCAGTCGCTCGGCCCGGTCCAAGGCAGCAGCGGCATCGCGCGCGCGCCGGTCAAGCGCGAGCAACCGTTCCTCTTGCGCGCCCAATTGCCCTGCAAGGATCAGCGCCTCGCGGTCGCGGATCATGTCGATGACACCGCGGCGTAGCGCCTGCCCCGCGACCTCTGCCTCATCGGCGGGGGCCAGCCCCCGTCGTGCAAGCACCCACAGGATGGCTACCGCCGCCGGAAGATAGCCGGCCAGGATGCTCAACGCGACGATCGTGCCGACAAGCCAGCAAAGCAGGGCGAAGACGACCAGATGTGCCAGCAGCCCAGCCAAGGCTGGCAGGATCAGGCGAATGACAAGCCCGTCCAGCGCATCCACATCCGACAGGATGCGCGTGAGCACCGTTTCGCCGCGCAACCCGGTCAGGGCGCGCGCATCGGTCCGGGCGTGTCGCTGCAGGATCGTCACCCGCAATGCCGCGAGCGCCCGCAAGGTGGCATCATGCGTCAGGACGCGTTCGCCATAACGTGCTGCGGCTCGGCCGAGTGCTAGGAAGCGGACGCCCGCGGATGGGCGGAATACATCGAAGGCGATACCGATGCCCGCAAGACCGGCAAGGCCCGTCGCCGTGATGAACCAGCCCGACAGGCCGAGCAGTCCGGCGCCCATGAGCAGGACCAGCACCGACAGCGCGGCCCCCCGCGCCATGGCCCAGGGAGCGTTTGCCAGGAGCGCGCGGGCAAGGCGGAGCAGCGCAATCATCCCCGGAACTCCAGCGTTCGGCCCATCGCGGCAGCCAGGCGATGGTCATGGGTCGCAACGATGATGCTGCGCCCCTCGGCCGCAAGACGCAGCAGGGCCTGGGTGATCCTGTCGGCAGTCTCTGCATCGAGATCGGCGGTCGGTTCATCCGCGAGAATCAGATCTCCACCGGAAAGAACCGCGCGGGCAAGCATCAGCCTGCGTGCCTCGCCGCCGGACACGCCCCCACCGGTTTCGCCGAGCCGCGTCCCAAGTCCGCGCGGCAGGCGGGTGACGATCCGATCGGCCTCGACCAGCCGCAATGCGGGCCATTGATCTGCACCGGACCGGCGCAGATCCAGCCATTCCCCCAAGCACATGTCGGAGAAATGCGCCTTTTGCGGGACGAAGGCGACGCGCGCACGCCAATCATCCGCAGTCTCGGCGTCAAGCACCCGCCCATTCACCTCGATCCTTCCGGCTGCAAGAGGCAGGAGGCCCGCGATGGCCGCAAGCGCGGTTGTCTTGCCGATACCACTCGGGCCCGTCAGCGCGAGGGTCTCGGCTGGGCCAAGAATGATGTCGGGCAAAGCAAGCTTGCGTTTGCCCAGCAAGGCCACGGCATCCTCTACCCTGATCGAGATCGGGCCGGGCAAGGGCTGCCCGGGTTCGCCACGGCCCAGCAAGGCAACCCGCTCGGCCCTGTCGAGTTCGTCAAGTTCGGCAATGACGGCCAAACCAGTCGCTCGATCATGCCAGGCCGCGGCCAGATCGCGCATGGGCTGAAAAAATTCAGGCGCGATCAGCAACAGAAACACCCCTTCGCCCAGTGACAGTGGCGTGCCCCAGGACCCGAAGCCGATTTCTCCCAGCAGCGTGAAACCCACGAAGACCGCGACCATCGCGACACCCAGGGCGGAAAAAAGCTCGAGCACGGTCGAAGAAAGGAATGCGATTTTCAGCACGGCCATGCTGCGAACCCGCAGCGTATCGGCACGCTGGCGGAAATCCTGGGTCATGCGTTCGCCAGCGCCCAGCAGGCGAATGTCAAGCATCGCCGAGAGCCGCTCCATCAGCATGCCATTCAGCGTTCCGACCTCGGCCAGTTGTCGGCGGGATTCCTGCTCGGCAGCCATTCCGACAAGAGCCATGAAGACTGGGATCAGCGGCCCGGCAATCAGCAGCGTCAACCCCACCAGCCACGAGTGCCAGAAGCTCAGAAGCAAAAGAAGCAAGGGCAAAACGGCAGTTCGCATCAACGCGAGCTGGTAACGGCTGATCCAGGGGGCAAGCAGCGGCAATTTCTGGACGATCAACGCGGCGACCTCGGCCGAACCGATCCCATCCGGGGCACGGGCCGCGCGCCGGATCAGTTGCCCGCGCTCTCGCGAAATCACGCCTTCCGCGGCACGAAAGAGTATCGCTCCGGCGCGATCTTCAAGAAGCGCCCTCGCAATCCCACCCATGGCGAAAGCGAGCGCGGCGATTCCGGCGCGGTCCATTGGCGGCTGTCCACCGGCCCATCCGGCAATGGCCCAAGCGATCGCGGCGGCCTGGAGGGGCCAGATGACGCCTGCAAGGATGGAAAGCCACGCAGCGTTGCGCAACTCGCCGGCGACCGGGCCTAGAATCCGATCGCCCGGTTGCGGTTTCCCGCGACGACCCGAGACGGCAGCTTTAAGCGCCACGAAACACCCCCCGCGCGATGCGTGCGACGGCGACAGGGTCGCCTATTGGTCATTGCTAGCACTCGGAACCTGCCTTTGGGAGCCGCTGGCATGCGCCGGTTTGTCGCGGAGCGTGAACCCTTTGCGCATATCTCGGCCCTTGGCTGGGCGGAAGACGCGATCAAAGCGGACCGAGCGGCATGGCGTGCCGGGGCAGGGGCATCAGCACCCGGGCGATCCGGGCCGTGATCGATTTCCTGCGCTTTTCATTGGCTGCGGTATGATGAGAAACCGGCTGGTCCGCCCGATCATCGTGGTGACATTGGCCAGGCCGTATTTCTGCCGGAACAGGATTAAATCGGCTTCCCAGATCCCTTCGGGTCGGAACAGGATGCCGAGTTCCGTGGCAAATTTCGGAGGCGGATGCTTGCGCGGAAGTTCAGCCGCGCCGCCTGCGGGCTGAGCGAAGGTGACGCCAGAGCTCGGCCCGGTGGTCGTTCCCGGAATATGCCATGACCGGTCCAGATGGTCTTGTTCTCGGCCGAGGCGCTGCGTCTCATCCGGCCCCGACCTCTTCGAGAACCGACATGCCTTTCAGATCACGCTCGGCGGGGAGTGGCGGTCTTCATTGCGCATGACGACCGTGTAGCGGCTGACCCGTTCGACCAGAAAGGCGACATTCACCTTGCCGCTTTCCTTGCGGAACGTCATCAACAAGCCGCATGCGTCCCGCGATCTGCTCGGGCGGCCAACCGGACTTGAGCGCGTCTTCGACCTTCAATTCAGGATCGATGACGAGCTTTCGGTGCCGCGCGCGACGGCGTTCGTACATGTTCTGCACATTCGCGGCAAAGTCGCCGCTAAACTGCGGAAGTTCGCTATCCAGGAACATATTTCGCTTCAGTTCCCGGGAGATCGTCAAGGGCGCTCGGGCCAGTCGTTCGGCAATCTCCGGCACCGGCATCTTGCCTTCGCGCCATTTGGCAATGTTGCGGGGCTCTTGTGGGCTCACGGCGAAGCGCAAACTTCCATTTCCCGTTTTATTTCAATCTGTTTCTTATGGCTACCAAGTTGCTCTCGAAAACCTCAGCCGGTGTGCGGTAGCCGAGGCATTTTCGGGGCGTAGAATTGAGGCGCTGGCAAATCGACCTCAGTGATCGATTTGTCAGGGCCGCTGGTTCGATCGAGCGGGGCAGGTGTTTGCGAAGCCTTCGGTTGGTATTCTCGACCGTTCCTTTCTGCCACGGCGCTTGCGGGTCGCAGAACCAGCTTTCGGCTCCGATCCCATCCTGCAGCCGTCGCCAGGCGGAAAACTACGTGCCACGGTCAAACGTAATCGATTGGCGCGCCTCGGCGGGCAGGGGTGCCAGCCCTGATATCAGAGATTCCATGATCGGCTCGGAGTGGCGGTCTTCGTTACGCATGACGACCGTGTAACGGCTGACCCTTTCGACCAGAGAGGTGACATGCACCTTGCCGCTTTCCTGGCGAAACATCATCAAATCGCATTCCATCAATGCCCGAATTCCTGTCGCTCGGAAACGGTCGCGGGCCTGTGGGAAAGGCTCTGGCTGTCCTGAATGTGGCTGCGCTGATAGCGGCGATAGCTGCGCGGCCTACGACGCCTGCGATGCTCGGGCAGGTGCCGGTAAAAGGCTCCCGCGAGGCCCGTTTTGGAATAGGAAAAACGATAGATCGTTTCATGGCTGACGCGGATCTCGTGGCCTTCAAGCCCATGCGTCCTGCGATCTGCTCGGGCGACCAACCGGACTTGAGCGCGTCTTCGACCTTCAATTCAGGATCGATGACGAGCTTTCGGCGCCGCGCGCGACGCCGTTCGTAGATGTTCTGCGCATTCACGGCAAAGTCGCCGCTAAACTGCGGAAGTTCGCTATCCAGGAACATATTTCGCTTCAGTTCCCGGGAGATCGTCAAGGGCGCTCGGGCCAGTCGCTCGGCGATCTCTGGCACCGGCATTTTGGCTTCCCGCCATTTGGCAATGTTACGACGTTCTTCCAATCTCAAATGCGGATAGTGGCGAGGCATTCATCAATCTCAGTGCAAAGGGCTGTAAACATACAGATTTTGCATTTCGTTTGTGAATCCCCCCCTTCCAAACTCAAATGCGGATAACGAAAATTATGTTATTTATATGAGGGCGCCTGTAGGAGGTTCGGCATAAGTAACGGCCGGCCTTAGCGACTACCCTGTCGAAACGCATCGGAAGGTCACACAGTTGATACAACTTGTCTGGCAAGCTTCACCTCGCAGGGAACCTGCCATGCCATGGGAAGCAATAATGACCGGCTGCGTCCCATCCGGTTGACATCCCCAACTCCGGCACTACGAATGGACCGCGCAGACCGACGAGGGGCATGATCGCGTTGAGTTGCTGAAGAGTTCGCTGCCGCGAGAAAATCGGCTGGGCCGGGCTCGAATTTGTAATATTTTCGATTTCGTGAAATGGCATGTCAAAGAATCGCTCCAATCTAAATATCGCCCCAGAAGATATCCTTATTCCGGGTCTGGATCACGGACTGCGGCTTGTTCGCGACGAGTCTTTGGACACTGGACGAATCCCCCCTATCAAACTTGATTTTCTTTCGCTTTCACCCGAGATTGAGCATCGCATCAGCACTTATCGGGCCATGTGGAAGAACGATACATGGATCAAGTCAGCCACGTTCCCTACGGTCCTGGCCGTTGCTGATTCCGTCAGCTTCTCTCGCGGCACGATGACGATCGGCGGGAAGTTTCTGCTGAATTCCGCGCCGGGCGCGCGCTTGAGAACCAGAATTTCCCAGAATAACCGCGAACTCAGCGAAGCGATATCAGATCATTTGACAGAGCTTTCCTTCAGCAATACGAAAGCCCCTGAAGTGTATCAGGGTGAATGGAAAGATCTTGATCTTGTGATCGAGGCGAAGAACTTCTTCAATTACTATCACTTTGTAAAAGAAGCATTGCCAAACCTTACCCTGTATCAACAATATGATCTTCAGGGGAAAGTGGTTTTTTGTGGCGTAGGCTCGAAAATATCCACCTTCGTCCATGAGCTCTGCAAGACATGGTTTCCCTCAATTTACGATAGAATTGAATTTCGCATCGGAAATGACCGCCCTGATTATGATAGAGCCCTCATTCCCTTCAACACGATGCATCTCTATTTTCAGACGCGGCGGCAGGTCATGTCGCCAATCGAAGATGTCGGAGCGAGAGTGCCGCGCCGAGCTTCGCCGGAGAATTTTGGAACCGTAGCCAATAACAGCTGCGAAGCGCCATTGCTGAACCTGCGTGAAACCGTGCGGCAAGCGCTTGCGCCATCGACGAACGAAAAACGCCGTCTCTATGTGACAAGGAAATCGAGCCGAGTCAGAAGGGTCGTCGGTGAGGAAATTCTTATCTCAAAGCTCTCGCGGCTGGGATTTGAGTGCATCAGCTTCGAGGACCTGTCGATCCGTGAACAGGCGCAAACTGTCTCTGAGGCAGAAATGATTGTCAGCATCCATGGAGCCGGCATGACCAACATGCTTTTCGCCGATCCCGGCTGCCGAGTGATCGAGCTTTCCAATCTTCAGACGCTCCGCAAGAGATTTGGTGATTTCAACCCGCTCGCCATTGCTTCTGGCGTTCATTATTGCCACGTTTTCCTGGATCATGACTTTGACGACGCCACTATTGTTCCGAACATATCCAGAGACGGACATAGAGGCGTGGTTATAGATGATTTCAGAGCAAAGGTTATTGCGTCATGGATTGGTCATCTGCTTGATCCGGAGCAATCGGAAAGCATACGCTTGAAATGTTCCGAGATAAACGAAACGCGCGATTTTTCGGCCCTTCATCATCTTCTGTCGAAGGATGCCGATAAAATATATCACATCCCGGACACCCATGTTTGGCTTGCGAACTGCCTGAACGACATGAAAATGAAAGATGAGTCTCTGGCGCCGCTGAGACGAGCATTGGTTCTCGCGCCACGGCGCGTTCCGTTGCAAAAGCGAATTCTCGACCTTGCAAGTTTGCTGAATGACCGAGAGGGCTTTGAAGAGGCCCGGAAGCATCTACGCCGGTTCAGTGAGGCTGAGTATGTCAAGCTCTTCAAGGAGCGGGGTTGGCCGACAGAGGACATTCCCGATGGTCAGATCGCCGAGAAGGACGCAAAGATCAGCATACTGCGGAATTAACCGGGGCAGCGGAACTCGTCGGGCGGTTTTCACCTGAAGTTGGCGGCGCTCTGACGCGAAGTTCTGAGGGAACCTGGAGTTTCGTGGAAGCGTGAAAGGGGTTAATGCCCGAAGCCTCATTTCGGGGTACTTTCGTCTCGCGCGAGCGTTCTTCACCACCCGCCGGACCGAGATGCCGGACCTTTCCAGATTGTATTTCACGTTTCTCGCCATGGCACCGGCCGCATCAGTTCCGCGACCGTCAGAGGCGTCAAGCCAGGTCTGAGCAATCTTCAGGCAGTGAGTGCCTCGCGCAGGGAAGAATTCCCGGACGCAGAATACAAGATACGGTTGAAACCGGGCCGAAGCGCCTTTCAACTTTTTTGGGCGCCCAAGGGAGTGAACTTCGTAGCAGACATGATCAACCTGCTGAAACTTCTATAAGAAATCTTTCTTGCCCATGGCCGATCAATCGATCCGCGCAAATCGGCCTTCCGGAACAACCAGAAATCATGCCCTTATAGTCAGGGTGCATTTGGGAATCACTTATCTAATGGTTGAATCCACGACCCGTGGATGCGATCCCGATCGGGCGATCCCAGGCCGAGCGGGATGCCGGTTGCCATTTCGAAATGAGGCGAGCCATGAGCGATTTGATCGGTACCGGGGACCATGGCCGCTCCGCCAACGATCCCGAGATCGCATCCGTTACGACCGACGAATGCGATCCACGATGCGCTGTTGCCGAAGAACTCCGACACCCTCTCACGATCAGCGTTGTCATGCCGGCCTATCAGGCTGCCACCATGCTACCTCATTCTTTGTCCCCCCTGATGGCGCTGGTTGCGTCGGGAGAAGTGCTTGAAGTCTTTGTCGTCGATGACGGCTCTTCCGACATGACGGCCCTGGTTGCTGGCAGTCTCGGTGCCAATGTCTTGCGGCTCGAACGAAACTCTGGTCCTGCTGCGGCCCGTAACCATGCGCTGCCTTGGGTCAGCGGCGACCTGGTCTGGTTCGTCGACAGCGACGTCGTGATCAACGAAGGCGGGCCAGACCTGATCCGGCGCGCCTTTGCCGAGCCCACGCTTGGCGCGATCTTTGGCTGCTATGACGATGATCCGGCCGATCCGCATTGGTTTTCCCGCTACAAGAACCTGATGCACCGCTACTATCACCTGCGGGCGCCTCGCGAGGTGCATAGCTTCTGGAGCGGCTGCGGCGTCGTCCGCCGCTCAGTGCTGCAGGAACTTGGCGGCTTCGATGCCCTGCGATACCCGCGCGCAATGATCGAGGATATCGAACTTGGCTACAGGATCTCGCAGGCAGGGCACCGGATCGAGATCGAGCCGCAACTGACTGGCAAGCACCTCAAGGCTTGGCGGATGGCGATGTCGCTGCGCCTCGACATCTTTGACCGCGCCATCCCCTGGGCACGCCTGCTCATTGCCGAAGAAGGCCCCGCAGGCGAATTGAACGTGGGTTCGGCAGAGCGCTTTCGCGCCGGTTTCGCGGTGCTGTCGCTGCTTTTGCTGCTTGGGGCCGTGTTCGCGCAGGTGCCAGCCTATCTTGCGTTTGCAGCGATTGGTGCCTCTCTCCTCTTCAACGTCAGGCTTGGGCTGTTCCTGCTACGCCATGGCGGCCTGCCTGTCGCAATAGGGGGGATGCTCTACCATCAATTCTACTACCTCTACGCGAGCGGTGCCTATCTTTGGTGTCTCGTCGATCTTCGTCTGCTGCATCGAGGCGACCGCTTCAAGGCTGTTCGGATGAGACAGGATGAGCATTCGGGGCAAGATGCTGGTGCAATCTCGCAGTCAGAAAGGATGCGATCGTGACGCAAGATCATCACACGGTTGCGATTCTTGGCGCAGGTCCGGCCGGATTGACTGCAGCTTATTGCCTGCAGAAGCAAGACGGACGCTATCGGCCAGTGATATTCGAGGCCCAGCACATCGTGGGCGGGCTGTCACGAACAGAATGCCTCGACGGATATCGCTTCGACATCGGCGGGCACCGGTTCTTCACCAAGATACCCGAAATCGAAGCGATGTGGCGCGAGGTCCTTGGCAAGGAAATGATCCGGGTGCAGCGCCAGAGCCGCATCCACTATCGCGGGAAATTCTTCGACTACCCTCTCAAGCCGCTGAATGCTCTGCGCAACATCGGGCCCTACGAAACGATCCGGATATTGCTGAGCCTGTTGAAATGGCGGGTCCGGCCATCGCCCCGCGAAGACACCTTTACGCAATGGGTCATCAACCGGTTTGGCGGCAGGCTCTACATGCACTTCTTCCACAGCTACACGCTGAAGGTGTGGGGAACACAGCCACAGGAAATTCGCGCCGATTGGGCGGCACAGCGTATCCAGAACCTGTCGCTGTGGCGGGCAATCACGACCTCGTTCGGCGGGCGCAACAAGAGCCGCTCACTGATCGAGGAATTCGACTATCCGCGGCTCGGCCCCGGCCAGATGTGGGAGGAAACCGCTCAGCAGGTCACCAAAGCGGGAGGTGAATTGCAGCTTGGCACCGAGGTGGTCAAGTTGCGGCGCGATGGCATGCGCATCACTGAAATCGGCACCCGCCCGAGACATGCCGGGCCCGATGCGCCGATCACCTGGGCTGCGGCATCTCATGTCATCAGTTCGCTCGATCTGCGCACGTTGATCAGGAGAATTGATCCGCCGCCGCCACCCGAGGTCTGCGCAGCCGCCGAGAAACTGCGCTACCGCGACTTCCTTATCGTGACGCTCATCCTCGATCATCCCGATCCGTTCCCGGATAACTGGATCTATGTGCATACGGATGTGAAAGTGGGCCGCATCCAGAACTTCCGCGCCTGGTCACGCGACATGGTTCCAGACCAGCACACCAGTTCGATCGGCATGGAGTATTTCTGCCAGAAGGGTGACGGGCTCTGGGCCATGCCGGACGACGAACTGCGCGCACTAGCTGCGTCCGAACTGGAACAGCTTGGCCTGGCAAAGGCGAATACGGTGATCAAGGGGGCGGTGATCCGCCAGCCAAAGGCATATCCCGTTTACGACAACGAGTACCAAAAGGCCCTATCCGTGATCCGACCGTGGCTTTCGCAGCTCGAGAACTTCCAGACCGTCGGGCGCAATGGCCTTCATCGTTACAACAACCAGGACCACTCGATGCTTTCGGCGATGTATGCGGTCGAGAACATCCGCGGTGCCAATCACGACCTTTGGAACGTGAACGTGGAGCGATCGTATCACGAAGAGTTCGAGGTGGCCAAGCCGGCAGCGGCTGAGCCGGATGGCCCCGCGGCCGCCCCGCTCAGGCCTGATCCGGGGTCGGCCCTCGGGTCTCAATCCTTTCCGGCTCCTGGCTGGGCCAAAGGAAAAGACGGGCAAGTTCCAACAGCGCGAACAGTTCGATAAGCCAGACGATCCGTGTCTGGTAGCGATCAACGGGTGCAGAAAGCCCTCCGAAAATCAGGGCGTTCATCACCAGGCCGGCCACAAGCAGGGCAAGCGTCTCGGCGAAGTCTCGGTCGGCCCCTTCTCTCTTGCGGCGCAGCACAACAAGCGAGGCAAGCAACAGAAGCGAAAACAGGGTGGTGAACGGCAAGAACCGATCGTAGAACCGCAGGAGCTGCACACCCGCCTCGTTTCCCGCCTCGACCGAATCGAAGCCTGCATCCAGATGGTCGGCCACTTCAAGATCGGTAGTACCCACCATGAAGATTTGCCGAATGGCGTTTCCGAAGATGGCTTCGAACTGGGCGATCGGATAGGCGCGAAAGACGAGGAAGAGAATCTTGAACTCCTCGTCCCGGATTTCCTGCATCTCCTGCTCTGTCAGGCTCCGGATCCCCTCGTCCCCCCAAAGCATGTCATACATGTTCTCGGGAATATGGCCGCCAAACAGCCGGCAGAAGGCCAGATCGGCCTCGGGACAGACCTCTTGCAGATACCACAGCCCCGGTCCATCTCCGATCGAGCGGGCCAACAGGATCGGCAGGCGCAGCGGCGAAACGCTTGTCGTCTCAAGCGCTGCATTGCTTGCGGCAAGGTTCGCGACCGGCGAGAAAAGCACCGGCAGCACCAGTGCCAGAACCCTGACCCAAGCCAGTCGCCGCCGGATGCACAGATAGATTGCTGTCGCCCCGTAAAGGGCCATTGCAAGCGGCGGGTTTCCGTAGTGAGACGCGACCGCGAAGCAGGCAAGCGCCGTGCTGATGATCCTCGACCATCGCCCCATCCGATCGAAATGCACCGCAACAACAATCGCATGCAGAACGATCAACGCCGCAAGGATGTCCGGCAGAAGCAGCGACGTATAGATCGCGACAGAGCTGGTAAGCGCCAGAACGACGCCCCCCACCAGCATGAAGGCGGGGCGCGCCAGGACTTCGCGGTCAACGACCTGCAGCACCATCGTCATGACGAGCACCGCCTGCAAAAACGACAGCGCGATCGGTCCGCCAATCGTCACCGATCCATACGCAACGAGCGAATAGATAAAGGAGCGCACGAATTTCGGCGCGCCATCCTCTGCATCCTCGGCAAGTTCAAAGGGGCCGTCGCCCTGGACTGCGGGGACATCATGTTTGTGAACAAAGGAAAGCGCGTCCAGCCTGTCCAGGATCATTCGGGGGATGACCTCACCCCCCTTTAGAAAGCTTTTCGTATCCGAGAAGATGAAGACATCCCCGGTCGCGATGGGCGGCCAGCACAAGAGCATTGCGCCGATGATGATATAAACCATGCGCAACCGGCACTCGGCCAGGACCGGACCTGTCGAAAACCCTGCCGCGCCATGTTTCATCCTCGATCCTCCGTTCAGCATGTCCGCGGCATCGCGCCCGACTCAACGCCCTGCAACGGCACTTATAAGCGACTCGAACATCCAGATCGGCATCTCTTCGACCTGAAGCCGAGGCAATTGCATGAGATCACTCCCCGGCTCACAGCGGCCGGACCTGCTGGTCGTCGCCGAGCTGTAGCCCGCCTTTAGGATCAAGTCGCGTGTATCCCGGCCCATCCTGCCGAAGGGCAGCGCGAAACTGCGCAGATCCTGCCCGGTCAGATCCCGCAGTGCCTGGCGGTCTTCGGCAATTTCGCGGGTCGCGACCTCGGGCGCAACTCTGCCCAGGTCAACGTGATTGCGGGTATGTCCCCCGATCTCGACCAGTGGCGATCGCGCGAATTCGCGCAGTTCCGCCTTGGTCATCGGTCGCTCATCGGCCGGTGGCGCAGTTCCAGACCAGCGGTCAAGTTCCTGCAGGATCGGCTGACGCTCGGCAGCTTCGAGCGGTTCCAGCATTTCCCAAAGCGTGCGCATCAGCCGCTGCCGTGGACCAGAAGGCGCATTGAGATCGGCAGACCATGCCTTGCAGGCTGCAAGCAGGTCCGGCCCCGCCGCGGCCTCGGCACCCAGGCACCACTGAAAGGTCCGCCCATCTGCAAACGTCAGCGCAAGGTCGCGGGGCAGCCGAGGTTCTTCAAGAAAGATCCGGTGCAGCCGATCCCACCAGAATGCGTCCGCGTGACCGATTGCGCCGCTGGTGATGTAGAAGGTCGCAGGCACCCCGTAGCGTTCAAGGATCGGCAGCGCGGCATCCTTGTTGTCGACATAACCGTCATCGAAACTGACCGCGATGCGCGGCGCGCCCGGCGTATCCTGTGCGAGATGCTCTGCAAGCTCGCTGACGTTCGATGCAAGCCCGAGGCGGCCTAGCACCGCCATCTGCCGGTCGAAACTCTCGGGGCGCACGGCCATCCTCCACGGATCGGCCCCGCAATCATGGACGCGGTGATAGAGCAGGATAAGCCCACCGCGTTTCGATGCGAAGAGCCTGCGAAATGCGAGCCTCCATTTCAAGATCCGCAGATAAGCGCGAAGGGAATGCGTCACGCCGGGGGGCCGCCGGCCTTCGTCGCGATCACTCCGATCAGCATCTGGTAGTCCGGATCGACATGATCGAGTTCACGCTTGTCGAGCTCTTCGAACCCCAGCCCTGCCAGAAAGGCGATGGTTGAAAGCATGTTGCCATAGGCACGCGCCTCAACCCAGCCACCGGGAAAGGCATCCTGGAACAGTCGCTGGGACGAAGCCTGCGTGAAGCCCCAATACCAGGTATGGCGCCATTCCGGATCGGCAATCTGGCTCAGCCCTGCCTGGGTTACAAGAACCGTTCCCCCCGGCTTGAGAATCCGGTGGATGGTGCGGAGTGCCGCCGGCACATCATAGATGAGCATCAGCGTCTGCGTGATGATGACACAGTCGAAGCTGTCGGACGGGATATGTGGCGCGTCGGTCAGATCGCCGGTGATGGTCGCAGGTGGCGAGGGGTTGTCGTAATGCAGCACATCGCTGCTGGTCACCGCCGTGCCACCGAAACGGTAGGTATAGGTATTTTCCGAAATTTCCAGCACCCGGCCGGCAATCCGCCCGGAATGTTCCTTGAGAAAGGCCTCGATGTAATAGCGATCGACCGGCGTGCCGCGATCCCAGCCATACATCCGGCTGAACGGCTCAAGGCGGCGCAACTGCCCCATGCGCACCTTTCCCGGGCGGGTGACCCAGGGACGGCCATTGCGCACCGCCCGCAGCCTGAAGACGATCGGTTCGGGCAGTCGCATCGCCGTCTTTTCGGCCCAGGCGATCAATTTCGCCGAGAAGCTTTGGTTTGGACCAGCGTCAGTGATCTTGTCTCGCAACAATCCAGCCCCGAATAAGGTGTCGCCCAATCGAAGTTTACATCAAGGCAAGCGGCAAGTCGGGATCGATGGAATGTCCCGGCTCGAAGGAATTATCCATTTTTGTGCGCGTCTCAGTTTTCGTGCAATCGGAATTTCCAGTTTTCCAATCTTCGCGGATCAGAGATTGCGCGGCAAAACCGTGCTGGATAGCCTGCAGGGTATTGGCCCAAGGGCGCTCAGGGTTCGGCTGATGACGATTCAAATCCCATGACGGAATCGATCCACCCCGCCATTAGGCCGGTCGCGCGAGCCTGCAATGGCCCTCTCGTTTCCTGCGTCATCATCTTCCTCAATGGTGAAACCCACATTGTCCAGGCAATCGAAAGCGTCAGGGCGCAAAGCTATGAAAACTGGGAGTTGATCCTGGTCGATGACGGAAGCGATGACAGCGCCACGCAGATCGCCAGGGACTACGCCGCCCGCGAGCCGCACAGGATCCGCTACACCGATCATCCGGGGCACGAGAACCGCGGCATGAGCGCATCGCGCAATGCCGGGATCGCGCTCGCCCGCGGGGAATACATCGCGCTGCTTGACGCCGATGACATCTGGCTGCCCGAGCGCCTTGAACGACATGTGGCGGTGATGGAGACGCATCCCGAAGTGGCGATGTCCATGTCCCCTACCCTTTACTGGTCAAGCTGGAACCGCAAGAACCAATCCCGGTTCCGGCCCTGGCGATCGATGGACCTGCGAAATGATCTGGGCGTTCCCCCGGGCATGGTCCTGCAACCGCCAGAACTCGTCATCCAATATCTTGAAAGCCATGGGGCCGGCGTGCCGGGAATATGCAGCCTGCTGATCCGCCGCGCCCCGCTTCTGCAGATCGGCGGTTTCGAGGATTCCTTTCGGACGCTTTACGAAGACCAGGCCTTCTACTTCAAGATCTTCCTGTCCTTCCCGGTGATCGCGATCGACGAAGTCCTGGACTTCTACCGGCAGCATGAGGCATCAGCCTGCGCCCTGGCCTCTGCAAGCGGCGGCGACGCGGCGGCCCGCCCCATCTTCCTGGATTGGCTCGACCGCTATTTCCAAAAGATGGGGGTCGACGATCCCCGGATCTGGCAAGCACTTCGCGGCGAGCAGACCCGTTTCGAAGAGCCGGGCACCTGGGCGCGACAGAACACGGCCAATGCCATCGTTGACCAATGGAACGCCGAAACTCGGCAATTCGTGATCTGGGCATTCAGGCCCCGCAACTATCAACGGCTGCGTCGGCTGTTCGGGCTGCAGGAATTCAATGTGCTCTACACCGAGAACCCGGCGGTCATGGAGCGCCGCAGCCGACTGCCAGACAGTGGTCAGGCTACGGCGAAGGGGTGATTTTCCGTGCCGCGCAGGGTGACGATCCGATCTGCCCATTTCCGCACTTCGGGCCGATGGCTGACCAGAATGAGCGTTCGCCCGGCCATCAGGTCGCGAATCCGGCGATGAATCCGATCCTCGCGTTCTGGCTCCAGCGCGCTCATCGACTCATCCAGGATCAGGATCTCGGGGTCACGGATCAGCGCGCGCGCAAGTCCAAGCCGTTGCCGCTGCCCGCCAGAAAGGCTCGAACCGGCGGCGCCGATCGGCGTGTCGAAGCCTTGGGGCAGTGCCTCGATGACGTCAAGGATCTCGACTGCTTCGCAGATCTCGCTCATCCGTTCGGAAGGGGCGTCGGGTCGGCCAAATCGAATATTTTCGCCCACTGTTCCTTCGATCAGTTCCACATCCTGCCCCGCCACACTCATCCGACGCAGCCAGAGCTCCCTCGACAATGAAAGAAGGTCGACGCCCTTCACCGTTATTCGGCCGGCATCGGGTTGATAGAGGCGCAGCAGAAGGTTGAGCACGGTGGTCTTTCCCGATCCGCTTGGCCCATCGATGAGCGTGCAGCCATCGAGGGGAATTGAGAAATTCAGATCGCGCAATTCCGCCAAGCCCGTCTCAGTATGGCTGAACGTCACGTTTTCGAAACGGATTTCTCCGCCCGGTCCACGATCTGGCCAGTCAGCGCTGCCTGTTTCGGGCATGGTGGTAAATGTGCCGAGCGCGGCATTCATCTCGCGGATCGCGGCAGATGAGGCCTGCAGCGCGACACGGTTTGCCAGGAAATCCGTAAGATAAGGCTGCAACCGCAGCAGCAGCAATGCTTCGGCGATCACCAGAGCCGGGTCAACATTCATCCAAGTGGCGCTGAGGGCGACGAGGATCAGAATACCCGCCCCCAGAACCTGGCTGAGTGGGCCCGAAAGCGCGCGAAGCAGTTCCATTCGTGCCGCCGCCGCGCGCAAGTTGCGCGAAGCCTCGCCAAAGCGGTGCAGCAGATCCTCCTCCCGCGCGAAGACACGCAAAGTCCGCATCCCGGTCAGGCTGACGAGCATCCGATGGGCCATGCTGTGATGCGCGCTAAGCGTGGCTTTGCTCAGCCGCTCGGCAGGGCGCATGACCCGACGCAGCAGGCCAAGCGACACGATTCCGCCCGCGACCGCGATCACAGCGACCTTCCAGGACAGCATCACCATGCCTGCGGCAAACACCGTCATTGCGCATAGATCGACCGCCATCCGTGCGACGCTGAGGTAGGCATCGCTGACATTCCAGGTCTCGGTACCAAGGCTGTGCATGAGTGCTGCCGGGTCGCGCTTCTGGATGACCCGATAGGGTGTCGTCACAAGACGTGCGTGCAGGACGTCGCGCATCCGCTCGGCAAGCCGGTTCAGCGTGACGCCCAGCAGCGCCTCATTGGCATAGCTCAGCGCTGCCTGGCACAGGATCAGGCCAAAGAAGGCGGCACCGATCAGTGGCGGGCTTGTCCCGACAATTGCGACAAGGCGGGTGTAAAGGAGGGCGAGGACCCCGCCCGCCGCCAGGATTTGCCCGCCCTGATCCAGGATCGCAAAAAGCAGCATGACGGCAAGTCCGACGCTTAGCGTTTCGGCGAGCGCGACGGCTGTCCCCAGCATGATCACAAGAACGACCAACCAGCGTTGACGACCGAAGACTTTCGACAGTTCGTATGTCGCCCGAAGCGTTGACCCCTTATCGACGGGCTCGGGAGGAATGGTCGAGGTCACGGGTGCCGTCTCCTCTCGATCCCTTTTGGCACACTCACATCGGAGAGGACATGGCGGCGCAGGGCGCGCCCAACTTGCTGGTCAGCGTCGCGCAGACGCCGTTCATGGCTTGGCGAAAGAAGGATCGGAGCGGCCCAGATTGCGGTTCTCGGGTCGGCACTGGCAAAATCCTGGCCAAGGGCGGGGTCGACCGCGCCGCCTGCCCCGCGGCCGTGACGCAAACCGTGCATGAGCACACGCAGCCCCATCGCCGCGGTCGCCGCGGGCTGTCCCTGCATCAGCTCAAGAAACAGCCGCAGCGCCGCGATCGGGCTGCCGGCAAGGGCGATCAGCGGAACGAATCCCACGACGCGGGCGCAGGCAAGGTCACGCACCCAGGCCGGCACGGCAGGGTATTCCCGCGCGACCATCCGGAGCACCCTCAGATTCGAGGCCGCAGCACGACTGTATGCTCGTGACATGTTCGCCTGATGCATCCGGTAGCCCACCAGCGCTTCTCGGCAACATAGCGCAGGACCGAAGCGCATCAACCGCAATTGCATCAGCAGGTCCTCGGCCCCCTCGACCCCCCATCCCCGCAACCGGATGTCGTGCCCCCCCAAAGCGCGAACAAACGACGTTCTGGTTAGAACACTGCTGACATTGCTGAAAAAATTTGTGGCCATTTGCAGGCAAAGCGTGTCACCACTCAGGTCGCTCAGGGGCCGATGTGCAGGTATGATGACGTCATCTGCATCGATCATCCGATAGCCGGAATAGACGAAGGCAGGCAGCTCGCCTGAAGCAGCAAGGCAGGCAAGCTGACGGGCAAGCTTGTCAGGATGCCACAGGTCGTCGGCATCGAGCCAGGCGATATAGTTCCCCCGCGCTTCTGCAAGCGCCGCATTCCGGGCGCTTGCCACTCCGCCGTTCTCCTTGCGGATGACGCGCAGCCGTGGATCAGCCTGCGCCAGATCGGCGGCGATCTGCGCCGTGCGATCTGTCGAGCCGTCATCGACCACCAGCAACTCGAGCGTTTGATGGCTCTGGCGCAGGACGCTGGCGAGTGTCCTCGCAAGCGTCGCCTCGGCATTGAATGCCGGCACCACCACCGAGACCAGGGGCCCGGAAGATTTCAAGACGCTGCTCGAGCCCGGTTCAACATCGCCTGTTCCCAGGCGACCGAGGTCTCAAGAATCGTCTCGAGCCGGTCGTGGCTCGGCGTCCAGTTCAGCAAGTCCATCATGCGCGAGGAGTTTGCGACGATCCGGGCGACGTCGCCGGGTCGCCGTGCGGCATCCGTGACCGCGAAGCGATGCAGATCCAGAGCCAGAGTGGCATCGATCACCTCGCGCACGGAATAGCCCCGTCCGCAGCCACAATTCAGCGTCACGCTGCCCCCTCCGGCCAGCAAGTATTCGGCCGCCGAAAGATGCGCGCGGACAAGATCCGATACATGGACATAGTCCCGGATCGCGGTGCCATCGGGGGTCGCGTAATCGGTGCCGTTGATCCGGACCCTATCGCGCAGCCCGACTGCCGCTTCGGCCACGACCTTGATCAGGTGCTGCGCGCCGCCTCGCGGCCCCGAGCGGCAAAGCGGATCGGCACCAGCGACATTGAAATAGCGCAGGATGACATGCCGCATGCCGGTCGCGCGACAGGTATCGGAAAGTGCCCATTCGGCGGCCAGTTTCGAGCGGCCATAGGGGGATGCCGGTCGCAGCCGGAAACCTTCATCTACCGGCTGGTCACCGGCCTCGCCATAGACCGCCGCCGTCGAGGAATGGACGATGTTCGCAACCCCCGCGCGCGCAGCCGCCTCGAAGAACCGCGCCGCCTGCCCGGTATTGGTTTCGTAATAGCTGCCCGGCGCGGCAATCGATTCGTCTATGCTGGTCTTGGCGGCAAAATGCAGCACCACATCGGGTGGGCTCTGCGCGAGAAGCGCCGCCGTTTCGGGGTCGCTCACTCCAGACTGATGAAAGACGACACCCATCGGAACGCACCCGACATGCCCGGTCGACAAGTCGTCTATGCCGATCACTTGCCAACCTGCGTCCAAGAAACACAAGGCAGCATGGCTTCCGATGTAACCTGCGACGCCGGAAATGAATGCGCGTCTGCTTGCTTGTCCTGCAATCATTTCTTCGCCCAGAAGAAGGTGTGCCATTTCTGTGTAAACTCGGCTTAGTCCAAGCATGCCGTTATTGCGGACATATGAACAGGCCATCGTGATCGCTTTGCTGTTCGAATTTCCAAGACTGACGCGATAGCTTGATCTGCGGTCAGCGAAGCGGATCGATGGCATTCTGCGCTGATACGGTGCATGTCCCAATTCGACGGCATACCCCATGCGGTGGTGGTTCCACCCGTGCATATCCACAAGCGATTGATTGCCATCGAAACTGTCTCAATGTCGGGCAAAGTACAGCACAATTTGAAAGCAAATCGCCGGTTCTTCTGCAGCATGACCGCAATCAGCGCGTCCTCTTCGGGTCGGAGTTGGCTTTTCTGTGGCGCGGCGGACAAAGCCCCTCTACGACATGATCCGCAATAGCGCCCCCTGCGCCATCCAGAGCCGCCCGGAAAGCAGGCTTTCGCCATTCCCTGTTCCGTGCGAACACATGGCTGCTATGCAAGGCAATTTCGCGAGTTTAATATCCGTCCCGGCTCGCTTATCCGAAGAATGACGACCCCACCCTGCCGGAGTAGCTCATGGCCCGAGAAATCGAGCGCAAATTCCTTGTCGCCACGGACGGCTGGAAAGACATGGTCCTGTACAGTCAGGAACTTCGCGACGGTCTGATCCTTGCGAATGACGGCCGCAAGCTTCGCGTGAGAATCCAGGATGATCGCGCGCTACTTACCGTCAAGGGCGCGCGCGACGGTATCGTCCGAGACGAGTTCGAATATCCTATTCCCATGTCCGATGCGCAGGAAATGCTCGACAAGCTCTGCGGCGACGAGCTGGTCGAAAAAACCCGTCACCACGTTAAAGCGGGTGACATGGTCTGGACGGTCGACGTCTATCGCGGCCTGCTCGCGGGGATCATCATAGCCGAGATCGAACTTCCCGAAGTGGACCACGACTTCCCGATCCCTTCCTGGGTGGGGCGCGAAGTCACTGGTCTTCAGGAATATCGCAAGGTGAACCTGGCCGCGGCCCGTCGCAACGGGGTCTTCACCAGGACGGGCTAGAACAGCTGACGACCGCCGCCCCGCGCGATGCAAATGAATGGAATCTTCAGGGGGGCAATGACGCGGATGGCTATCCCGCCCTTTCCGTCACGGCATCAGCCGCGCTTGCACGGCGATCACCCATGCCTGCGAAACGCCAGATCAGCCCGCCAAGCAGCCCTCCGGCGACGGTGGGCAGCAGCCAGGCAAAGCCAAGCGAGGATAGCGGGATCATGCCATAGGCTTCCTTCAGACTGTCGGGCAGTGCCAGACCAAGCCTGGCCGAGAGCGCGAAGGCGAAATCGACACCCCCCATGAGCATTGCAGCCAGCGTAGCGCCTTTCCAGACTCCATCATTCGAGAACAGGCGCGACAGCAACCCAAGAAGCACGATGCTGATCCCGACCGGATAGAGCAGCTGAAAGATCGGTTCGGCCAGCGCGACAATGTAGTCCACGCCGCCGAAAGCCTGCAGCATGCAGGTTAGCGAAACGGTCAGAACCGCTGTCCGGTAGCTGATCCGCGAGCCGGACCATTTCACGATATATTCCCCAAGGACGGCGGTAATCCCCACCGCGGTCGTAAGGCAGGCCAGCAGGACGGCAACCGCCAGGGCATTTGCGCCAAAGGTCCCGGCCAAGGCCCCGACCAGATGGGTCAGAAGTTCGGATTGCGCCACATCGGCGCCGAACAGGCCGCTGCCTGTCGCGCCCAGATATTCCAGCCCCCCATAGACAAAAAGCAGCCCCATGAAGGTCACGATTCCGGACCCTATCAGGACCGAGCGGTAGCCTGTCCCTTCTGTATAGCCACGTTCGCGAATGGCTTCGATGAAGATGACCCCGAACATGAGTCCGCCGAATACATCCCCCGTCTGGTAACCGGTTATGAGACCCAGGCGGAACGGCGCCAACTCGCCGGTGTCGGCAGGCACTCCCAGAGGCGCGACGATGGACCAGATGACGATGATGCCCAGCAAAGCAAGCAGAAGCGGAGTAAGGAACCGCCCGATCCTGTCGATGACGCGCGAGCGGTCCAGCGCAAAGCTGGTCGAGATGACGAAGAAAAGCGGAATGAACACCCACATCCAGACCCCGCCGTCCAGTGCGGGGGCAAGGGTGCGGAAACCTGTCTCATAGGCGACGCTGGCCGTTCTGGGGACAGCGATCATCCAGGCAAGCACAATCAATGTGACGACCAGAAGGGCCGAACCGAACCAGGGCGCGATCGGCGTGGTCAGGCGCTCGACCGTTCCGCCGCCTAGCCCCAGGGCCACGACCGTCAGGACAGGCAGCAGCATGCCGGTCACGAGCAGGCCCTGCAGCGCCTCAAACCAGCCCGACCCGGCCAGAATTCCGATCTGAGGCGGAAAGATCAGGTTCCCCGCGCCGAAAAAGACCGCGAACATCGCGAAGCCGACGATCAGTGAATCCCGAAAGACCCGTCGCTGGGTCACAGATGAGGTTACCATGTTCCGATCCGCTCTTCCGCGTCAGGTTCAATTTCGAAAGGGATCATCATCCCGCGCAGAGGCGGCATGGCACGACAGGTGCGCAGATCGATCTTTCCCGTGGCTTGCCGCGATATGCAGCGATCCGTCGCGCTGATCCTGCTGCGGGTCGGTCTATATGGGGCAAATCACCAGCCCAGGCCTGCAACAGACAAAATGCGGCGGTCGTGGCGCAGATAGGGCCATCATTCGCAGAATTGAACCCCATTTCGGCAAATCCTGCGATGTGACCCCACGGAAATTCCGCTTACGACCGTTGCGGCGGCGGCCGGTCGGCCCGACGCCTCCCGCTACCAGAACGGCGCCGAGCCCGTCAGACGCAGATCAGGCTTCGGCCCTCGGCGCGCAGCCGCTCGGCTGTCAGCTCGGGCAATGCGCCGCTGCAGACGATCGTCTCGGCATCCCACAGCAAGCCCTGCGAGTAATGCGCCAGCCTTCCGATCTTGGTGTGATCGATGACGATGATCCGGTTGCGCGCGCAATCGTGAATCGCCCGTCGAGCCCGAATCTCGTCCATGTTGAAGTCAAGCAACTGGCCGTTTTCGGCCACGCCACCCAGGCTGTAGATCGCATGATCCGGCTTGATGCGTGAAAAGAACTCGGTGCTTTCCGCGCCGACGAAATCCAGATCGCGCAGCCGGACGACCCCGCCCGCCAGGGACAGGCTGATCCCTGGCGCCGCGCGCAAGGCAAGCACGGCGTGGATATTGTTGGTGAACACGGTCAACCCCTCGTGGCGGGCGAGTGCTCGGGCGCATGCCTCGACTGTCGTACCGGTCCCCATTGCCACGCTTGCTCCGGCGGGGATGAGCTCGGCAACCGCTGCGCCGATCCGGTCCTTTTCGGCGCGGGACACCGCGAGCCGGGGCTGATAGCTCAGGTTTTCGGTCGGCGTGGCAAGGTTCGCGACCCCGTGGCGCCGTCGGACGAGCCCGCCTTCATCTAGGGCGCGGAGATCGGCACGAACCGTCTGCACCGTCACTTTCAGCATGTCCGCCAAGGAGCCGGCCGACAACTCTCCGTAGGACGACAGAAGGTTCACGATCAGATCGCGACGGCGGGAAATCTCTGATTGGCGCATTTTCGTTCGAAAGATGTTTTTCGAACGGTAACTTTTAGCGACCCGTTTCAGCAACAGCTATTATTCGCGAAAATAGGCGTTTCCGTCATTTTGCTGTCACGTCCCAAGGATAATTGCGACCACACCGAAAGTCGAAGTCTTTCGAACGAAACCGCTTCCCAGGAGAACGCGATGTCCCGCCTTGCCCTTGCCCTGCCGCTCGCACTGGTCCTGCCTTTTGCCGCGACCGCCGGAACGCTGAAGCTCTACACCTCGCAGCCCAATGCCGATGCCCAGAAGACGGTCGATGCCTTTCAGGCGGCCAATCCGGACGTGACGGTCGATTGGGTACGTGACGGGACCACCCAGCTGATGGCGCGCCTGGCGGCCGAGATGGAGGCTGGTGCCCCGGCGCCCGACGTGCTGCTGATCGCCGACACGGTCACGCTTGAAGGGTTGGCACAGGAAGGCAAGCTTGCCGCCTATTCCTCGCCCGAGGCACAGGCCTATGACCCCGCGCTCTACAGCAAGGATGGGCATTACTATTCGACCAAGCTGATCACGACGGGTATCGTCTACAACACGGCCGCCGATGACATTCCGACGTCTTGGGCCGACCTGGCAAAGCCTGAATACAAGGGGCTTGTCGCGATGCCCTCACCGCTTTACTCGGGCGCGGCCCTGATCCACCTGGCGGCGCTGACCGACGATGCCGAACTGGGCTGGGCCTATTACGAAGGCCTCGCCGCCAATGAAGCGCGCGCCGATGGCGGCAATGGTGGCGTGTTCAACGCTGTCGCTGCGGGCGAAAAGCCCTATGGCGTTCTGGTCGACTACATGGCGCTGCGGGCCAAGGCCGAGGGTTCCCCCGTCGATTTCGTCTTCCCGGAAGAGGGCGTGACCTGGGTCACCGAGCCGGTCGCCATCATGAAGGATGCGGCGAATCCGGCTGATGCCCAGAAGTTCGTCGACTTCGTGCTGAGCGAGGACGGGCAGAACCTGGTTTCTGAAATGGGCTACATCCCGGCGCGCACCGGCGTCGCAAGCCCCGAGGGATTTCCGGCACGTGACGAACTGAAGTTGATCAGGTTCGATGCGGCCAAGGCGCTTGCCGATACCGATGCCAACAAGTCGAAATTCGCCGAGGTCTTCGGCGTCAAATGATCGTCTCCGGCGACAGAAACCCGATCAGCCGGTCCTCGGACCGGCTGATCCCGCTCTTGCTGGTTCCGGTCGCGCTGATCTCGCTCGGACCCATCCTGCGCCTTCTGGCCGAGGGGTTCGGACTGGGAGATGGCGCGACCCTTGCCCATGCGACCGAGGTGCTTGGCCGGGAAAGCACGCGCATCGCCCTTTGGCATTCGCTGGTCACCGCCGGGGCCGGCACCCTGATCTCGATCCTGATCGGATCAGCCTTCGCCTTCGTCGTCGCCCTGACGGACATCCGGGCAAAATCCGCGCTGGTCTTCTGCCTGATGATCCCGATGATGATCCCGCCCCAGATTACGGCCCTGGCATGGATGCAGGTGACCGGCCCCTCGTCGGTGCTGCTGCGCACGCTCGGCCTCGCGCCACCGCTTGGCAGCCCGCAACCGCTGCATTCGGCAGGCGGGATCGCGCTGCTGCTGGGCATCCAGCATGCTTCGATCATCTTCCTGACCCTGCGCGCCGGCCTGCGCATGATCCCCGCCGATCTGGTCGAGGCGGCCCGCATCTCGGCCGCGCGGGGCTGGCGGGTCTGGGCGCAGATCGTCCTTCCGCTGAGCCTGCCCAGCCTTGCTGCGGGTGCGGCCATGACCTTCGTCACGGCGCTTGGCAATTTCGGCATCCCGGCCATGCTTGGCATTCCGGCCCGCTATTCCACCCTGCCCACGCTGATCTATCAGCGCCTTGCCGCGATGGGCCCATCCGTCCTTTCGGAAGTGGCGATCCTGGCCCTTGTCATCGGATCGGTCGCAATCCTGGGGGTCCTCGCCGCACGCCTGATGCTGCGCCGCCGCGCCTTCGGCCTGGTCGGACTTTCGGGTCAACCCCTTTCGCTTTCCTTGGGCGCGTCCCGGCCATTCGTCGAGACCCTGCTTTGGGGATTCATCGCCCTGATCCTCGTCCTGCCCCTGATGGCTCTGGTCGCGACATCGCTGATCCCGGCCTATGGCGTGCCGCTTTCCTTCGATACCTTGACCGTCAAGGCGTGGCACGAGGTCTTGTTCCGTCAGCCGGTGACGCGGCGGGCCTACCTGAACTCGCTTTTTCTGGCCACGAGCGCGGCGCTGATCCTCATGGTCGTCGCCCTGCCGCTCGCCTGGCTGATAAGCCGGCGGCCCAACTGGGCCACGCGCGCGGTCGATACGCTGGTTGACCTGCCATATGCCTTGCCGGGCGTTGTCCTGGCCATTGCCTGCATTCTCAGCTTCATGCGCATTCCATTTACCCAGATCACGCTTTACGGAACGCTTGCCATCATCCTGCTGGCCTATCTTTCGCGTTTTCTCGTGGTCATGCTGCGCCCCGTGCAGGCCTCGGTCAGCCAGCTCGACCCGGCGATGGAGGAGGCCGCGGCCAGCGCGGGGGCGCGTATCGGCCGGCGTCTGCACACGATCGTCCTGCCGCTGGCCGCGCCGGCGGCCGCCGCAGGCGCTATTCTCGTCTTCCTGACCGCCGTGAACGAGCTCACGGTTTCGGCGCTCCTTTGGGCTGCCGGGACCGAGACACTGGGCGTCGTCATCTTCAACCTCGAGGACAGCGGCGAGACAGTGATGGCCTCGGCCCTTGCCGGCTCGATCGTCGCCCTCGTCATTCTCCTGATGGGCGTCGTTCAGTTCGCGTCCTCCCGACTGCCAAAAGGAACCGTGCCGTGGCAAGGTTGATCTTCGAAGGTGTCTCCAAGCTGTTTGATGGCCACCCTGCCCTGGACGGGATCTCGGCCGAGATCGGCTCGGGTGAATTCGTGGCGCTGCTCGGGCCATCCGGCTGCGGCAAGACGACCCTGCTGCGGCTGACCGCAGGGTTCGAGAAACCCGACCGTGGCACCCTGTCGCTGGGCGATCGGGCCCTTGCCGGACCGGGCCGGTTCGTGCCGCCCGAGGAACGCAATATCGGCATCGTGTTCCAATCCTATGCGCTGTGGCCACATATGACGGTGGCGCGCAATGTTGCCTATCCATTGGAGACGCGCGGGGTTTCCGCCCCCGAACGTCGCCGCCGGGTCGATGAGGCATTGCGGCTGACCGGACTTTCCGCCCTCGCCGAACGGGCACCGGCACAGCTTTCGGGCGGGCAGCGCCAACGGGTTGCGCTGGCCAGATGCCTGGTGGCCGAACCCCGGGCCGTGCTTCTGGACGAGCCGCTCGCCAATCTCGACCTGGCACTGCGCGGCGCCATGCAAGAGGCATTCGCGGCTTTCCACCGCCGCACCGGCGCGACCATGCTCTACGTCACACATGACCAGACCGAGGCGCTGGCGCTGGCGGATCGCGTGGCGGTTATGCAGGACGGCAAGATCCGCCAGTTCGCCCCGCCCGAACAGCTTTACGATCGGCCACAAGACTGTTTCGTCGCCGGATTTGTCGGCGATGGCAGCGTGGTTCCGGTGCGCATTGCGGGGTCGCTGACCCCGTCGGGGATCGCGGTCGAGGCAATGGGTCAGCGGATCGTTGCCCATGGATTGGACAGAAACCCGACCCATATCTGTATCCGCCCCGAGCAGGTCGTCCTGAATGGTGACAGCCCCCTGCGGGCCCGCGTCAGTGCCTGCAGTTATCAGGGCGGTCGCTTCCGTCTGGTGCTGGAAACCGCAGGTGAAAGCCTCGTCATTCATAGCCCGCAGCGCGCCCGGATCGGCGAAGAGCTTGGCGTGACGATCCATCGGCCCTGGGCATTCCGGGATGAAAGCCTGATGCCGAGATTCGCGCATGAGCTGGTCGATGCGTGATCATCCGAGCCCGGGGCAAGCTGCAATGTCGCGCGGACCTGTGCTGGGTGATCCGCCTTGGGTCGAGGTCGCCTCTGGCCTTGGCGAAAAGGGTCCGGCCTGCATTCGCCTTTGGACCGGTCAGAGCCTGTGGATACTGGATGTGGGTTGCGGCCCCGAGGCGACATCACCATTCCGGTCGGAATGGCTGGACGGAGCCCATGCCGTCTTCATCACCCATGATCATGTCGATCATATCGGCGGTGCCGCTTACGCGATCCGGGCAGGCCTGCCGATCCATGCGACTGCGCTGACCGCGAAATGCCTGCCCCCAGGTGCAAATCTGAGGCCGCTTCCTGAACAAGGCACGATCCAGATAGATGGAATCGCGGTGACGACAGGGCGCAACGGGCACGCCCTGGGTGGCATCTGGATGCATTTTGCCCTGGGCGAGGGCGGGCTTTTCTATTCCGGCGATTGGTCCGAGGAATCCGAATGGTTCGCATTCGACCCGCCGCCAGCCGCCCAGACAGCGCTGATCGACGCCTCGTATCATCTTGACAACATTCCCCAGTCCGAACGGAAGGCCCAGCTTGACCAGGCGCTTGGCGCTCTTGATCCGGGCACGCAAGTCCTGTTTCCCGTTCCATCATCTGGCCGCGCAGGGGAACTTGCACTTCACCTGATGTCACGCGGCTCGCTCAGCCTTGATGATTGCTGCCGGCATGCGCTGCGCGAAGCCTTGTCCTCGGGCAGCACGAATGAGCGGGCCGTGGCAATAGCACCCCTGCTCGACCGGAAGTTCGATCCTTCGGCGCGCTACCTGATCTGCGAATCTCCCAACGCGGATTCGGGCATGGCCGGGACGATCGTTCCGAACTGGCGCGACAGCGGCAGGCTGGGGCAGGATGGCATCGTTCTTTTCACCGGCCATATGACGGCCCATGCCCGTGCCATCGCGGCCGAGGGCGGACGTTTCCTGCGCTGGAATGTCCACCCGCCGCTGCGCGATCAGCGGGCGATGCTGGACCGTCTGTCGGCGAAGCGCTTCTCCCCCCTTTTCTGCCCCACGCCCGAGGATTACCTGCTGGAAGGCGAACTCGGGAAAAAGCTGGTCCTCGGTGAAAGGATGTTCCTGTGACCCTCCTGCCCAGATCGCCCTTTTGCCTGATCCGCCACGGCCAGACCGAAGCCAACCGGGACGGGATCATCTCGGGTCGTCTCGAAACGGTCTTGACAGAACAGGGCCGCTCCGACGCCGCACGGCTCGCTACCCTCGACTGGCCCGACGATATCGCAGTTTTCGCTAGCCCGCAGGGACGGGCGCGCGTGACGGCTGAACTGGGCTTTCCCGCGATTCCTCCCCGGATCATCGAGGAATTGCGCGAGCGGGATTGGGGCGTTCATGACGGTCGGCCGCTTGCCGAGCTTCCGCCACGCACCGCCACGCCCGATCAGGGCGAAAGCTGGTCGGCGATGCTCGATCGGGTCGCGATCGCTCTTGGCCATTGCATTCAGATGGCGGGTAAGTCCTTGCCTGTCATCGTGTCTCATTCCGGCGTGATACGCGCGACCCGCGCGCTTATCGGAACCCCGTTCGACGGCCCGTCAGCCCCGAACACGACGCCGATCATCTTTCAGCCAACCGCTCAGGGCTGGGTGGAACGGCCATTCTTCGCCGCAAGGGAACAAGCATGAATTGTGTGATTTTCGATGTGGATGGGACACTTGCCCATTTCGACGCGGAACGGCTCGGACATCTGGTCCACGGTGTCGAAAAGTTCTGGGACGAGTTTCATCGCGAAATGGCAAGCACCCCGGCGATTGAACCGATCGTGCGCCTGCTGCGCCACCTCAAGGCGCAGGGCGAGCAGATCGTGATCTGCTCGGGGCGACCAGAAGGCTGGGAAAACCAGACGGCGGCATGGCTGCGGCAGGAAAACATCCCCTTCGACGCGATTTATCTGCGCCGGGATGACGAAGATGCCCTGCCCGATCCCGCCGTCAAGGCAAGCGCCCTCGAGCGCATCCGCTCGGACGGGTTCCAGCCATGGCTCGTGGTCGATGACCGATCGTCGGTGGTGGCATTCTGGCGCGAAGCGGGTCTGACCTGCCTGCAATGTGCCCCGGGCGAATTCTGAAACGGCAAGTTGCCGGATCTGCCCAAGGCGATTCACTTTGGTCTTGCGAATGCGCAGACCTGCCCGAAGGGAGCGCCCCTTTCGGTGCGGGGCGACGTCTTGCCCCTCGGCTTACCCGGCCCGTCCGCCCTTGAAGACGTGGTGGAGCACGGCAACTGCGCATGAGGCAAGGCGCGACATGGGGCTGTCTGACCGCGAATTGAGAATGACGGGAACGCTCGCGCCCAGGACCAGGCCCGCGCCTTCGGCATGGCTGACGAAGGAAAGCTGCTTGGCAAGCATGTTCCCTGAATCGATGCCCGGCACGACCAGGATGTTCGCCTGCCCGGCGACCCCGCCCTTCAGCCCCTTGGTGCGCGCGGCGCCCAGGTCGACGGCATTGTCCATGGCCAATGGCCCCTCGACCAGACCGCCCGTGATCTGACCGCGGTCGGCCATCTTCGACAGGAGCGCCGCGTCGATCGAGGACTGGATGGCCGGATTGACGGTCTCGACCGCGGAAAGCACCCCGACCCTCGGCTCCATCCCCAGCGACCGGGCAAGATCGATGGCGTTTTGCGTGATGTCGACCTTGGTGGCCAGATCCGGCGCGATATTGATCGCCGCATCGGTGACCATGACAGGTTCGGGCCGACCCGGAACGTCCATGACGAAAACATGGGTGAACCTTCGCCCGACGCGCAGCCCTCCCGCCTTGTCAAGCATCGGCTTCAACAGGTCATCGGTATGCAGATGGCCCTTCATCACTGCGGCGGCCCGCCCTTCATGCACGAGCTTGCAGGCCTGCGCCGCCGCCATCTGATCGCCCGACACATCAATCAGTTCGCATCCGGTCAGATCGGATCCCATCTGCGCCGCCACGTCCCGGGTCGCCTGCTCATTTCCGACCAGCAGCGGGCGGATCAACCCTTCACGCGCGGCCAGCAAGGCGCCGCCCAGCGATTTGGGATCATCGGCGCAGACAACGGCGACGGGCAAAGGCGGCAGCCGGCGCGCGCGCTCCACCAAGGATTCGAAATGCCGGTGACGCTGGACCAGCAGCCCCGGAACCTCGATATCGTCGCGATCGAACTTGCGCTGCGGAGCGGTGACCTGCGCCATGCCCGAAACGATCAGCGCCCCATCGACGGGGCGAGTGACTCGCGTCTCGATACTGACCGTGCCGTCGCCATGCTTCTCGATGACCCGCACCTCGCATAAAAGCTCGTCTCCGGCATGGGCGCGGTCGTGGAAATTCAGCGTCTGGCTGCGATAAAGCGTTCCGGGCCCCGGCAGCAAGGTCCCGAGCACGGCCGAGATCATCGAGGCGATGAACATCCCCGGCGCGACGTTCTCGGCCTTGCCATCTCCGTCCACGTCGATTTCGGGCAGCGAGATCGGGTTGTAATTCCCCGATGCTGCCGCAAAGACATAAAGATCGTCTGGCGTGACCAGCCGGCGCAATTCGGCAGTGTCATTCGGCATGATCTCGGACAGGGTTCGGTTGGTCAGGTGCATGTTGAACCCTCGCTCATGTGCCCGGTCGCGCCCGCCGCCACGAGGGGCGGCGCGTCGGGTTCGTTCAGAACGACATGCAAGGCGCCTGCCGTCTCGTCATTCGCCGCCAGGCCTGCCGTGGGCGCGCTTCCCGCATCAAGCGGGTCCTCGCTCACCTCGCCCGCGACATGGGGCTGATCCAGGACCCCATGGAAGCGCTGCAACAGTTGCGCCGTCTCGGAAGACATTTCGGCGGTCGATCCCAGGACATAGCGCACAACCTTTAACGCCATTGCCCGTTGGTCCCTGCCGGTCAGCAAGTCCGGCAGGGTCGCGATCGCAAGGTCGGTTTCGTAGGTTGCGATCAGCGTCTGTTCATGAATGATCCTGGCGCGATCTTCGGCCCCCAGCGAGCGGAAGGGCTCGTCCCGCGTCAATACCCTTGCCGAGCGCTCCAGTCGATCGCGGCGGACGCCCTTGCGGTTTTCGGCCAGAAGCACGAGCATCCGGATGACCCCTTCGGCAAATCCGCCTCGGCCGATGTTGCCAAGCGCGGCAGCGACCTCGGGCAAAGCTCTCAGCTCATCGGTGTTCTTGAGCGTCCGGCGTGCCTCATGCGTCCTGCCGAAAGCCCGCGCCCATGGTGTTCCCCAGATACCGAAAAAGGTCAGTTCCTGCATCATGTCGCGCGTATCGCGCCAAAGGTCGATCATCTGTTCGACCCCGTCGACCCAAAGGGCCTCGGCCGCGAGAAAGGGATTTTCCGGCGCGGCCTTGTGACGATCACTCCTGACCTTCTCGGCGGCGGCCTCGACCTGCTGCATCAGCGGGTTGCGGGACGAGACGACCGCGCGTTCCATCCTCTTGGGGTGCATGGCACGGGACAGCTCGGCGCTCGTTCCGGAAACGGCGGCCTTGACGAATGGCCGGGCAAGCGCGTCGTAAAGCTGGGCCTGCACCTCCGAACTGCGGGCCACTGCCGCGAAAGGCCTTTCATCGGCCCAACCGTCATCAAGCGCGATGATATCCTCCATCCTGCGTTCGGCGAAGCTGACGGTAAAGACGGTCTTGCCGCCTTTCTCCTCGATATCCTCGATCTGCATTTCATAGAGCCCAGGGGCCAGCGCCTCGATGGTTTGCAGCGTCGAGGCCATTTCGGCATGTTCCCGTCGCGCCACCTTCGAGGACACGAAAATTCCCAGATGGCCCACCTGTTCATGCACCATGTAGACGATGCGCTGGCCGCGAATGCGGATTTCCTGCGCATCCGCATAGGTTTCCGCAATCCAGTTGAGCGCTTGCTGCGGAGGCGTGATATTGTCGCCATGGCTGGCAAAGACGATGATCGGCGCGCGGATCGCCTTGAGATCCACGGGCCTGCCGGGCTCCAGCCGTGCCTCGTTCTTCGCGAGCCGGTTGCCGACGAAAAGCTGCTCGACGATCCAGTGGATCTCTGGCTCGGTCAGCATGAAGAACCCGCCCCACCATTTCTCGAACTCCAGAAAGGTCAGGTCGCCGTTGTCGATGTCGCGAAACAGGTCGGTATATTTGCGAAACAGCGTGCGGCCGGGGTTCAGCGTCTCGAAATTCTGCACGAGATTCGCGCCATCGAAAAGTCCGCCGCCAAGATCGGACAGGAACATGGCAACCCAGGTCCCGCCCAGAACCCCGCCATTATAGCGCATCGGGTCCTGCCCGACCTTGCCCGACCAGGGCGATACCGGCGCGCCATTGATGACCAGCGGCCCAGTCAGATCCGGATTGGCTGCCGCAACCAGCAACGCTGCCCATCCCCCCTGGCAGTTCCCCGTGATGACGGGTTTTTGCGCCGCCGGATGAAGCCGCATCACTTCGCGTACGAATGCCGCCTCGGCGCGGGTGACATAGGCCAGATACTGATCCGGCTCCGGACGGGAACGGAAGGACACGAAATAGACCGGATGACCCGCTTGCAGCGCGACGCCGACCTGGCTGTCGGTCTTGAACCCGCCGATGCCCGGACCATGCCCCGCCCTGGGATCAATGATGATATAGGGCCGGTTTTCGTCATCGATGGTGACGCCCTCAGGGGGCAGGATCTTCAGAAGCGTGTAATTGCACGGATAGGGAAGGTCGCGCCCCTCCATCACGACTTCGTAGTCGTAGACGAGCACCGGTGGGCAACCCGCCGCCTCATGGTCCAGAAAGATGTCTCCGCGCTTGCGCAGCGTGTCGGCCGTCAGAATGGCGCGTTCGGCCGCGTCGCGTCCGTATTCCTGCATGGCGTCAAGCAGCCTGTGTTCCGCATGAAATCTGGTCAGCCCCTCGACAAGGGCCTGGGCCGCGTCGATCAGACGCTGACCGCGCTGCGAATGGGTTTCGACGATCCGCTGGGCATGGCGAGAGGCGGCGGTCGACATCACCTCGGCCGTTTCGCTCTGCGCCGCGATTTCGGACCGCAGCCGCACAAGACCGTCCTGCAGGCTGGCAACGGCATCGCGCTGAAGATAGTCGAGCATGGACGCGTGATCGGTTTCGACGATTTCGAATATATTTGCCATGTCGCGAGACTCCTCAGGCAAGGCTGGATGATCCGTCGTGGAAGCCAAGCGCATCGCCGAGCGAATGCTGCGCATGGTCGGGCATGTCGGCACCCGGCAGCTTGCGGGCGCGATCTGCCGGGCCGATCAACAGGGCCTTCTTTTCGCGCAAAATCAGCATGGCGAATCCCTCGACTCGGTTCTCTCTAGGCTAGTCAGACAACCGTCCCGTGACGGCCCGAAAACAATGCGGGCCGCCAGACAAACAGCCTGAGGATGAAACGGCAGGCAGATCGAGGGACAAATCGAGCAGAGCGGACAACCCGTCATAATCAGCCGCGCCCGTCGCCCGGCTCGAAGACGCGACGCGCTTTCCGGAACCCAGATACCTTGTGCACGGTTGGACTTGTGCGATCAGGCAAACCGTCAGGAGACCAAATGGCAGGCAGAGCAAGGTCAGGTCCAAGCCCCGCCGGACTTCGCGCCGGATCGCCAAGGGACATCCCGCCACCGGGCTGGAAGCAGATCCTGCTCAGGGTCCGGCGCGAAATTGCGAAGGACCATGTCTCGGTGGTATCGGCTGGCGTTGCCTTTTACGGGCTGATTGCCCTTTTTCCGGCAATCGCTGCCCTGATTGGGCTCTCCGGCTTCTTTCTCGACCCGTCCGATCTCGCAGGCGAGCTTGCCCGACTGTCGGCAAGCCTTCCGCCGGACGCCGCGTCGATCATCGAAAATCAGGTTGTCGCGGTCACGGGGGGTAGTGGGACGGGAAGCGGGCTGGTCGCCGTCTCGGGGCTGGCCCTTGCGATCTATGGCGCGATGAAGGGGGTTCTCACTCTCATCGAAGGGCTGAACATTGCCTATGACGAGGAAGAAAAAAGGGGCATATTCCGCCTCTATCTGACCGCTCTGGCGCTTACGCTCGCGATCCTTCTCGGGTTTCTCGCCACGCTCGCCCTGGCCATCGTGCTGCCTTCTATCGTCCACCTCCTGCCGCTCGCCTCGCAGTTCGAATGGGCGGTGCCGGCGATCAGCTGGATCGTGCTTGGGCTTTCCTCGATGCTCGGACTTGCTCTGATCTATCGCTTCGGTCCTTCGCGTGAGCCCGCACGCTGGGGTTGGATCAGTCCGGGTGCGGTTGTGGCCACCCTGGTATGGATCGGCGGAACGGTCGGTTTTTCGGTCTATGTGCAGAATTTCGGAACCTATACCGAATCTTATGGGGCCCTTGGCGGCGTCATCATCCTGCTGACCTGGCTGTGGCTTTCGGCATTCGTCGTTCTTGCCGGGGCCGAGCTGAATGCCGAAACCGAGCTGCAGACCGCACGGGACACCACGACCGGTTCGCCCTTGCCCATGGGCAGCCGTGGCGCGACCAAGGCGGATACGCCTCCCCCGGCTTTCGCAGAGGCAGGCGTACCTGGTGCCATGCCTGACGCGCAATCTTCATCGCAACCGCAACCGGCGAGAGTGTCGCCGTTGCTTCTGCTCACAGGTGTGCTCCTGTGGGAGGTCCTGCGCAAGCGCAAGCGCGACGCTGGCGGCGTCTGAGCGGTGGCCGTCTTTCCCCGGTCGGCCAATCAAGAGGCCGCCCGGGGCATATCACGCCTCGTAGATCGTCCAGACCTTGCGGGTCGGTTCGATCACACGCCAGACGCCGCGGAAACCCGCGCGCATGACCACGCTGACGCCGGGGACAAGTTCGATCGTCTCGCCACCGTCCTCGGTCAGTTCCGAACGCCCCGAGATGATGGTCATCAGCTCCCATGCGTCCTTGACGACATTCCATGCCCCCGGTGCGACTTCCCAGACACCGCAGGTGACCTTGCCGTCTGGCGTTGCCTCCATGTCCCAGGACTGCGAATTCGGCGCCCCCTCGATGACGCGTTCGGGGCGGGGCGAGCCCAGCTCGGGGTCGGTCGCCGGGTGATGGTCGATGCGAATGAGATTGGTCATGGAAATCTCCTCAATATCCACGGCTGCGATCGCCGATCGGTTCGGGCGCGAGACCGCGCGACATGCGTTCGATGTTCAGGCCGACGGCATCCGCAATGATCGGCCCGTTTCCGTCGCTGCCGATATGGGGGGTGACGCGCACGGCCGGATGGCTCCAGAAGGGGCTGTCCTCGGGCATCGGCTCGGGGGCGAACACATCCAGCGTCGCGGCACCGATCTGCCCGGAATCAAGCGCCGTCAGCAGGTCCTCGGCGACTAGATGGTCACCCCTGCCCAGATTGATGACCACGGCCCCGCGCGGCAGGGCGTTGAACAGGCCCGCATTCAGGACCCCGACCGTTTCGGCAGTCGCAGGCAAGAGCGACACGAGATAGCTGACTTCGGGCAGCATCTCGGCCAGGCCGTCCGCGCCATGGTAACTGGTCACGCCCTCGATCGACTTCGGGCTTCTCGACCAGCCAAGCACCGTGAAGCCAAGCGCATTCAGCCCCTGGGCGGCTGTGCTGCCCATTTCGCCCAGCCCCAGGATACCGACCTTGAGCTTCGGTTTGTCGCGGATCTGAAGGAACTTCCATGACTTCTCTGCCTGCTGGCGGGCAGCGACATCCATCTGACGGTAGTAGTGCAGAACCGCGTGAACGACATAGTCGCGGATCTGGTCGCGGGTCCGGTCATGCATCAGGCGCACGATCGGCGGCGCCGCGGGCAGTTCCGGATCGGCCAGGATATGGTCGATCCCCGCCCCCATGGAAAAGATCGCCTCGAGCCCCGGCAAGCTCGCAAGCAGGCCAGGGGTCGGCTTCCAGCAAAGGGCATAGGCGATCGTCGCGGGGTCGTAATCCTCGCCCTCGGCATGGATCGCAAGGCCGGGCAGGCGGCGGGCCAGATCCTGACGATAGGGCTCGGGGTCTTCGCCGGTTGCCGCGATCAGCAGGGCCTTTGATGCGTTCGTCACGTCATTATCTCCGTTCATGCAGGTCTTTGTTCGGCGCGCGCCGAAACGATCTCGTCCAACCAGCCCACCCGAAGTTCCGGAACCGAGCTGATCAATTTTTCCGTGTATGCATCCTGCGGGGCATTCAGCACCCATTCTGTCGGGCCATGAGCGATCACCAAGCCGTCACGCATCACGGCGACCTCATCCGCCATGGCCCGAACTGCGGCAAAATCATGGGTGATGAACAGATAGGACACGCCCGCTTCATCCTGCAGCTTGCGCAACAGGCTCTGCACGCCTTCGGCGACCAACGGATCAAGCGCGCTGGTGACTTCGTCGCAGATGATCAGGCGCGGCTTCGCGGCCAGGGCACGGGCAATGCAGATCCGTTGCTTCTGCCCGCCCGAAAGCGCATGCGGCAGCCGCGAGGCAAGGGCAGGGTCAAGATTGACCTGTTCAAGCAGCCTCGCCACTTCCTGCGCGCAATCGCGTTTCGCCAGACCCTGGAACTTGGCGACCGCCTGCGCGATCGAGGCGCCGACAGTTTGGCGCGGGTTCAACGCCAGATCCGGGTTCTGGTGGACCATCTGGATGTCGCGCAGGTCCTGCCGTGAGCGTTTTCTCAATCCGGGCGACAGGACCCGATCTGCCAGCGTCACGTTGCCCGCGTCGGGTTGCAACAGGCCCGCGACCACTTTTCCAAGCGTGGACTTGCCCGAACCGGATTCACCGACCAGCGCCAGCGTCCGCCCTTTCGCCACGCTCAGGCTGATATTGTGCAGCACAGGCACGCGGCCGTAGCTTGCGCTGACATGGCTGATCTCGAGCATGGCCGGGCAAGGCTCGCGATGACCAAGATCGGCGCTTGCAACTGCGATCAGGCGGCGCGTGTAATCCTGTTGCGGCGCTTCGATGATGGCGCGAGTCGGACCGGTTTCGACGATCTTGCCCTGACGCAGGACCATGATGCGATCCGCGATCTGCGCGACCAGGGCAAGGTCATGCGAGATATAGATCGCGGCCATGCCTTCATCCCGGATGGCCTGCCGGATGGACAGCAGCACCTCGATCTGCGTCGTCACATCCAGCGCGGTGGTCGGCTCGTCGAAGACGATCAGTTCGGGGCCCGCGCAGATCGCCATTGCGGTCATCGCGCGCTGCAATTGCCCGCCGGAAGCCTGATGGGGAAACTTGTTTCCGAATGTTTCGGGCGAGGGCAGGCCCAGCTTGCGAAACAGTTCGATGGCTCGGGCGCGGGCAGCGGCCCGATCCATCAGCCCGCGGCTGATCACGGTTTCGGTCACCTGATCGATCAGACGATGCGCCGGATTGAAGGCCGAGGCGGCGGATTGGGCGACATAGGCCACGCGGCGGCCCCGGATCGCGCGCAGCCGCGCGGCACCCCCGGCCATGACGTCCTCGCCGTCGAGCAGCACGCTGCCGGCCGCGAAATAGGCCCCGCCGCGACCCGCGCCCAATGCGGCAATGCCGATCGTGGACTTGCCGGCGCCGGATTCCCCGATCAGCGCAAGCACCTCGCCGCGCTGCAGGTCGAGGTCGATATCATGGGCGATCCGGATCGCTCCATCGGCCCCCGGGGCATCGATACAGAGACCGCGAACGCGTAGCAGGTCGTTTGGCATCACATCCGTCCCCATTTCTCGACGAACCAATCTCCGATCAGGTTCACCGAAATCGCCAGAAGCGCGATGAAGCCTGCCGGGATCAGAGGCGACATATGTCCGTAATTGAACGCCCCGACGTTTTCGCGCACCATCCCGCCCCAATCCGCCGTCGGCGGCTGGACGCCCAGTCCCAGAAAGGACAGCGAGGCCACGAAAAGGAAGGCGAAGACGAAGCGCAGACCGAATTCCGCGATCAGGGGCACGGCCGCATTGGGCAGGATCTCGCGCCGCATGATGGACCAGGTGCTGTCCCCGCGCAGACGTGCCACATCGACGAAATCGCGCGAGGCTATGTCGAGCCCAAGCGATCGCGTCAGCCGGAACACGCGCAGCGCGGCAAGAAGCGCCGCCACGACGGTCAGGGTGATCAGCGAGGTGCCAGTGATGCTTATCGCAAGCAAGGCCAGCACAAGCGGCGGCAGCGACATGAACAGATCGACGGTGCGGCTGACTAGCTGGTCCACCCATCCGCCCAATGCGACGGCAAAGAGCCCCAGCGACACGCCAATCGCAAAAGCAAGCGAAACAATCGCAAGCGACAGCCCGATCGAGGTCCTTGCGCCATGGATGATGCGCGAAAGCATGTCGCGCCCCAGCTGATCTGTGCCCAGCCAGTTGGTTGCATCTGGCGGCTGCCATGGCATGCCGACCATTTCGGCCTGATCAAAGGGCGCGATCCAGGGCGCGAAAAGCGCGGCGATCAGGCACAGCCCGCAGAATGCGGCAGCCAGGGTGACGGGCAGCCATCCCAAACGCAGTCGCCGAAGACGCGGGGGGCGGGCGTCGGAAAGCATCATGACCGATACCTCAGCCTCGGGTTAAGCAGGATCGCCAGCAAGTCGGCGATCATGTTCAGGACGATATAGGTCACGGCAAAGATCAGCCCGCAGGCCTGCACCACGGTGACATCCTGCTTGGCCACGGAATCGACCATCAGCTGGCCCATGCCGGGATAGGCGAAGATCGCCTCGACGATGATCAGCCCCACGATGAGGTCGGCGAGGTTCAGCACGACGACAGCGGCAATCGGACTCATCGCGTTGGGAAGCAGGTGGCGCAGCACGATCTTCCATTGCGGCAGGCCCTTCAGCATTGCCGTCCCGGCATATTCGCTGTCCATCACCGCGATCAGGCTGGCTCGCGTGAGGCGGATCATATGGGCCGAGGTCGTCACGACCAATGTCATGACCGGCAGGATCAGCAGGGGCAGTTTCTCGGCCAGGCTCATCTCGGAGGTCACGATCGAGATCGAGGGCAGAAGGTGCAGCTGCACAGCGAAGAAGGCGATGGCGAGATAGGCGAAGAAGAACTCCGGCGTCGCGACCGTCACCATCGACAGCATCAGCACCAGCCTGTCGAACCAGGTGTTGCGATACATCGCCGCAAGCGTGCCCAGACCCACCGCGAAGGGCACCGCGACAAGCGCGGCAAGACCGGCAAGGGTCAGGGTATTCGAAAGCCGCGTCGCAATCAGCGGCCCGATCTCGCGCCCGTTCGTCAGCGAGGTTCCCAGATCCCCCTGGAACAACCCGCCGAGCCACGCGAGATAGCGGGTCAGGGCCGGCTGGTCGAGGCCGCGCGACTGCCGCAGCGCCTCGACCGCCTCGGGGGTGGCTTGCGAGCCAAGCATCCGGCTCGCGAAATCACCCGGCAAAAGCTCGCCCGCGAAGAACAGGATGGCGCTGGCCCCCAAGACCAGCAGCACCCCGGCAAGCAGACGTTTCAACAGGTAGGTCGTCATGCCCTCAGCCGTCCAGCCAGACCCGCTCGGTGAAGCGTGCCCCCATCAGGTACCAGGAAGGGCTGGCCTCGAGCCCGCGGACGCGTGGACCATAGGCGTCGATGAAATCGGCAAAGACCGGAACGACATGGCCGCCATCCTCATGGATCAGCGCCTGCATTTCCCAATACATCGCCTTGCGCTTGGCCTGGTCCAGCTCGCCCCGCGCAGACGTCAGCAGCTCGTCGAAACGTGCATTGCCCCAGAACGCCTCGTTCCACGGCGCCTTCGAGGCATAGACCATCGACATGATCATGTCAGCGGTCGGCCGGCCCATCCATACGCCGGTGGTCATCGGGTGATCGACGTTCAGCCAGACCTGATCCCAGTAGCCATCCGCGGGCTGGCGAACGACCTCGAGATCGATGCCGCCCTTCTTTGCGCCCTGAGCGTAGATCTGCCCGACATTGGCCGAGTTCGCGAAGGTCGCGTCAGAGGTATCAAGCTTGATCGCGAAACTCTCCATCCCGGCCTTCTTGAGATAATGCAGCGCCTGGTCGGGGTCATAGGGACGCTGGGCCAGTTCCGGGTTGAAGAACGGATCGGTCTTGGCCAGCGGCTGGTCATTCCCCAGCGCGCCATTGCCGCGCAGCACCAGGTCGAGGATCTTCTGCCGGTCGATGCCGTATTTCATCGCCATGCGCAGGTTCGGATCGGTGAAGGGGCCCTTGCGGCAGTTCAGCGCATAGCTCCAGAACTGGCCACCGGCGCTGTTGACGACCTGCACCCCCGGAATGCCGCGCAGCAGCTCGACCGCAGCCGGGTCGACAAGGCCAAGCGCGTCGATCTGCCCCGATTGCAGGGCGGCCAGGCGTGCCTGCGGATCGTTCAGGATGAGGAACTCGACCTCGTCGACATGGGCGCGACCCTCTTTCCAGTAGTTCGGGTTGCGGGTCCAAGTGGCGCGGACACCCGGCTCGAACGAGGTCTGGACATAGCCACCGGTCCCCACGGGCTTCATCCAGTCTTCGTAATCGGCAGGAGAAATCGCCAGATGGTCGCCCGAGAAGTTGAAGGGCAGATCCGCATTCGGGCTGTCCAGTGTCACGAGGATCTGGTGGCTGTCCAGCGCCTTGATGTCGGTGATCGCGGCCATCAGGCTTTTGGCGCCGGATTGCGAGGCCTCGCCCCTGTGGCGGTTGATCGAATAGATCACGTCATTGGCATCGAGCGTCTTGCCATTGTGGAATTCGACGCCCTTGCGCAGGTTGAAGACCCATTCGGTCGCACCGGGCTTGGCTTCCCAGCTTTCGGCCAGCTCGGGCTCGATCGTCTTGTCGGCCTTCAGCTCGACCAGATGGTTGAATGTCGTATAGGCGGCCATGACGCCGAATTCATCGGTGCGCAGGGCCGGGTCGTTGGTATTCGACGTCGCGCCAAGAATTCCTGCGCGCAGCTTTCCGCCTTTGACCGGTGTTTCGGATTGCGCCCGGGCAAGACCGGGCAAAAGCGTGCCGCCCGCGCCAAGCGCCAGACCCAGCGCAGCGCTTGTCGACATGAAACCCCGCCGGGACATCGCGCCGCTTCCGGGCATGGCTGTGACCTTTCCTTTATTCATCGTGTAACCTCTGCGTTGGGGGTTGCGGCGCGTTTCGCGCTTCTCGCTATGCTGGACGAATGGCTATCGGAACCGCTCCTTTAGCCGGTAGTAGAACATGCCAAGGGCGATGGCCTGCTGGCCGGCCCATGTCCCAAGCGGCAGGCGCATATGGCGCACGCCCGCAAAGACATCGAATTCCCGCATGGTGCCCGAGATGGCCTCGGCCATGATCTCGGCGACGATATGGGTGGTTGCGATGCCGTGGCCCGAATAGCCCTCGGCGTAGAAGATGTTCGGCCCGACGCGACCAAGATGCGGAATGCGATTGACGATGATCCCGGCGAGGCCCGACCAGCCGAACTCGATCCCGATGCCCCTGAGCTGGGGAAAGGTCCGCTCGATCGAGGGCCGCAACTCGGCCGCAATGTCGCGGCTGGGACGGCCCGAATAATTTGTGCCGCCGCCGAATATCAGCCGCCTGTCGGCGGTCAGGCGATGGTAATCCAGGACGAAGCGATTGTCATAGACCGCGAGATCCTGCGGATTGATCTGCCGCGCGACATCTTCGGACAGCGGTTCGGTCGCGACGATCCCGAGCGCCGCGGGAAACAGCGCGCCCCGCATCTGCCCCTTGCCGAGCCTGTGATAGGCATTTCCGGCAAGCAGCACCTTGTCGGCCGTGACGCGGCCCTGCGCCGTGATGACGACGGGTCGTGGGACCTCCTCGATGCGCAGGACACGGCTGTCCTCGAACAGGCGGACCCCCAGCCCGGCCGCTGCCTGCGCCTCGCCAAGGCAAAGGTTCAGCGAATGCACGTGCATGTTGCGCCGGTTCAGCAGCCCGCCCAGATAGATGGGAGAGGCGACGATTTCGCCGATCCGGTCCTGCTCGACAAATTCGACCTCATCTCCCATGCCGCGCCGCACCGCCTCCAGGTGCATGTCGCGCAATTCGGGCAGATGAGCGGGCGCGCAGGCGGTCTGGATATGGCCGGGCTTCAGATCGCAATCGATGCCGAAACGGCTGACGCGCTTGCGGATGATCTCGTGCCCGCGCCAGCGCAGGTTCCAGACGAAATCCTCGGCCTCTGCACCGAGCGAGCGGCGAAACTCGCGCGCCATGGCCTTGTCGCCCGAAAGCGAGCCGGTGATCTGCCCGCCATTGCGGCCAGTGGCGCCCCAACCGATGCGGTTGGCTTCAAGGAGGACGACGCGGAAACCGCGATCGGCCAGTTCCAGGGCGCTGTTGACCCCGGTGAAGCCGCCGCCGATCACGACGACATCGGCGTCGATCTCGCCCGCCAGCCGGGGGAATGGGGCGTATTGGTTTGCCGTAGCGGCGTAATAGGATGTGGTATGTGCCTCGGCCATGAGTGTCAGACCGTGTGCAGGTAGCTGTGATATTCAAGCGCGGTGATCTCGCGCTCGAACACGTCCAGCTCCTGCCGCTTGCAGGCGGCGAACATGGCGATGAACTCCGGGTGGAACAGCCGCGCGACCTTCGGGCTCGTCTCGAATACGGACAGCGCGCTGCGCCAGTCGGCGGGAATTTGCGGCGCATCGGAATCGTGGACATTTCCGTCGGCAGGCGCAGGGGGCTCCTGCCCTGCCTCGATCCCGTCCAGAGCTGCGGCCAGGATGGCTGCGATGACCAGATAGGGGTTGGCATCCGCACCCGAGACGCGATGCTCGATCCGGCGTGCGACGGGCGGGCCGCCGGGAATGCGCAAGGCGGCCGTGCGGTTCTCATAGCCCCAGGCGGCCACCGTCGGAGCAAGCGTCCCCGGACGCAACCGACGGTACGAATTCTGGTGCGGGGCAAAGATCAGGGTGCAGTCATGCATTGCCGCCAGAACTCCGCCGACCGCATGGCGCATCGCCGCCGTCCCTTCGCGCGTGCCATCGTCGAAGATGTTCCGGCCTTCGCCGTCGAGCAGGCTGAAATGGACATGCAGCCCGCTGCCGGAATGCTCGGCATAGGGCTTGGCCATGAAGCTGGCGGCAAAGCCATGACGGCGCGCAGCGCTGCGCACGATCTGCTTGAACAGGACAGTGTCATCCGCGACCTTCAGCGCGTCGGGCCCATGCATCAGGTTGAATTCGAACTGCCCCGGCCCGCTTTCCGAAGTCGCACCATCGACCGCGACGCCGCAATCTTCGGCAACCGCGTAAACTTCGTTCAGGAAAGCATCGACGCCGGCCAGTTCGGACATCGAATAGATCGTGTCGCTGCAATCGGCATGGCCGACATCCGGCACGCTCAGCGGGCGCGCGGCGGGGGCGGCGGGATCGACCAGATAGAACTCGACCTCGGTCGCGACGACGGGCCTCAGTCCCATTTCCTCGAATTGCCCGATCACGGCGGCAAGGGTGCGGCGCGGGTCCCCGAAAAAGGGCTCGCCATCCTCCTTGCGCATCCACATCGGCGTGAACATCGCGGGCGTCGCGCCGAAGGCCAGCGGCAGAGGCCCCCGCCCGGTCGGTTCGACGATCCCGTCCAGATCACCCTGGTCGAAGGTCAGCGAATTGCCGATGACATCCGTGCCCCAGATATCCACCCCGATCGAGGACATCGGCATGCGAATGCCACCCGATGCCAGCTTTTCGGCGGCCGACAAGGGAAGACGCTTGCCACGGAACACTCCGTTCAAGTCACAATGCGCAGCAAGAAGGTAGGCCGCGTCATGGGCGGAGGGGGGATGAGACAATTGAATCTCCGGGGGTCGCGGAAGGTTTCGTCACGTGTTATATGACCGTAGTATGTGATATAACACACGTCAACATATAAGGAGGCAAATGTGGGCATCGAAGTGGACAATTATGTTCCCGACACCGCAGCGGATCAGTTGCACCACGCGCTGAGTCGCAAACTGTGCGAAGGCGAGTTCATGCCCGGAGAACGGGTTTCGATCCGCGCCATCGCCACGCAGCATGACCTGAGCGTCATCCCGGTCCGGGATGCGATCAGGCGCCTGGTGGCCGAAGGCGGGCTGCGCTTTGCCGACAGCCGAACGATCGAGGTGCCCAAGCTCAGCATGGCCAATCATCGCGACGTGCTCTTCGCGAGAATCCAGCTTGAACCGGAAGCGGCAGCACGCGCCTTCGACCACCTGACCCAGGCCGATCTGAAAGAGCTCGTCCGGCTGGACGGCAATGTGAACGCAGCGATCCGGGAAGGCGATCTCAAGCTCTACATGAAGAGCAATTACGATTTTCACTTCCTGATCTACCGCCGCAGCGGCGCGCCGACATTGCTGAGGCTCATCGAAATCCTCTGGCTGCAATACGGGCCGTCGATGCGGTTGATCAGCGGTCAATACGATGCCAGCGCCTTGGCCGACGACTATCACCGGCACGCAACAGATGCGCTGGCGCGCCAGGATTGCGAAGGCTTCGTTCAGGCGATCCGGGCAGACATCACGCAGGGCATGGAATTCATCCGGACGGCGGATGTCTGACCGCGAGACGAGGGGCCCCGCCGAAAGGCAAGGGCGCAGGGATCACAGCGTCAGGGCCGGCGACCCGCCGCTGATCTCGAACTGCCAGAATGCCCGCCACTCGCCCGCCCGTCGGTCGAGAACCAGGTAATTCCGCTCGGCCACATACCGACCGGCCTGACCCGGGATGCGTTCGACACGGATATGCCTGCCGGGCAGCGGATCATCGCCAAGCCATGCCAATGCGCCAAGAAACCGCGCCCAAGCTTTCGGCGGGGGCCGATGGGCAATCCCGGACGCGACCAGTTGGTGCAAGACCGCACCTTCGCCAAGCGGCATTTCGGCGCGGGTCGCAAGATGGATCTCGCCGGACAGCACAACAATGTTCTGCCCCGAACGGGCCAGATCGACCATGAGACTCAGCATCCTGCGCCATTCCTCGCGGTGGCTGCGGCTTTGCCACTGATCGCGCAGATCGTCCTCGTATCGCTGCATGCGTGGAACGGCCAGCATCATCGATTCGAGCAATGACAGCCTTGGACCAAGCAACGGAACGCTGGACATCAGAAGGCAGCGCTCGGCGGGGCCAAGCGGGGATTGCCCCTGCACGAAGTCCCAGCCCGGTTGTCCCATGATGTCCTTGCGGGTCCGTTCAGACCGCAGGTCGGGCGCAACAAGGCGAAGTTCCGGCGCCCGGATCGCCCACCCCAGATGCCCAGCCTTGGGATCGGCGAAACGCGGCGGCAGATCGCCTTCGACCGCGGCCGCCTGAAAGATCAGAAACCCCTCGCGCGCGGCGCCGAAGATCGTTTGGCCAATTCCGGATTGTGTCGCCCGCTCGGGCAAGGACCCCCACCCATCGCAGATATCGTGATCGTCCCATTGCATGAGCGAGGGCACGCGTGCCGCGATCCAGGCAAATTCCGGGGATGCGTAAAGCGCGGCGTAGCGCTGCAACAGCTTCTCGCGCAGATGCCGCCGCAGATCCTCCAGCCCTGAAGGGTCTTCGGAAATGCGCTCGGGCCAATGCTCGCTCAGCGGGTGGCCACGGGTCACCTCATCGGCATAGACCTGATCGCCCCCGTGCATCAGCAGCGCGAATGGAGATTTTTCGTGATCGGCGCATAGCCGGGACCACATGACATTGCGTTCCGAGCCCGCGCGATCAAGGTCGCCGACCTCCTCGCCATTGCACGACACGAAGGCCAGCCGGATATCGCCCCGCAGATCGACGCTCAGCGGGTAGCTCTGACCATTCCAGGCATATTCGGCCGGACCGTGCCGCAGCGAAAAGCGGGCGCGATGCACTTCCGTCGCCTGATATTCGGCAAGCTGGCCAGGTTGGACCCGCACCCCGTTCACCTCGACCGCGGGAACGGTTACCCCTTTTGGAGCGATGAACAAGGCGGCAAGGTGGACAAGCTCGGCATCGACATGATCCAGAAACAGGATCGGCCCTATCATCTTGGCGCTTTCGCTCATCTTTTCCTTGTCCGCGGGGGCGATCTCCACCGGAACCCTTCGCCGGCGCCTTTCGCAATTCCAGCGGAATGCTTCTCATCCGCAGCCGACAATCGCAACTCGGCGCGAACCGCCCCCACGGCCTTGTGAGATCGGATGATGATCCCGGGCCTGCTAGCCTTGCGCCAGCTGTTCGAACAGACGCGCCACGGCTTCCGCGCCGGGGTCGATCTGGCCGCGCAGCTGATCCGCATTGAGATAGGCCGCGCGCCCGGCCTTTGCACATGTCATTTCCGCCGTCGCATCCGCGCCGGCACGCGCCGCGGCAGCAGCGGCGGGCAGCCCGTCATCGGCCAGCGCGTTGAGAGCAGGAAGCAGCGCGTCGATCATGGTCCGGTCGCCCGGCCCGGCGCCACCGATCTGCTGCATTCGCGCCAGCCCCGCCTTCAGCGCCTCGGGCATCGAGGCCCCGGCCGAAGCGGCATCACCTGCGGCGGCGAAAAAGATCGCAAGCAACACGCCCGAAGATCCGCCCATCGTCTGGCTCAGCTCCAGACCGATGGCGCGGAACAATTGGGTATGATCGGCCAAGGGCAGCGCGTCCATCGCCTGGGTCAGCGCGCGGGCCGCTCCTGCCAGCGTCGAGCCGGTATCGCCATCCCCCGCCCTTGCGTCGAGCAGGTTCAGGTCGGCCTCGGCCGAGATCAGGATCTCGCAGCAGCGCTTGAGGAAGGCGCGCGTCTCGGGATGGGCCGAAGGCAGCGGCTTGATGGGCCTGAGCCCGTCGGGCAGGTCCAGCGGGACCACCGGCAGATGCGCGCGCATGCCCGGCCAGGCACTGGGCGCGACCGGCACCAACAGGGCAGCCATGTCGTCCTCATCCGCCTCCAGCACCGAAACCGAAAAGCCGCGCATGTCCAGCGAGGTCATCATTGCGGCGGGACCGATGAGATGCCCGATCTGCGCACCGATAAGGGATTTACCCAGTTCATGGGACAGAACCTGCATTTCCAGCACGGACGCCCCGCCGAGATTGTTCAAAAGCGCCACGTGGGCGCCATCCGACATGACTGCGGCAAGCTTCTCCGCCACCATTTCCATGGCACCTCGGGCATCAGAATAGCCCACCTGCTCGACCCCCGCCTCACCATGGATGCCAAGCCCCAATTCGGCCTTGCCCCGCGGAATCCTGTCTTCCTTGGGCGCCCCGGGCACGGTGCAGGTATCAAGCGACATGCCGATCGAGCGCGTGGCGCGGATCACCCGCTCGGCCGCGGCAGTGACGGCGGCAAGGTCGGCGCCCTGCTCGGCCAAGGCGCCAGCGATCTTGTGAACGAATAGCGTGCCTGCCACCCCCCTTGCCTGCGGCGTATCGGGCAGGGCCACGTCATCATTCACGACGACCATCGACACTTTCAGGCCAAAAGCCCGCGCGCGCTCGGCCGCAAGGCCGAAATTCAGCCGGTCGCCGGTATAGTTCTTGACGATCAGCAGGCAGCCCGCCGGACCGGTCACGGCAAGGATGCCCGCCAGGACCGCATCGACCGAAGGCGAGGCAAAGACATCCCCGCAGATTGCGGCTGTCAGCATCCCCTTACCCACGAAACCCGCATGCGCCGGCTCGTGCCCGGCACCGCCGCCCGAGACCAGCGCCACCTTCGCGGGATCGCGGTGGGCGCGCAGGACGACGCGGATATGCGGATAGCCGTCCAACCGCGCAAGATCCCCGCCCGAGCCCGCGACAAGCCCGTCGATCGCCTCGGCCACGATATCTTCCCTGCGGTTGATGAACTGGGTCATGTTCCTCTCCTAATGGATACGGTCGCCGGCGGCGTCGAAGAAAAGCGGCTTCTCGGGGCGGATACGCACCATGTCTCCGGGCCTCAGTTTGGTATGGGTGTCCGTCACCGTCACAAGGTCGTGGTCGCGGAATGTCAGGTGCAGCCGCGTCTGATCGCCCAGATGCTCGACCCGCTTGACCAGGCTTTCTCCGCCTTCGCCCTGCCGGATCTGCTCCGGGCGCAGCCCGATATGTCTGGCCCCCGCAGGGGCGGGGCCGAACAGACCCGCTGGCAGGATATTGATCCGCGGCAGGCCAAGCCGGCTGGCGGCATGGATGCTGACCGGATCTTCATAGATCTGGCGCGGTGGGCCGAACTGCACCAGCCTTCCCTGGTCCAGAACGCCGACATGGGTGGCCATGGTCATGGCCTCGATCTGGTCATGGGTCACATAGAGAAACGTCGCGCCCATCTCTTGCTGGATGCGCTTCAGTTCGATCCGCAGGTCCGAGCGCAGCTTGGCATCCAGCGACGACAGGGGTTCATCCATCAGATAGACGGCCGGGCGCCTGACGAGCGCCCGCCCGATGGACACGCGCTGCATTTCTCCTCCGGACAAATCAGTGGCCTTGTTATCGAGCTTGTGGCTGATCTGCAGAACCTCGGCCACCTCGCCCACCTTCCGGCCGATCTGCTCGACGGGCGTGCGCAGCAGGGGCGATTTCAGCGGGAATTCAAGATTTTCGCGAACGGTGAGATGCGGGTAAAGCGAATATTGCTGGAACACCATCGCCACGTTGCGCTGCGCGGGCGTGGCCGTGCTGACATCATGCCCGCCGATCACCACACGCCCCTGATCCGCAGGGTCAAGCCCGGACACGATCCGCAGCAAGGTCGTCTTGCCCGCGCCGGTCGGACCCAACAGCACGACGAAAGCCCCATCGGGAACGGTCATCGACACATCATCGAGCGCCCTGAGCGCCCCGAAGCGCTTGCCGATCCCTTGCAGTTCGACATCAGCCATGTGCCATCACCCTTTCGTTCGCGGCCGAGCGCAAGGCTCTGCCCGTCTCGGCGCGGAAAAGGGTGATGGTTCGCGGATCGAAGCGCAGGCCCGCCATTTCACCCGCCCGGATGGGCATCGCCGCAGGCAGACGGGCCTTGATCGCGCCATGCGGTGCCTTCAGCGAGACGATCTGCGTCGTGCCCAGATATTCGGTGGCCTGCACCTGCGCTCGGTAGGGCGCGTCCGCGTCAAGGTGGACATGTTCGGGGCGTACCCCAAGAACAAGCGCCCCCTGCGCGCCTTCGCGCTGGACAGGCACGGAGAGATTGCAATCCCCCAGCCGGACATGATCCGCACCTTTCTCGACCACGCCCTCGAAGGGCAGGAAATTCATCGAAGGCGAGCCAATGAAATCGGCCACGAACATCGTGGCGGGCCAGTCGTAAATGTCCTGCGGAATTCCGAACTGCTCGACGACGCCATGGTTCATCACGACGATCTTGTCGCCCATCTGCATCGCCTCAAGCTGATCATGGGTGACATAGACCGTCGTGGCCCGCATCCTGTCATGCAGCGCGCGCAGTTCTTCGGCCATATGCTCGCGGAACTCGGCATCCAGCGCGCCAAGGGGTTCATCCATCAGGAACGCCTTGGGCCGGCGGACGATAGCCCGGCCAAGGGCCACGCGCTGCCGGTCCCCCCCCGACAGCCCCCCGACAGGCCGGTCAAGGATCGCCTCGATCCCGAGAACTTTCGCCACGTCCATGACGCGCGCCTTTGCCTCTGCCCTGGGCATGCCTTGCGACAGCAATGGGTAGGCAATGTTCCGCCCCACATTCATATGTGGATAAAGCGCGAACATCTGGAAGACGAAGGCGATGTCGCGCTGGCTGGCGGGTTTCTGCGACACCTCCTCGCCATCGATATGGACCGTGCCCATCGTCGGCAGCTCAAGCCCCGCCATCATCCGCAATGTCGTCGTCTTGCCGCAGCCCGAGGGTCCGAGCAGCATGAAGAACTCGCCATCCTCGACGGTGAAGGTGGATGACTGCACCGCCGTGAACTTGCCGAAATCCTTGCGCAGGTTGTCGATGCGTATCTGGGCCATGAGCTATTCCGGGAAATGGCTGGTGACGATGAACATCACCGTGCCGATCAACGTGACCATGAAGGACCAGCTGAATGCCCACATGAACCAGGGTTGCATCAGCATGACGACCCCTAGCGCGATCAGGCAGGATGCCAGCATTTCCCATGGCGCGCGGCGAAAACGGGCAAGACCGTAAAGAAAGGGCTTCATTTGCGGACCGCTCCGAATGTGATCCCGCGCAGCAGGTGCTTGCGCAGAAGGATGGTGAAGACCATGACGGGCAGCAGGAACAGCGTCGCCCCGGCTGCGACCGCCGGCCAGTCCTGCCCGCCGACGCCGATGATCGTGGGAATGAACGGAGGCGCGGTCTGAGCCCTTCCGCTCGTCAGCAGCACGGCGAAGGCATATTCGTTCCATGCGAAGATCAGGCAGAAGATCGCTGTCGAAGCGATCCCCGTGGCGGCTTGAGGCAGCACGACCTTCCGGAACGCCTGAAACCGGGTGTAGCCGTCGATCAGGGCCGCTTCCTCGTATTCGCGGGGGATCTCGTCGATGAAACCCTTGAGCAGCCAGACAGCCAGCGACAGGTTCACGGCCGTATAAAGCAGGATCATGCCAAGGTGGGTGTCCGAAAGGCCCAGTTGGCGAAACATCAGGAAGATCGGGATCGCCACCGCGATGGGCGGCATCATCCGCGTGGACAGGATGAAGAACAGCAGGTCATCCTTCAGCGGCACCTTGAAGCGACTGAAGGCATAGGCCGCGAGCGTGCCGAGAAAGACCGACAGGAAGGTCGATCCGAATCCGATGATGACCGAGTTGAGGAACCTTTCGCCAAAGCGCGACGGCCCTGCAATGACCATGCCGTATTTCGCGACGATCTCTTCGTACCAGGTCTGCGGCGGGTTCGCGGCCAGGAATTCGGCCGTCTGGCGGGTCCGGGTGGTGAACAGGTTGACATAGCCTTCGAGTGTCGGCGGAAAGAACACCTTGGGTGGGTAGGCGATCGCGTCCGAGGGCGACTTGAACCCGGTGGCGATGATCCAGACCAGCGGCATCAGCGTGATCAGCGCATAGCCCACGACCAGGACACCAGCGACCCATTTCTGCACGCGCGAAGCTTCGGTGATCGAATAGCTCATCTGTTCTTCACCCTGTTCAGCGCCTTCACATAGATCGAGGCAAGGCCGAAGACCGTCACGAACAGGATGATCGCATAGGCCGAGGAATAGCCCGTGCGCCATTTTTCGAAGGCTTCGCGCTTGAGATTGATGGACGTAAGTTCGGTCGTATTTCCGGGGCCTCCGCCGGTCAGCTGAACCACGAGGTCGAACATCTTGAAGTTCTCGATGCCCCGGAACAGCACGGCCAGCATCAGGAAGGGCAGCACCATCGGGATGGTGATGGTCCAGAACTGCCGCCACTTGCTGGCCCGGTCGCATTCCGCAGCCTCGTAGATCGAGGCCGGGATCGAGCGCAGGCCCGCCAGACAGATCAGCATGACAAAGGGCGTCCACATCCAGGTGTCGACAATGATGATGGCCCAGGGCGCCAGGGAGACATCGGCGATCATCGAGAAGCTCGAGGGGTCGGCCCCGGTCAGGAAACCCACGACATAATTGAAAAGCCCGATCTGCGGTTGATAGAGAAACGTCCAGAAATTTCCAACCACCGCCGGCGAAAGCATCATCGGCAGGACGATGATCGTGGTCCACAGATCATTGCCACGAAACTTGCGGTTGATGAGCCAGGCCAGCGCAAAGCCGATCAGGATCTGCAGCGCCAGGGTCCAGAACAGGAAATGGGCCGTCGCCTGCATCGTCTGCCAGATATCGCCATCGGTCAGGATGCGCTGGTAGTTGCGCAAGCCAATGAACTCGACCGGCGCGTTGGGGCGATTCACCCGCATGTTGGTGAAGCTGAGACGTATCGTCCAGATCAGCGGGAAGATGTTCACCGCCAGCAGCAGGAAGATCGTCGGTGCCACGAAGATCCATGCGATCGCGCGGTCCGACAGCCCGCGCAGCCGCCGCGCCACAGGTGCCGGCGTTGCTTCGGCCACCCGCTCGAACGAACTTCTTTGCATCGGCGATCCTTTCGCGAGCGTGTCGCCCGCTCCTGCGCCGTAAACCGGCCCGGCGCCTTCCTGCGCCGCGCCCCCGGGACCAGTTCCCCGGGGGCATTGGGCGGAATCAAAGTTTCCCTTCATCCTCGAAGACCTCGGTCCAGTCCTCGACAAGCCCGTCCAGAGCCTCTTGCGCGGTGCCATTTCCGGCCACGACATAGTTGTGGACGCGCTGCTGCATCGCCAGGAGCAGCGAGGCATAGGCGGGCTCGGCCCAGAAATCCTTCACGATCGCCATGCTGTCGAGAAAGGTTTGTGCATAGGGCTGGCTGGTGGCGAAGCCAGGATCCTCGACCACGGATTTGAGCGCCGAATAGCCTCCCATCGCCCACCACTTTTTCTGAACCTCGGGCTGGGCAAACCACTTGATGTATTGCAGCGCCGCTTCGGGGCTGTCGGTGTTCGACACCACAGATATCCCCTGCCCGCCCAATTGGGCGAAATGGCCCTTGGGACCCGCGGGGTTCGGGAAATATCCCGACTTGTCGCCGCCGACATTCGGATCGGCATGGACGCCGGGCCAGATGAAGGCAAAATTCATCTGAAGCGCGACCTGCCCCGATTTGTAGGCGTCGATATTTTCGGACATGTACCAGTCCGACGAACCCGGCGGGACGCAGCAATCATAAAGCGCCTTGTAGAATTCGAGCCCCATCGCCGCATCTGCAGAATTGACGAAGCCTTGCAGGTCATAGGGCTTTTCCGGGTTCTGGTATTCGAACCCGTAATTGTAGAGAACGTTGGTCACGCCCATGGTAATACCTTCCGAGCCGCGCTCGGTATAGATCGCGGCGCCGTAGACCGTCTTGCCGTCGATCTCGCGGCCCTGGAAGAATTCTGCGACCTGTTTCAATTCCTCGAGACTCGCAGGCACGGCCAGCTCACGTCCGTATTTTTCCTTGAACTCGGCCTGAAGCTCAGGTCGTGCGAACCAATCCTTGCGATAAGTCCAGCCCACGACATCGCCGAAGGCCGGCAGAGCCCAGTAGTTCGGCGTGCCTTTCGGCCATTCGGAATAACCGGTCACCGTTGCAGGGATGAAGTCATCCATGCTGATTCCTTCGGCGTCGAAGAAATCGTTGAGCTTCTGATATTGCCCGTTTTCGGCCGCGCCGCCAATCCATTGGCTGTCGCCGATCATCAGGTCGCACAATTGCCCGCCGGAATTCAGCTCGTTCAGCATCCGATCGGCAAAGCTGGTCCAGGGAACGAATTCGAAGCTCATCTTGTGTCCGGATTCGGCCTCGAAATCCTTTGAAAGCTCGACCAGCGCATTGGCGGGGTCCCAAGCCGCCCAGCACAGGGTCAGGTCGTCGGCCTGCGCCGCACCTGCGCCGAAGACCAGCGCCGCGGCTGCAGCCGAGAGTATCAGCTGTCTCTTCATCGATTGTCCTCCCCCCAATGCGCGACCTCCCCGCCGCGACTCTCTGGTATAATATTTGTAAATGAGGTGCGAACCTCATAGCAACAAAATTATGAGGTGCGTGCCTCATGCCCATTGCAATGCCCGGTTCAAAAGCCGAATAACGGTTCAAGCCCGGTGAATGAGGGGAGTCTTCCAGAAGTTGATGCGTCCAACGACCAAGGATCTGGCACGGGCTGCAGGCGTAAGCCTCGCGACCGTAGATCGCGTCCTGAATGGCCGCAGCGGGGTGCGGGAGGAAACCGTGGCTGCCGTGAACGAAGCGATCGAACGGATCGGCTTCGTGCGCAACCTCTCGGCAGCCAATCTGGCGCGGCGCCGGATCTATCGCCTTGCATTCCTCTTGCCCATTACCGGTGACGCGTTCCTGACCACCCTTGAAAGCCATATCGCCGAGGCCGCGACCGCCTTTGCCTCGGAAGGGATCCAGGTCGAGATGCGACGTGCCATCGGCAGCGACCCGCACCAGATCGCCAAGACGCTTGCCGAACTTTCCGCCGACGATCTGGACGGTGTGGCGGTGCTGGCGCCTGAATCGCCCCAGGTTCGCGACGCGATGGCCCGGCTGCGCGGGCGCGGCGTGCAGGTCGTGCGCTTTCTTTCCGGTCAGTCGGGCGAGGCCGGGGGCGACAGCGTCGGGATCGACAATCGCGCCGCCGGGGCCACTGCTGGCCGGTTGATGGGGCGTTTCTGTTCGGGCCGGCCAGGCCAGATCCTTGTCATCGCCGATACGATGAACGCGCGTGACAGCGTCGAGCGTCGGCAGGGTTTCGATCAGGTCATCACGGGCAATTTCCCCGAACTGGCCGCGCTGCCCTCGCTGGAAACCCATGGCGATGCAGAGCGGACCCGGACGATCCTGCGCAACGCCTATGCCAACCATCCCGACATCGTTGGCGTCTATGTCCTGGCCTCAGAGGCGCGACTTCCGCTTGAGGCGATCGACGCCACCAGCGATTCCACCGGGCAGGTGATCATCGCCCATGAGCGGACGGGCTTTACCGAACGGCTCTTGCTTGAAGGAAAACTGGCCGCGGTGATTGCCCAGAACCCCGGTCACCTTGCCCGCAGCGCGATCCGGGTCATGCGCGCGAGATGCGACGGACGCCAGCCCATTGCCTCGCAGGAAGAAATCCGCATCGAAATCCTGCTGCCTGACAATCTCCGCCCACATCTGCCTGCCGACGCCCCGGCGACAGCACGTCCTTAACGTGCGCGGGAAAGGGGGCATCGCAGACCGCAGCTGGCATGCGGCTTCGTTGGGGGTGAACCTGGCAGTTCGCCCTTCTCAGGCGCAGTCGGCGGCGAAACCTTGCCCGGATGACAACTGCGTCAATTGACGCCGCCGGGGAGCTTTGTCAGCGTCACTGGCATTCCCGGCCGCCTGCAGGCCGCGGACAGCATCCAGGAACCAAAGCCGATGCCCGACTTCGCCCGCAAGAATGCCTGCGCTCCGCTGCGCCTTCATCGCAGATCGGTGCTTGCCGGGATGGCGATGAGCTGCTGTTCCCCGCACGGCATCGGCACCGCACATGGCGGATCGCAGGAGATCGGGTATTCATGGCAGGATTGGACGCGCAGTTTTCTCATGCCGGAGGGGCGGGTCGTCGATCCCCAGCAGGGGGGCATCAGTCATTCCGAGGGCCAGGCCTATGGCTTGCTACTTGCCCAGGCATTCGGCGATGAGTCCGCTTTCCGGTTGATCGAGCAATGGACCAGCTCACATCTCGCCATCCGCCAGGATCGTCTGCTGGCATGGAAATGGATGCCCGACCCTCAGGATGGGACGGCGCTGGACTGGCGCAATGCCACGGATGGAGACCTCATTCGCGCCTGGGCCTTGCTGCGGGCCACCCGCGATTCCGGATGGGGCGGCTATGAGACGACCTTTCGGGCGATCGCGCAAGATATTGCCTCGATCTGCCTTGCGCCGGACCCGCGTGCGCCCGCCGAACGGCTTCTGGTCCCCGGGGCCGAGGCACGCCGCCAAAGCGACCGGGTGCTGGTCAACCCGTCGTATTTCATCCCGCGCGCGCTACGCGAGCTTGGCGAGGCTGCGGACGAACCGGTGCTGGTCCGATGCGCCGACCACTCCGAAACCGTCCTGGCCGAAATGGCTGCCACGGGATTTCTGGCGGATTGGATCGACGTCACCGCGAATGGCTTCGAGGCACCGCAAGAGCACGACTTCCGCTGGGGCTATGACGCGTTGCGCATCCCGCTTTACCTGGTGTGGTCGGGGCAGGTCTCGCACCCAGCCGTGATGCTGGCCCAAAAGATGATGCTGACCGCCCCCATCCCCGACCACGTCGCGGTGGTCATCGGACCTGATGGCCAGGTTGAAGCGATGAGCGACGAAGCGGGTTTTCGCCTCATAGCCGATCTCGCATCGTGCACGCCATCCGATGCGAGAAAGCGAAGCACGGGCGGCGGCTCTGCGCCCTATTATCCGGCAACGCTTTGCCTGCTTGCCCAGATCGCGATGCGCGAAAGCGGATGCGCCGCGCCCGATGCGCAACAGAAGCCATAGGCTGAAAAGAATTCTTGCCACAACCTATGGCAAAGCTCCCTCAGCATTCGTTAACGTCAAGCACGAATAGCAATCAATCCATTAACGCGCCGGGTATTCTTCATGAAGTTTTCGAGACTGTTGATCGGTTTCCTTGCGATCATCCTGGCGCTTTGGATCATCGTGGGCGAGCAGATGTCCGGCGCCAGCGCCGATGCCGTGGTCAATGCTCGCATCGTGACCGTCCGCGCCGATGTCGCAGGGGATCTCTCGATGCCCAACCGTCCGCTTGGGGCAAAGGTCGCCAAGGGGGACATCCTGGCGAGCATCATCGACCCGCTGGTGGATTCCGTGAGACTGGACGACCTTTACATGGAATCGAGCTACTCGACGGCCGAGATCGCGCAGATGACTGCCCAGATCGACAAGGCGAAGGTTCAGAAGGCATCCCTTGAAAAGCGCAGCGAAACCTTTCGCCGGGAACGGCTGGACGAATTGCGCGAGCGTCTCGACCATGCGCGCAACCGGCTTGAGCTGCTTGAGCGGGGCGACGCGCTTGATGAAGACGGCCAGCGCCTGATCGACGCGGCCGGCGAGGTTTCCGGTCGGCTTCCGGCCGAACCGCTGACCCATGCGCTGGCGATCGACCATGCGCGTGAGCGGGTAGCGCTGCTGGATATCGCCCTGCGCTCTGCCGAGGCAGGCGTTTTCCTTGGTGACGGGTACAATGACGCACCGGTATCCGAGCAGCGCGCCATCGAGCTTGGGAGCGAAATAGACACGCTGACGACCCGCCTGGATGAGGCGAAAGCCCGCCTCACCGCGCTCACGGATCGGATCGCGCGCGAGCAGGTCCGTGTCAGTGGCCTGAGCGGAGGAGAGATCCTTGCACCAATCTCGGGGCAGTTCTGGGAAGTGCTCGAGGCGGACGGGGTCAATGTCCAACGGGGCGACCCGCTCCTGCGGATGGTGGATTGCGGTTCGGTGATGGTGACGCTTTCAGTGTCCGAGCGGGTCTATAACAGCCTCAGGCTTGGCGGTCCGGCCAAGTTCCGGCTTGATGGCCAGTCGAAGCTCTATGACGGCACCATCAGCCGGCTTGCCGGCAGCGGCGCCGCCACGGTCTATCGCAACCTCGCCATCGCCCCCAGCCAGAGACATCTGGAACGCTACGACGTCACCCTTCTGGTGCCGGAACTGGGCGCGTCCGAAGGCGGCTGCATGATCGGACAGACCGGGCGCGTCTTCTTCGACCGGCGCCCGCTCGACTGGCTGCGCAGCATCTTTTCCTGAGATGGCAACGTTTCCGATGTTGAGCGAGCTGGGCTCGTCCCTGGTCCCTCTCTTGCTGCTGGGCGGGGTCGCGCTGTTGCTGCCCATCTTCGTTCGTCCCACCAGCAACCTGCATCGTTCGCTGCTCTTCGCAGCGACGATCTTTCTGGCGCTGCGCTACGCCTGGTGGCGCGGAAGCCAGACCCTGGCACCGCCCGGGCTGACCGTGGACATGTTCGCAAGCTGGTCGCTTTTCCTGATCGAGATGCTTGCTCTGGCGGGTTCGCTCAGCGCATTCGTCATCATGTCGCGCATCAGGCTGCGCAGCGACGAAGCCAGCGAGAACCTGGGCTGGTGGGGCGAAGACGAGCCTCGGGTCGCGATCCTCATCGCAACCTATAACGAGGAACTCGATGTCCTCGAACGAACCATTGTCGGGGCAAAGTCGCTACGCCACGCGAACAAGGAAGTCATGGTCCTTGATGACAGCCGCCGTGACTGGCTGCGCGACTATTGCGCATCGCAGGGCGTGCGCTACATGCGACGCCCCGACAACAAGGGCTCGAAGGCCGGCAACATCAACCATGCCCTTGACCGCCTTGCCGAGGACCCGGTCCCGCCGGACTTCGTCGCGGTTCTCGATGCCGATTTCGTGCCGCATCGCGGGTTCATTTCGCGCACCCTCGCGCTTTTCCACGACCCGAAGGTCGGGCTGGTCCAGACCCCGCAGCATTTCTTCAACGCAGACCCCATCCAGCACAATTTGGGATTGTCCCGCTCATACCCCGACGAGCAGCGCTTCTTCTTCGACCACATGCAGCCCAGCCGCGACGGCTGGGGCATCGCATTCTGCTGCGGCACCTCGTCGATCTGCCGCTGGACGGCCCTGCGCGATATCGGTGGGCTGCCGACCGAAAGCGTGACCGAGGATTTCATGCTCACGCTGGCCCTGCAAGACAAGGGCTGGACGACGGCCTATCTGGCCGAGCCGCTCTCGGAAGGGCTCGCGCCGGAAGGTCTCAAGGAATATGTGACGCAACGGGCACGCTGGTGTCTTGGCCTGATGCAGATTGCTCGCTCGTCGCTGGGGCCGATGGCGACGAACAACCTGCGCCTGCGTGATCGCTGGAGCGTCGTGGATTCCGTCTTTTTCTGGATGACCAGTTTTCCGTTCAGGGTCGCGGCCGTCGTCTACCCGCTGCTTTACTGGTATTTCAACGTCATCGTCGTGGATGCCAGCCTGACCGACGTGATCAGCATCTTCGGGGCCTATTACCTGTGGACCCTGGTCGTGCTCAACCTTCTCAGCCGTGGCATGGTCGTCCCGATCCTGAACGACGTGAGCCAGCTTATCGGGGCAATCCCCATCACGCGTGCGGCCTATACCGGCATGTTCCGGCCGAACGGGCACCCCTTCTCGGTCACGGCCAAGGGGGGAGACCGGACAAGGATTGTCATCCAGTGGCGCATGATGGCCCCGTTCGCAATTCTGCTTGGCTTGACCACCTTCGGGCTTTGGCTCGGTATCCTGTCGGATCGCTTCGCCTTCAACGATGCGGGCGACGGGAAATGGGTCATCCTGTTCTGGACGATCTACAATGTCGTCGTCCTGGCGATGACCTGCCTCGCATGTGTCGAGCTGCCGCGGCGCGAACGCCACATCGCCGACCAGCCCGAACGCGCGATCTTCGCGACGGGGGACGAGTTGCGCCGGCAGTGGATCGCATCCCTTACGCTTGATACCGTCAGGCTGCGCGGCCGGATCTATCCGATCGGGACGCGTGGGCTTTTGCGGATCAAGGATGTCGGCGATGTCGAGGCCTATGTCATCGCCCAGACCCCGGACGGCACAAGACTGCACCTCCTGCCGGACGATCAGCAGCGCGAAGCCCTCTTCCTGCGCTTCTATGCCGATGGCGACGCGCCGGGGGTGGCGCGCGCCCAGACATCCGCACTGATTTCGGACATTGCGCGCAGGCTGTCCTTCCGGACCGGGACTAGATAGGCCGGTCCTGCTGGAGGCGCGCCAGCGCGGACGAAATCTGGGCCGCCTCGCGCGTCACGGTCGAGCTCGGGGGGTATTCGTCCGACCCTCCGGCGATGCGCTCGGCCGAACCCGCAAGCATGGCAAGCGGCGCGGCGAAGATCCGGACATAGATCGCAGTGGCGCCGAACAGGATGGCAAGAATGGCAAGGACACTCAGCAGCCCGCCCTGGCGCAGCAAGGCCGCGTCCGAGGCAAAGCTCTTCGTCTCGATCCGTCCAAGCATCCGCCAGCCGAAGCTGGGCAATTCCTTGAAGCTGATCTGCGGCACCAGCGTGCTGAAATAGTCCTGTCCATCCGGCCAGGTTTCACGCATCGCGCCTTCGGAACCGGTCTGGGCGACCCGAAGGATCTCCAGATCGCTGGTCCGGGGCGTCTCACCTGTTGTCGTCGCCACCACCGAGCCGTCTGCCGAGAGCAGGAACAGGTCGAGTTCGAGGTTGCGCGCGGTTTCCCTGAGGGAGCCTTCCAGCCAGTTTGCGTTGATGTGCATCCCCACCACGCCGATCACCTGCCCTCTTACGTCAAGGACCGGACGCGACAGGTCGATGAAGCGCAGCGGCTCGTCGGTCTCGCTGCCAAGCAGCTTCGCAAGAAGCAGCGCCTCGTGCATGTCACCCGCAAATCCGCCGTTCAAGCCACCCCGAAACCAAGGACGCGCCGACACGTCCTGCCCGATCAGCATCCCGTCCGTCGCCTCGATGACGCGGCCGTTGATATCGGTATAGCCGATCCAGGAAATCCGGTCTCCCTCGCCCTGCATGCCATCCAGCACGCCACGCAGGGTATCCTGCTTGAGGTTCGTGGCCTGCTCGGCAAGGAAGCCCAGACTGCGCCAATCGCGTTCAAGGCTGCGTGCCAGGATCTTGGCCGCCGCATGCGTCCGCACGTTCACCGCGCGATCGAGCGCCTCGTCGATCATCCGGCCAGAGCGATCGGCGAGGATCGCGGCAAGAAGCACAAAAATGGCCGCGAGGGTGATCAGCACGAAGGCATAGACTGAGCGCGTGAGGGTGAGCCTGGTGTAATCTCGGGATTGGGCGGGCATGGTTCACCTCAGAACGTATTGATTGAAAAGCCGAGAAACGCCTCGTCGGAATCGAATTTGTAGCCGGCGCGCAGGCTGAAGGGGCTGTCCCTGAAGCCCTTCCGGAAGGCAAGAGTCGTTTCCGTATAATTGTCGCTGCCGCCGCGCGACAGGTCGATACCCGCATTCAGTGCATTGCTGTTCAGCTGTCCAAGCACGAACCAGGAATTGTTGACGCTGTTCAGGTCGACCAACCCATAGACCGAGCCGAATTCCAGCGGCGTGTAGCGTTCTATCGAAACCTTCCCACCGGTCCGCACATCGTCATCCCCCTCGTCCTGCCAGGTCTTGCCCATCGTGGGACCGAACTTGAGAACGCCGACATTGCCCAGCTGCAGGGCGTAGGTGACGCTGGCGTAAAGCTCCTTGCCCCCCTCGTAATCGGTCGAGTTGGCTCCGAAGGTCAGCGGGCCGCGCTGCAGGGCGACCACGCCTCCGCGCGTGTCGCTGCCGATATCGGACTGCAGGAAGAAACCGTCCGCCACGGCTGGCCCGGCCGGTTGGAAGGCAAGGACGGTGATGGCCGGGGCGAGCAGACGCAAATGCTGGAGCATGAAAAAGCTGAACCTGAAAAGCAGACAGAGGGCGAAATTGCCGCTGCGGCAATACTGAATGATTGAGCAGCCAGCGCAACCTGCAACTCATGGTTTTGGCATCTTCGGTTGTGATGCGTCGTCGATACCGTGACACAAAGCAAGCATGCCGCCTTTGGCCGCTTCATTCTGGCGCAGGTTGCACCATTCGGGGACATCGCCTGAGCACCCGGCAAGCGCGATCGGGGCTGCGACGTCCAAAGCGACAATTAGCGCTTTCCCCGAACGGCTCAGGCGGATTGCGGCCAAGTGATCTCGACGATCTCGCCCCCGCCCGGACGGGGCATCAGGCGCAATCGCCCCGACATGCGCCGAGCGGCCTCGGCCACGATGGCAAGACCCAGCCCGCTACCCGATCCGGAACTCCCCGCGCCCCGATAAAAGCGCTGGGTGACATACGCACGATCCATTTCCTGAATGCCGGGTCCTTGGTCCAGGACGCGAAAGGTCGCCCCCTGCTGGTCGCATCCCAGCTCTATGTCGACAACCGAACCTGTCGGGGCAGCGTTCAACGCATTCTCGATGACGTTACGCATGGCTGAGGCCAGCAACGCGCCATGGGGCGTCTGCCACGGGCATCCGGGCGCATCGACGCGCAGCGCCACGTCCCGGCCCTCCGCCACCGGGCGCAGATCACGAACGACCTCGGCAAGGACCTGCTGCGCAGGCACGCAGACCCGGCCCTGCCCCGCGCTTTCGACCGCCGTCATGTCCAGAAGTTGCCGCACCATCCGGTCGGTCCGGTTCACCCCCTCGACGATCAGGCCAAGCGCATGGCGGCGCGTCGGCTCATCCGGTGCCGAGCCCGCGATCTGAGCCTGGGTCTTGAGCCCCGCCAAGGGCGTCTTCAGTTCATGCGCGGCGTAGGCGGTAAAATTCCGTTCCCGGTTGCGCATCGTCTCGACGCGGTGGAACAGGTCATCCAGCGCATGTGTCATCGGCCGCAACTCGCGTGGCACCGGGCGATGCGGCAGCGGCGAAAGGTCATCGGCAGCACGGGCGCCCAGCTCGTTCGCCAATCGGTCCAATGGCTGAAGCCCGCGCCCGACAGCCCACCAGATCAGCCCGGCAAGGATCGGCAGCGCCAGCAGAGCCGGGATGAGCAAGCCGAACGTCACCCGGTTGACGAGCCTTTCGCGGACAGCGACCGCGTCTCCCACCATGACCCTGATGCCAAGACGCTGGTCGACCAGGCTGTACACGCGCCACTTCTCGCCGCCTGCCGCGCTTTCCGCGAATCCTTCGGTTTCGCCGACAAGTGGCTGGCGCGGCGCCCCTGCCGAGTCGCTGATCAATTCGCCGTCCAATCCCCAGATCTGGCATGCCAATTGCCGCAGATAGCTGTGTGACCCCATCATGGGCATGACCGGGGCGGGCGCGCGCGCGGCGGCTTGCGAAAGCACTTCCGGGTCGATATTGCCGCCCGCCAGCAGCGAGACGACCATCTTCGCGGCCTCTTCCAGCCGCCGGTCAAGCACCCGCCCCACCTCGGCCCGTGCCGAATATTGCAGCCACGTCACCCCCGAAAGCCAGACTGCCCCGGTGGCGATCAGAAGAATGACAAAGAGCCGCTTGCGGATCGAGCTCATCCCGCATCCGCCAGACGGTAGCCCGCACCGCGAACGGTTTCGATCACGCCGGCGCCAAGCTTGGCCCGCAGGTTATGGACATGGACCTCGATCGTGTTGCTTTCGACCCTTTCCTGCCAGCCATAGATGCGTTCTTCCAGCTGCACCTTCCCAAGGATAGCGCCCGGCCGCTCCATCAGCGCCTGGAGGATCGCGAATTCGCGCGGAGAGAACGTGATCTCGCGCCCGTCGCGCCGGCCGCGCATCTGGGCCGGGTCCAATCGCAGCCCGTTCCATGCCATCTCGGCCTCGGCCCTGCCCTGCGCGCGGCGGATCAAGGCACGCAATCGCGCGGCCAGTTCATCCAGTTCGAACGGCTTGCCCAGATAATCGTCGGCGCCCGCGTCTAGCCCCTGAACCCGGTCCGGTGTTCGATCGCGCGCGGTCAGGACAAGAACCGGCAGCGTCCCGCCCTGACCGCGCAATTCGCGCAGCAGATCCAGGCCCGATCCATCGGGCAACATGAGATCCAGCACCGCCGCCCGAAAGCCACCCATCGCCAGCGCCTGACGCGCATCGGCGCAGTCACATACGGCTTCGGGCGAAAACCCTGCAAGGCGCAGGCCGACCGTCAGCCCGTCGCGCAATATCGCGTCATCCTCGATGATCAGGACCCTCAATTCGCGCTCTCCGTTTCGTGTTCCGGTGTCATTTTCTGTCAGCGCCGCCTTAAGGCTGACTTAAGCCGCGTCCGTGATTGCTGCGTCGTATGACAGAAAGGCTGCGAGCGGCATGAGAGCAAGGTTCCTGACGATCATCTTTGCGTGGATTCTGGTCGCGATGCCGCTCGTCGCGCAGGAATTTTCGATTTCGGGGAAAGCGGCGCGACCGCTTGACCCGCATGAGGCTTTCCAGATGCGGCTCGAGCCCGCCGATAGCGCAGGCGCGCATATCGGATGGAAGATCGCGCCCGGCTATTACCTTTACCGGGACAGCTTCGAAGTGACGGATGCTGCGGGCAAGAAGCTTCGGGTCGTGACCGCTCCGGGCGCGATCAAGGACGACCCCAGCTTCGGCTTGGTCGAGGTCTATCATGACAAGGCGCAGATTACCGTGCCGGATGCTGCGGGCCGGGTCGAGGTCACCTATCAGGGCTGTCAGGACAACGGCATCTGCTACCAGCCGACAAGCGCAGTGATTGATCTGCCGACGCCGCAGATGTCCACGCGGATGCCTGCCGAAGTCCCCGGCACCGCAGTCGGACTGGTGTTCGAAACGACCCCCGGGCTGGATGGTCTGGCGGCCAAAGGCACGGCATGGCTGCTGCTGGCTTATCTGGGCTTCGGCATCGCCCTGGCATTCACGCCTTGCGCCTTTCCCATGCTCCCCGTCCTGATCGGCATGCTTGCGCGGCAGGGCGAAGCGCTTGTACCTGCGCGCGGCGCAGCGCTTTCGGGCGTCTACGCGCTGGCCATGGCCTCGGCCTTTGGCCTGATCGGCGCCATCGTCGGTTGGTCCGGCCAGAACCTTCAGATTGCCCTGCAATCGCCATGGGCGATCGGCGCCATGGCCTTGCTCTTCGGCGCTCTCGCCATGTCGGCGCTGGGGCATTTCGATCTGAAGATGCCGGGCGCGGTTTCGGCGCGGATCTCTCGGCTTCAAGGACCCCGTGGTTCGCTTTTGGGGGCGGCGATCCTTGGCTTCTGCTCGGCTCTGATCCTCGGGCCCTGCGTGACCGCGCCGCTGGCGGGTGCGCTTCTATACATCGCCCAGACCGGGGATGTCGCGCTAGGTGCCGCGGCACTTTTCGCGCTGGGGCTCGGGCAAGGGATTCCGCTGGTTCTCGCGGCTACGTTCGGCGCGGCCCTTCTGCCCAGGGCCGGGCAGTGGATGCATCATGTCCGGGGCATTTTTGCACTGGTCTTTCTGGTCATGGCCATCTGGCTCGCCGGTCGCATCCTGCCGGGGCAGGCAACGCTGGCGCTTTGGGCCATTCTTCTGATCGGAACGGGCATTCATCTTGGCGCGTTCGGGCGCGAGATCGCCCCGATCGCCCGCACCCTTGCCGTGAGCGCCCTTGTCGCAGGTCTCCTGCAGGCCTTCGGCGCCGCATCGGGTGGAAGCGATCCGCTGAAACCGCTTGCAAGCCTTGCGAGTGCCGCGCGCGCCCCGGCCGAGACAGGCCAGGACTTCGCCGATGTCGGGTCAGCAGGTGCATTGCGCCAGGCGCTCGCAAGCCCGGCCGATCGGCCCGCGATCATCTATGTCACCGCAGATTGGTGCATCACCTGTCGCGGCATCGAACGCGATCTTCTCCCCGACCCGGACATCATGGCAGCCCTTTCGGATCTCGCGCGGGTCAAGGTCGATGTCAGTGAGCCGAACCCGGACCTGATCGCACTGATGGCCGAACTGGGCGTGGCCGGACCACCGACCATGATCTTCCTTGACCGTGAACGGCGCGAGGTCGCGGGAAGCCGTCTCATCGGCACGATTTCGGCGGGTGAATTGCGGCGCTCTGCCCGTGCGGCGGGGAACGGCTGATGCAGGGACCGTCGCTTGGCCCCTTCGTCTGGTCCGCCGATCGCATGGCGGTGCTGGCCGGGCTGCTTAACTTGATGGTCGTGACCGCCACCCCTTGGCGAAATCTCGCGCGCCGATCTGCGCGCAGGCATGCAATCCCTGAAAGGACCGAACTGATGCGACTTCCGCTGCGCCGTCTTGCGCTGATCCTGGCCCTGCCACTCGCCCTCGGCGCCTGTGCCGAAAAACCCGGACCGGAACAGCCCCCGGTCGTGCCGCCGGTCGCACCCGAGGTTCTGTCGATGTATGCCGCAACCGAGGATAACGGATTCCGGATCGATGCGATCGACCCCAAATACCTGACCCAGCGCAATATCCGCCAAGAGGTGGATTACTGGACCGACGAAAAGCCGGGTACCATCATCATCGACCCCTGGCTGCGCTTTCTCTATTACGTGCTGCCTGACAACCGGGCGATGCGCTACGGTGTCTCGGTCGGAGACGAAGGCCGGGCCTTCGCCGGTGAGGCGCATATCCCCTATGCCCGAAACTGGCCAAGCTGGCGGCCGACCGAGAACATGATCAAGGACCAGCCCGAGACCTATGCCGCGCTACGCGACGGCCTTCCGGGCGGGCCGGGAAACCCGTTGGGCGCGCGCGCCATGTATCTGCACAAGGGCAACAAGGATACGTTCTACCGCATCCACGGCACCATGGACCCTTCCTCGATCGGCAAGGCGACATCGGCTGGCTGCATCCGGATGTTCAATCAGGATGCCATCCACCTTGAAGAACGCGTGCGTTCAGGGGCGCGAGTCGTGGTGCTGGAACTTGAACAGGCGGGAATGGGCACGGTGCCACCGGGCACGTTGTTGCCCCCGCCCCCATCCCGGATCGCTCCGCCCCCGATGCCCGGCGATACCGGGACCGACTGGCTCAGCCGCGCAGATGATTTCCCGCAAGGAGAAACCACATGAAACCGACACGCCGCGACACGCTGGCAATGGGGCTTGGCGCGACCTGCGTCATGATTTCGCCCGCCTTCGCGCAATCGCAGATCGCGGGTCCGTCTCCGCGCGAACTCACGCACGATCCCGACCAGCCCGTGCTTGGCAACCCGGATGGCGATGTCACGCTGATCGAGTTTTTCGATTATCAATGCCCCTTCTGCCGCAAGGCCCATCCCGAAACGATGGATCTCGTGCACAAGGATGGTGGCATCCGCCTGGTCCTGAAGGACTGGCCCGTATTCGGACCGGTTTCAGAACGCGCGACGATGATCGCGCTGGGGTCAGTGGCGGGCGGGAAATACCCTCAGGTCGTGGAAGCCATGATGGCAATGAAGGGCCGCAGGCTGACCGATGCCGATATCGACAAGGCCGTCGCCAAGGCGGGCATCTCCCCCGAAGCGGCGCTTGAGAGCTTCGACAAGGGTTATGCCAAGTGGACCGCTCTGGTCGGCCGCAATATGGGCATCGCCGAAATGCTGGGGCTGATGGGCGCGCCCTCCTACGTCGTGGGTCGCGATCTGTTTCCCGGCGTCACGCGCATGAGCGTCCTGAAATCCGCGATAGATACCGCGCGAAGGGGATGATCCGCCGATCCGTCCGCGCGCGAGAAAGGCGGCCCCGATCCGGGCCGCCCCATGTTGGCGGCGATCTAGCCCGCGGCCCCGCCGAAGCGACGCGACCGCATGAAGATCGCGTCAAGCGCGAGCATTACGATCAGCGACGCTCCGACCAGCGGAAAAAGGATGCCGCCAAGGGCGAGAATCGCGACCAGTCCGCGCAACACGCGCTTGTCCGACGGCATCGGTGGCACCCCGAGCGAACCCGATGGGCGCCTTTTCCACCACATGACCGCGGCCGAGACGCAAAGCAGCACGGTCGCGATGCAGGCCATCACAAGGATAAGCTGGTTCGCCGCGCCGAAGGTCTGCCCCATATGCGTATTGATGCCCCATTCCAGCGCCTTGCCCATTGGTCCGTAATCGCCGTAGCCCATGTCCAGAAGCGGCTCTCCCGAATACTGGTCAAGATGGATGACACGCTGCTGGCTCAGGTCATCGGGATAGACCGAACCGGTGAAGACGCCTTGGGGCCTGCCCGGAAGGGCGACCGAATAGCCGGGGTGCAGACCAAGGGCGTCGAACTTCATCACCGCCTGATCCAGCGAGATCGGCGCCGCGCCATCCTGCACATTGGGCGTTTCAGGCAGGCGCGCCTGTTCAAGCGTCCACGAGGTCTTGGCGATGTCGTCCAGCTTCTGGTCCGACATCGGAACGTTGACCCGCACCCCGTCGGGATAGCCGAAATTGTTGCCATTGGCCCATTGATTCACCTTGGCACCCCAGACGCCCGACCATGGCATGCCGGTGATGGCAAGAAAGACGATGAAGCCGCCGACGAACAGCCCCGTCACCGCGTGCAGGTCGCGCCAGAACACGCGACGTTGCGGCCTGCCCCGGACCGATAGGACGCCGCCCTTTTGCCCGCGCGGCCACCACAGGTAGATGCCGGTTCCGACCAGCAGGATGGACCACCCCGCTGCGATCTCGATGGCATAGCGCGCATAGGTGCCGAAATACTTGAGACTGTGCAGATAGCGGATCGTCCACATCAGCGTGCTGCGATCGGACAGCGCGCCAAGGACAAGGCCGCTATAGGGATCGACATAGACCGCCGACTTGCCATCGGCTGTCTTGACGGTGATCTCGGCCGAACTGTCGGGATGCGCGGGTGCGGTGTATTTCAAGGCTGACCCCGGCACGACCTGCAGCGCAGATGCGACCATGGCGGTCGGCGCGATGCGATCGGCCTGCTGGACGGCGACACGCTTCAGATCGGCATGATACCAGGCGTCGATTTCATCACGATAGATGTAGAGCGCGCCCGTGATCGAGAGCGAGATGAGAAAGGGCAGTACAAGCAGCCCGGCATAGAAATGCCAGCGCCACACGGCGCGGTAAAGATCGCTCGCGCCGGTCGCGGCGCGTGCGGGACGGCCAATGGCCGTATCCTGAAGTGACATATCGGTGCTCGCAAGCAGGCGGGCCGCAAACGGTCCCGCGAAACAAGGGGGGCGGCCCGTCATCGGGCCGAATGGATCTCAGGGCAGGTCAGTGACCGGAATGATCGTCATGGCCGCCATGGCCATGCGCAGCGGCCTTCGCGTCGGCGGGGCCGACGGGCAGTTCGATCTCGGTCGACCCGGCCTTCTCGAAGACCAGAGTGACCGGGACGCTCTCGTCCTCGGCAAAGGGCGTTTTCACCTGCAGGAACATCAGGTGATAGCCGCCCGGCTTCAGCTCCACCGTCTGACCGGCGGGGATCGCCAGCCCGTCGGGCAATTCGCGCATCTTCATCACGTGGCCCTGCATGGCCATTTCGTGGATCTGCACCTCGCCCGCGCGGTCCGAACTTGCCGAAATCAGACGATCGTCCTGGGTGCCGTTGTTGGCGATGGACAGGAAACCACCGGCGACCGGCGCATTGGGCAGCATGGCGCGGGTGAAGCCGTCCGAAATCGCCAGATCGCCCAGCACCTGCGCTTCGGCGGCGCCATGGGTATGGTCGGCAAGTGCCGTGACGGGCGCGGCGCAGATCAGCGCGGCAAGGAAGGCGGCAAAAGAAGTCTTCATCATGTGTCTGTTCCTGATCTGTAACAGGTCGTGACCGACGGATCGGTCGTTCGGCTGCAACTGGCCCGATTTCCGGGCCATATCAGGCAGTCGGCGGCCCCCGGGCCGATGGGGTCAGGATCTCCGCGCGCAGCAAGCGCTGCTCGGGAAGGGGCGCGAGATCGAGCGACCCCGCGTCGGCACGTTCGACCGGCATCGTCCCGACACCGACCAGCAAGGGCTGAGCATGCGACGACCAGTCGCAGGGCGATTTCGACTTCTTCGGAACCGGGCCGCCGTCCTGATCCTGTTCGGCGGCCGGAATGACGTTGCCCTGGTCGTCGATCACCATCGCGACCGGCTCATGCGCGCCGCACAGCACCATCATGAAGCTTTGCGGGGTCGGCCCGCTCGTGACCATGGTGCCCTGCGCAATCAGCGACAGCATGAGAAAGGGCACCACCAACAGGAACCCGACCGCCCGGCGGAATGCCGGAAGGGCAGGTGCATGTCCTGATACCTTGATCGCCAAGCCGGGCCCTATCATGATCCTCGCCCATCTTCTGCCAAAGGCGTGGCTTTCGCGCAAGTGCGCCGTGGCCGGGCGCATCACGCCTGTTGCATCACATCCAGGCGGCGCATATGACGACCCCGTCGGTTTCCGAAAGGAATTGAAAGGGAATCCGCCGGGGCCCATCCTTGCCCCGAACCGGAACTGCCCCCGCAACTGTAGGCGACGAGCAGGATGCGATACAGCCACTGTGGCCCCGCGGGCCATGGGAAGGCCGCATCCCGCGATGACTCGCCAGTCAGGAGACCTGCCGACGGATGTAACCAACGCGATCCGGGCGGGGCGTCCGGGGAGGTGCCGAATGTCGAAACCCTGCCGATCCGTCGGGGCGTTCTTCCGTTGCTGCGTGGCCTTGCGGGACGCGGCCTGCCCGTGGCCGTCTCCCCTGCCCTCCGGTCGTTTTCAGATCGGAGAACGAAGATGTTGACCAGGACCCTGCCCGCAGGGCTGCTGCTTGCAAGCGCCCTCACCCTTCCGGTCGGCGCACAGACCGCATGGCCCGTGACGCTTTCGAACTGCGGCGTCGATCTGTCTTTCGCCAAGGCGCCGGAAAGCGCCGTAACCGTGGGTCAGGCAGCGACCGAGATACTCTATTCTCTGGGTCTGGCCGATAAGGTCGCTGGCACCTCGGTCTGGTTCACCGAAGTCCTTCCGCAGTTCCAGATGGAGAATGCCGGGATCGAGCGCCTGGCCGACAATGACCCGAGCTTCGAAAGCGTTGCGGCCTTGCGCCCGGGGATCGTCACCGTGCAATACGAATGGCATGTAGGGCCCCAAGGCATCGTCGCCACGCGCGAGCAGTTCGCCGACCTGGGCATTCCCGTCTACACCCTGCCCTCGGATTGCACCGGCAAGGACAATACCAAGGGCTCGGACGGCACGCGATCGTCGATGTATTCGATGGACAGCATCTATCAGGGCGTCATTGAACTGGGCCGCATCTTCGACGTGGCTGACAAGGGCACCGCGCTGGTGAACGAACTGCGATCGCGCGAAGCGAAGGCGATCGAAAAGGCCAAGGCACTCGATCTCAAGGATGGCTCGGCGGTCTTCTGGTTCTCGTCAGCCGAGATGGACATCGACCCCTATGTCGCGGGTCGCAAGGGACCGCCCGGCTACATGATGCAGGCCCTGGGGATCAGGAACATCATCGAAAGCGACGAGGAATGGCCGGTCGTGAGCTGGGAAACCATTGCCCGCGCCAATCCTTCGGTCATCGTCCTGGCAAGGATGGACCGGCGCCGCTTCGAGGCCGACGATCATGAAAAAAAGATCGCCTTCCTGAAATCCGATCCGGTGACCAGCCAGATGGACGCGGTGAAGCATGATCGCCTCATCGTTCTGGACGCGCATGCCATGGACCCCTCGATCCGCAATATCGACGCGCTCGAGACCCTGGCCGAGGCGCTGCCGAAGCTCGACCTGAAATGAGCGAGGCGGCCATTCCCGGCACGGCGAGATTGCCACGCCGACCCGTTTTCCGCCTTGGCACAGGATTGGCCGTGCTTTTCCTCGCGGTTCTGGCCGGGGTGACCCTCGGAGAGACGCCGCTGCCGCTGTCGCAGGTGGGTCAGGTTCTGGCCCACAAGCTGTGGGGTGCGGCGCTGGCCGTCGATCCGATCGACGCCGGCATCATCTGGAACTATCGCATGCCGCGCACGCTGGTTGCCGCCGCATGCGGTGCGGGGCTCGCGCTGTCGGGGCTGGTCCTGCAATCGCTGGTGCGCAATGCGCTGGCCGATCCCTATCTGCTGGGCGTCTCGGCGGGGGCTTCGACCGGCGCGGTCGCGGTCACGATCATGGGGGTCGGCGCGGGGGCCATCGGCATCTCGGCCGGTGCCTTCGCGGGTGCGGCGCTGGCCTTCGCCATCGTCGCCGCCCTCGCCCGCGCGGCGGGCGGCGGGTCGGCGCAGCTTGTCCTCGCGGGGATCGCGGGGTCACAGCTGTTCAACGCGCTGACCAGCTTCTTCATCGCGAAATCGGCCAATGCCGAACAGGCCCGTGGGATCATGTTCTGGCTGCTCGGCAATCTTTCGGGGGTGCGCTGGCCGGATGTAACCCTTGCCGTCCCGATCGCGCTCGTGGGTTTTCTGGCCTGCATTCTCCATGTTCGCGCCATGGATGCCTTCAGCTTCGGGGCCAGTGCCGCCGCCGCCCTGGGCATTTCGGTGCGCCGGGTGATGGTCGTCCTGCTGGGCGCGGTCACCTTGATGACCGCGGTCATGGTCAGCCTTGTCGGCGCGATCGGCTTCGTCGGGCTGGTCGTTCCCCATGCGATGCGCTTTCTGGTCGGCGCGCGCCACGGCGCGCTGGTGCCTGCCTCGGCGCTGGCGGGGGCCATGTTCATGATCGCGGCGGACGTGGCTTCGCGCGTGCTGATCCCCGGACAGGTCGTCCCCATCGGGGTGGTCACGGCGCTGGTGGGGGCGCCCGCCTTCGCCGTCATCCTGATCCGGGGCCGGACATGAGGATCACGGCCACCCACCTGTCCTTTCACGCGCAAGGCCGCGCCATCGTTGACGGGGTCGATCTGGATATCGCCCCGGGCGAGACCTTCGGCCTGATCGGTCCGAACGGATCGGGCAAGTCGACGCTTCTGCGATTGCTGGCGGGGATCGAGCGTCGTGCCGAGGGCCGCGTCACGCTTGACGGCCAGCCACAGCGGGGCCTGTCACGGCGCGAAGTCGCCCGCCGCCTCGCCATGGTCGAACAGCAGGCCGAGACGTCAGAGACACTCAGCGCGCGGCAGGTCGTCGAACTGGGACGCACGCCCTGGCTTTCGGCGCTTGCACCTTTCGGGGAAAGGGACGCCGCCATCGTTGCGCAGGCCCTGCGCGCCGTCGGGATGGAGCACATGGCAGAACGATGCTGGTCCACCCTGTCCGGCGGCGAAAGGCAAAGGCTGCAGATCGCGCGCGCGCTTGCGCAGCGACCGCAGGTCCTGCTGCTCGACGAACCCACGAACCATCTGGACATCCATCACCAGCTTGCGCTGCTGCGACTGGTGGCCGAACTGCCGCTGACCGTGGTGATCGCCCTTCATGATCTCAACCAGGCGATGGGATGCGACCGGCTGGGGGTGATGGCTCAGGGGCGCCTGGTCGCCTGCGGCCCGCCGCCTCAGATCCTGACGCCCGAACTGCTGCGCGCGATCTTTCGCGTCGGCGCGACCACGCTCACCGACCCGCGGGACAACATGCAGGTCCTGCGCTTCCATTGCCTGGAGACAGATCCATGAAATCCCCGCTTCTGACGCTGATGCTGCTGGCCAGCCCCGCCCTTGCCGAGACCCATGACGTGCATATGCTCAATCGAGGCGAAACAGGCCCGATGGTCTATGAGCCTGCCTATCTGCATATCTCGCCCGGCGACACGGTGCGCTTCCATCCGACCCAGCCCAGCCATAATGCCGCAACGATCGAAGGCATGATCCCCGCCGGGGCCGAGCCCTTCAGATCGAAGATCAACGAGAGTTTCGAGGTCACCCTTGATCGGCCCGGCATCTACGGCATCAAATGTTCGCCGCATTTCGCGATGGGCATGGTCATGCTGATCGAGGTGGGAGAGCAGGCAGAGATCTCGTTTCCCGATGACCTGCCCAAACGCGCCGCCGACCGTTTTGCCGGGATCGTGGATGAAAGCCGCCGTCCCCGGGACTGACGGAACGATCTTCGCCGATTGCCGAATGGCTTGAACACGGATCGACGCGACCCTCATCGCGTCGACATTCGGACCGTGGCATTCCGCAAATCAGATGAGAATGATTTTCACTTGCAAACTGCTTGGAGTTCGATATTCCTATCTGCAACTGGCTTGCATCTGGCGACCTCGCGGCCCGCGCCCGTGCCCGCCCTGAACCGGAAAGGAAATTCCATGCCTTCGACGATGGCCCAGTTGCTTGGCGCACTGGCAGCAACCGCGCTGATGACGGGCTCGGCCCTGGCGGATGACAAGATGAAGGTCGTGACCACCTTTACCGTCCTTGCGGAAATGGCGAGCCATGTCGCGGGCGACAAGGCAGAAGTCGTCTCGATCACCAAGCCTGGGGCCGAAATCCATGGCTATGAACCCACGCCGCAGGATATCGTCAGGGCGCAGGATGCCGACCTGATCCTTTGGAACGGCATGAACCTCGAACTCTGGTTCGAGAAATTCCTCGCCAATCTGGGGGATATCCCCTCGGCCACGCTGACCGATGGCATCCGGCCGATCCCGATCGCCGCGGGCGCCTATGAGGGCAAGCCCAATCCGCATGCCTGGATGGGCCTTGAGAATGCCTTGATCTATATCGACAATATCGCCGGATCATTCGCCGAACACGATCCCGAAAATGCCGAAACCTATGCCAGCAACGCAGCCGCCTACAAGGATCAGCTTCGCGCGGTTCTGGAACCTCTAAGGGCAGAAATCGGCGAGGTCCCCGAGGCTCAGCGCTGGCTTGTGACCTGCGAGGGCGCCTTTTCCTATCTTGCCCGCGACCTTGGCCTGAAGGAGCTTTACCTCTGGCCGATGAACTCTGACCAGATGGGCACCCCGCAACAGGTGCGCGGCGTGATCGACGGTGTCCGGGAAAACGAAATTCCCGTGGTCTTTTGCGAAAGCACGGTCAACACGGCCCCGGCCAAGCAGGTCGCGCGCGAAACCGGCGCGGAATATGGTGGAGTGCTTTACGTCGACAGCCTTTCCGAACCCGACGGTCCGGTTCCGACTTATCTCGATCTGTTGCGGGTGACTTCGGAAACGGTCGCAAAGGGATTGACCGCCCACATTAACTGAGGACGAGATATCCGCTAGACTAGCCGCCGCGCAGCCATGCGCAGCAGGTTCCTATCCGACAGGGCCGCCGTCCCGTTCCGGCAGAAAGCAAAGATGATGCGCGTTGAAGACGGTGCAATGCGAACAAGCGAAAGCCGGTCGGAATCGGGCGGGATCATCGCGCGCGACGTGACGGCGACCTATCGCAACGGCCATACCGCCCTGAAAAATGCCAGTTTCGAGATCCCGCGCGGCACGGTGACTGCGCTGGTGGGCGTGAACGGCGCCGGGAAATCCACTCTTTTCAAGGCGATCATGGGATTCGTTCCCGTTGCCAAGGGCGAAATCCGGCTTCTCGGCATGACCGTAAAGGAGGCGGTGAAAAAGAACCTCGTGGCCTATGTGCCGCAGGCCGAAGAGGTGGACTGGTCCTTCCCCGTTCTGGTCGAGGACGTGGTGATGATGGGGCGCTACGGCCATATGGGTTTCCTGCGCCGTCCGTCCCAGGCAGATCGGGACGCCGTCGATGTGGCCCTGCGGCGCGTCAACATGCAGGAATTTCGCCACCGCCAGATCGGCGAACTGTCCGGCGGGCAGAAGAAGCGCGTCTTCCTGGCCCGCGCATTGGCGCAGGACGGCAAGGTCATCCTGCTTGACGAGCCCTTCACCGGCGTCGACGTGCAGACGGAAGAACAGATCATCGCGCTCTTGCGCGAATTGCGGCAGGAAGGCCGCGTCATGCTGGTCTCGACCCATAACCTGGGCTCGGTTCCCGAATTCTGCGACCGCGTGGTTCTGATCAAGGGAACCGTGCTCGGCTACGGTCCGACCGAAACCACCTTCACCCGCCAGAACCTCGAAGCAGCCTTCGGCGGCGTCCTGCGTCACTTCACGCTTGGTGGCAAGGCTCTGCACGACGATCCGGATGCGCGCCAGGTCACGATCTTCTCCGACGATGAACGGCCCCTCGTCCATTACGGGGACCGGACGCAGACATTGGCCGGGGACAAGACCGAAGGCGGGGAGAAAGACAAGTGAACATCCTTCTCGAGCCGTTCACATATGGCTACATGACGAATGCCATGTGGGTCTCGGCCCTGGTCGGCGGGGTCTGCGCGTTTCTTTCCAGCTACCTGATGCTCAAGGGCTGGTCGCTGATCGGCGACGCGCTGTCCCATTCGGTCGTGCCGGGCGTGGCCGGGGCCTACATGCTGGGCCTGCCCTTCGCGCTTGGCGCCTTCCTGTCCGGGGGACTCGCCGCTGCGGCCATGCTGTTCCTGTCGGACCGCTCGGGGCTCAAGGTCGATGTCGTGATCGGGCTGATCTTCACATCGTTCTTCGGGCTCGGACTTTTCATGGTCTCGATCAATCCGATGGCCGTCTCGGTCCAGACGATCACGATGGGCAATATCCTTGCGATCACGCCCGAGGATACGCTGCAACTTGCCCTTATCGGCTTCGTGACGCTCGCGATCCTTCTGGCGAAGTGGAAGGATCTGATGGTCGTGTTCTTCGACGAAAGCCATGCCCGCTCGATCGGTCTGCGGCCGTCTTTCTTGAAGGCGATGTTCTTTGTCCTGCTCTCGGCCTGCGTGGTCGCGGCGATGCAGACCGTCGGCGCCTTTCTTGTCATCGCCATGGTGGTGACGCCGGGGGCCACGGCCTATCTGCTCTGTGACCGCTTTCCCCGGCTCATCGCGCTGTCGGTGGCGATCGGCACCGTGACCAGCTTTCTTGGTGCCTACCTGTCCTATTTCCTCGACGGTGCCACAGGCGGGATCATCGTCGTTCTGCAAACGCTGATCTTCCTTGCGACCTTCATCTGGGCGCCGAAACACGGGCTGCTGGCTGCCCGTGCCAAGGCACGCGCAGCCCTTGCCGCCGAGGAGGTGGCGCCATGATCGAACAGCTTCTGATGCCTTTCCAGTTTCCGTTCATGCAGAAGGCCTTCCTGATCGTCGCCATCGTCTCGGTGCCGACCGCGCTTCTGTCCTGCTTTCTTGTGCTCAAGGGCTGGGCCCTGATGGGCGATGCGGTCAGCCATGCCGTGCTGCCCGGCGTCGTGATCGCCTATATCGCGGGCTTTCCCCTCATCATCGGCGCCTTCGCAGCCGGAATGGTCACCGCGCTTGCAACCGGATACCTGTCCGAAAACAGCCGGGTAAAGCAGGACACGGTGATGGGCGTGGTCTTTTCGGGCATGTTCGGCCTTGGCATCGTCATCTACACGTCGATCACCTCCGACGTGCATCTGGACCATATCCTGTTCGGCAACATGCTTGGGGTCGGCGCGAATGATCTGAAGACGGCGCTCTGGATCGCGATTCCGGTTTCGGCCGTTCTGCTGCTGAAATGGAAGGATCTCATGCTGCATGCCTTCGATCCCGCGCAGGCGCGCGCGTCGGGCCTGCCGGTGGCAATGCTGCATTACGGGCTGCTGACGGTGCTTTCGTTGACCATTGTCGCCACGATGACCTCAACCGGGCTGATCCTGGCCGTCGGATTGCTCATTGCGCCCGGCGCCATCGCCTTTCTGCTGACCCGCAGCTTCGGCAGGATGCTGGGGCTGTCGGTCGTGATCTGCATGGGTTCGATGCTGGCCGGGGTCTATGCCAGCTTCTTTCTCGACAGCGCACCGGCGCCGACGATCATCCTGATCCTGACCGCCGTGTTCCTCGTCGCGTTCACGCGGCGTATCCTGCAGCAGCGCCGGGCTACGGGCACAACAGCTGCCTGACAACCGCGCTTGCCCGGGCCAAGGGCGTCACCAGGCCCGAGCGCGTTTTTCGGGCGGCAACCACATCGGATCGCCCGCGCGGATGTCGAAGGCATCGTAAAACGCATCGACATGCTGGAGCGCGGCGACCGAGCGGTAGAAATCGGGGGCATGCCCATCATTCGCCACGATGGCCCGAAGATACGGGTCCGTCGCCTTCATGGTCCAGAACTGGGACCAGCCGATGAAGCAGCGCTGCTCCGGTGTCAGCCCGTCGATCTCGACATTCTCTTCGGGATGTTCCTCCAGATAGACCATCAGCGCCTCGTGGCCCAGGGTGATGCCCCCCACATCGGCCACGTTCTCGCCGACGCTCAGCAGGCCGTTCATGTGAAGGCCCGGCAGCACCTCGAAGGCCTCGGCCTGGTCGATCAGCTTCTGTGCCTCGACTAGGAAGGCCGCGTTGTCTTCGGGCGTCCACCAGTTCCGCAAATTCCCGACCGCGTCGAAATGCCGGCCCGAGAAGTCGAACCCATGCGTCATCTCGTGACCGATCACGGCACCGATCCGGCAGAATTTGAGGGGCGCGTCGTCGCTTGCCGCGAAGACCGGGGCCTGCGTGATCGCGGCAGTCACCTCGAAGCCGTTGATCATCGGCGAATAGGCCGCATTCATGGCGATGGGCAGCGTCGAGCGGTCGTTGAACTCGTCGTGTTTCGGCGGATGACGCAGCTTCTCAAGCTCACGCGACATGTCGAAACGCCCAAGGGCGATGATGTTCGCGACCGGGTCGTCGGGCACGATGTCGACGCTGCCGAAGTCGATCCATTCATCCGGGTAGCCGACCTTGTGATAGAAGTTGTCGATCTTGTGCAGCGCCTCCTGCATCGTCGGCGCGGTCAGCCATTCGCTTTCGGTGATGCGGCGCCGGAAGACCGCCTTGGTCCGCTCGATCATGTCGAGCACCTCGGCCTTGGTCGCGTCCGAATAGTATTGCTCGACATAAAGCTGGCTGACCGGATGCCCCAGCTTCTCGATGAAGAGCTGATAAAGCCGTTCGGCCCTGGGCCGGTCGTTCCGCGCGCCCACAAGCGCCTCCTGCAGGTCAAGCCCGGGCTCGCGCAGCGCGCTCGTCAGGAACGGGGCGAACTCATGGATCAGGCGGAACGAATAGTAATCCTTGAGATCCTCCAGCGGCACCGTCCGCAAAAGTTCGGCAAGCCCGGCCAGGGCCCGGGGCTCGTACATGTAAAGCGTCTCGGGCCTCGAGAAACCGATGGTATCGAGATAGAGGTCAAGATCGAAATCCGGCACCTGCGCCTTGGCTTCGGCATAGGAAAGCGTGCCGTATCGGTTCGCGGGGATCTTCGCTTCGGCTGGCGTCAGAAAATGGGCATAAAGCGCGGTCTCGATCTTCAGCGACACATCGGCGATCCGCTCGGCCTCCGGCGCGTCATAGCCTGCCGCGACAAGCAGGTTCCGGATATAGGCGCGATAGGCCGTCTTGGGCGGGCTATCGGCATTCAGGCGCAAAATCTCGAGAAAATTCCGGTCGAGGCCGAAGGACTGGCCGACCACGAACATCGCATGTCGCGAATTGTCCGCCGGATCGGGCGCCGGCCCGATCATGGCCAGCAATGCCGGACCGGCCGCCGCGGCCTGTTCGGCGGCGATCCGCACGAGATCCCCGACCGATCCGGCTGCGGCGACCTCGTCAAGCATGGACCGGATCGGCTCGATCCCCGCATCGTCGATCGCCTCGACATCCATGAAGGCGTTGTAGAAATCCCCCACAAGCTGGGTGGGCGAGCCTTTCGGTGCCGCCTGAGCCTCGCGCCCCGCCTTTTCCGCCACCCCGGCAACCTGCCTTGTCAGCCGCTCGACCATGATCGAAAAGATCCCGTAGCTCGGCAATTGTGCAGGGCGCGCGACCCGATCGAGCCAGCCACCAGAGCTGTATCGCAGGAAATCCTCTGCCGGATCGGCGCTCGGGTCCATGTTCCGAACCGAAAAGGCCAGCTCGTCAGGGCCGATAGGGGGCAAGGATGCGGGATCGGCCAGCGTCTCTCCGGCAAGATGCGTGCAAAGAACGGTCGAAAGGATCAGCCGTGATCTGATCATGGAGCCTCCAAAGCTGTCGAACGCGCGACGAGGCGATCTGCAGCGCAGAGCGATCCTGGCTCAGCCGCCGTAAAGGACGGCATCGGGGATCTCGTAACGCTCATGCCCATCCACCAGGATCATGTTGAGGTCGGCTTCCCGCATGTGGCTGACGGTTGTGCCGGGATCGCTTCCAACCAGCCGCCCTTCGCGAAAATCCAGATAGCGTTCGCCACCCCCCGGCAGGGCAATCCATATGCTCGCGGTTCCGCCCGTCCCGCGCGACGCCCGAAACGAACAGCTGCCCATCGGCTGGCCGGAAGCGAGGGCACAGGGAATGCTGCCATGCGCCTCGGGCCCGGGCGCAGCGGCGGGTGCGCCCGCCTCGGCCAGATAGCGGCCTGCGACCCAGCCCGACAGCGGCTGATCGCCGGGCATCTCGACATGGCACCACCGGGTTTCGCCATTCATGCTGCATCCGCGATTGCGAACCCGATCGCCATTCGCAAGCTTGCCGATCACCCCGTTCGAAGTGCCGGGCCCCGCGCGCACGTTCAGCGTATCGTGGGCCGCGACGCCCGTCACCTGCCACCAGTCCGGCCCGCCGGACAAGCCGTCAGCGAAATCGCCCCCTGCCGGATCGGGGGCGGGGGCGGCCTCGGTTGCAGAGGCTGCGGCCCCGATCGCGACCTTCAGGGTGAAATCCGCCGCTTCCCCGCGCCGGGCGGCATTTCGCATCAGGTAGACCCTGATCCGGTAATCCCCATCCTTCGGCAGGACACCCTTGTAATGGTTGCCGGATGTCGAGCCGACATGGATCGCGGCCGGATCATTGCCGATCATCAGGTTGAAATAGCCAGAGGCATTGGACGGGGCAAAGTCGATCGTCATGCTCTGCCCCGCCCGGGCATTCAGCAGGTAATCGGTGATCTGTTCGCCCGCGATCCTGCCCTTTAACGTGGTGCCCGTAGCACCCGCCGGAAACGAGATCCGCGATTCGTCGATCGGTTGCGCCGCAAGGGCCGTCGGCGCCAGTGCCATCAGCATCAGGACCGGCAGTTGGAAAAGTCGCATGTTTCTGTTCTCTCGACGGAAATTGGCGCCCTGCCCCAGGTCCGCACGGTCCCATGGCCGGTCTTTTCATTCTCACCCTAGCCAACCCGGTCGCGTCAAGGGAAGGTTAAAGAGCCACCGCCTTGCCACAATTGACGGCAGATCTACGTCACCCAAGGGGATTTTTCCGGTTCGGAACGACCAAAGGGGCTGGATGTGACGCGCCCGAGCGATCTAGTCTGCCTCCAGACCAGGACCGACCCGCAGGGCGCTGGTCGGTGACGACATGCAGCTTCGACCTTGCCCCGTCCTGGAGCGACACATGCTATCGCAACCCCATCCTGACGCCGCGTCTGTGACCTTGGATGCCCACGCCCGGAACGCGTTGGCCCGGGCCGCACGATCCGCTGGCGCCTTGCACCCACGCGGCGCGATCCCGGCAGGGACGACCGCGTGAAGACGGCGATCCGGCCGGAGGCCGCCGCCGAGATGATCGAACCGGGCTCGGTCCTGCTGGTCGGGGGCTTCATGGGCGTCGGCTCTCCGCACCGGCTCATCGAGGCGATCCGCGCACGCGGCCCGGGCGATCTCACCATTGTCTGCAACGATCTCGCCACGCCGGAAAAGGGCATCGGGCGGCTGGTGGCCTCGGGCCAGGTGCGCCGCGCGGTGGTGTCACATATCGGCCTGAACCCGCTTGCACAGCGCATGATGATCGCGGGCGAGATGGAGATCGAACTGGTCCCGCAGGGCACTCTCGTCGAACGCATCCGCGCGGCGGGCTACGGCCTTGGCGGGGTCTTGACCGCAACAGGGCTCGGAACCCCCGTCGAAGACGGCAAGCAGGTGGTCGAGGTCGACGGCAAGCGCTTCCTTCTGGAACGCCCGATCAGGGGCGATTTCGCGCTGCTCTCCTGCCATCACGCCGATTACGCGGGAAATCTCGCCTATATGCTGACGGCGCATAACTTCAACCCGATCATGGCGCTGGCCGCGACCACCGTGATCGCCGAAGCCGAGCATATCGTGCCGGTCGGGACGATCCCGCCCGATGCGGTCAAGACGCCGGGGGTGCTCGTCGACCATCTCCTGGGGAGGACACCGTGATGGACGCCAAGGAGATCATCGCCCGACGCGTCGCCCGCGAAATCCGCCCCGGCACATTGGTCAACCTCGGCATCGGGCTGCCGAGTCTCGTCGCGAATTACGTCCCCGAGGGGATCGGGGTCTATTTCCAGGCCGAAAACGGGGTCATCGGGCTCGGCGCCCGGCCGCCCGAGGGAATGGCCGACGAAAACCTGACCGATGCGGGCGGAGGTTTCGTCACCGCAGTTCCCGGCGCCGCCTCGATCGACAGCGCCATGAGCTTCGGGCTGATTCGCGGCGGCCATCTGGACATGACCGTGCTTGGCGGGCTGCAGGTCGACGAAAAGGGCCATCTCGCGAACTGGATGGTGCCGGGCAAGATGGTTCCGGGCATGGGCGGGGCGATGGATCTCGTCGCGGGGGCGCGCAGCGTCGTCGTGGCCATGCTCCATACCGCCAGGGGCGAGCCCAAGATCCTGCCCGAATGCAGCCTTCCCCTGACCGCCGAACGACGCGTCGACCTGATCGTGACCGAAATGGCCGTGATCGAACCCACCGAAAGGGGTCTCGTGCTGAACGAGCGCGGCCCCGGCATCAGCGTCGATCAGATCCTTGCCGCGACCGCGGCCAGGCTGATCGTCGCAGGCGATGTGCCCGAGATGCGGCTGGATTGAACCCACCTCACTGAGGAGATTTTCGTGACCCTGCCCAATGCGAATACCCCCTCGAAATACGACATGCTGATCGCGCGGGCGCGCGAAACCCATGATGTCGTCACCGTGGTTGCCCATCCCTGCGACGAACCTTCGCTGCGCGGTCCGATCGAGGCCGGGCGCGAAGGGCTCATCATCCCCTTGCTCGTCGGCCCCGAGGCCCGGATCAGGGCGGTCGCGGACGAATGCGGCATCGACCTTGCCGGGATCGAGATCGTCGATGTCCCCCATAGCCATGCCGCCGCGGCGACAGCCGTCAAGCTCATCTGTCAGGGCAAGGGCGAGGTGCTCATGAAAGGCAGCCTCCACACCGACGAATTCATGCGCGAGATCACCTCTTCGGCGACGGGGCTCAGGACCGGACGCCGCATCAGCCATGTCTTCGTCATGGACGTGCCCGGCCACCAGGACACGCTGTTCATCACCGATGCGGCGATCAACATCTTTCCCGATCTCGAAACCAAGCGCGACATCGTCCAGAATGCCATCGACCTGCTGCATTCTTTGGGGATAGAGGAACCGCGCGTCGCCATCCTCTCGGCGGTCGAGACGGTGACCGGCAAAATTCCCTCGACCATCGAGGCGGCGGCGCTTTGCAAGATGGCCGAGCGGGGCCAGATCACAGGCGGATTGCTGGAAGGCCCGCTCGCCTTCGACAATGCGATCGACCCCGAGGCCGCGCGGATCAAAAACATCGGTGGGCCGGTCGCCGGCCGGGCACAGGTGCTGGTCGTGCCCGATCTCGAAGCCGGCAACATGCTGGCCAAGAACCTGAGCTTTCTCGCCCATGCCGATGCGGCGGGTGTGGTTCTGGGCGCGCGCGTGCCCATTGTGCTGACGTCGCGGGCGGATTCGGTCCGCACCCGGCTGGCCTCCTGCGCGGTCGCCGCAATCGACGCCGAGGCACGACGGAAGCGCCAGTCGATGGTGGTGGCGCAATGACCGGTGCGATCCTCGTCGTCAATGCCGGTTCATCCAGCCTGAAGTTCCAGATCTTCGGCATCGGGGAAACGGGCGCGACCCTGATCCGCCAGATCCGCGGCCAGATGGATGGGATCGGCCTGCGCCCGCATTTGCGGGCCACGGCTGCGGATGGGGCCACCATCATCGACCGCGCCTATGCGCCGGGCGAGATTCCCGACCTGCCCGCCGCCATAACCGAAACCGGACACTGGCTCGGCACGCTCGAGGGGCTGGACCTGCGTGCGATCGGTCATCGCGTGGTACATGGCGGGCCGGATTTCAGCGCACCCGTCCTGATCGACGAAGCGGTGCTGGATCATCTCGCGGATTACGAGGTGCTCGCACCGCTGCATCAGCCCAACAACCTCGCCCCGATCCGCCTGGCCATGCAGATCAGCCCCGATGTGCCGCAGGTCGCCTGCTTCGATACGGCCTTCCATCGCGATCACACGCAGGTGACGGAAAGCTATGCCATTCCGCGCAGCTATTATGACGAAGGCGTGCGGCGCTACGGCTTTCACGGGCTTTCCTATGAATATATCGCCAGCCGGCTGCCCGAGATCGCACCCGATATCGCCCAGGGGCGCGTCATCACCGCCCATCTCGGCAGCGGGGCCTCGATGTGTGCGCTGAAGGCGGGGCGCAGCGTCGACAGCACGATGGGCTTCACCGCGCTCGACGGTCTGCCGATGGGAACAAGGCCCGGCCAGCTTGACCCGGGCGTCGTCCTCTACCTCATCTCGCAACGGGGGATGAGCGCCGATCAGGTCACCGACCTGCTCTATCGCGGCTCGGGGCTCAAGGCGCTTTCGGGGGTGTCCAGCGACATGCGCGAATTGCTGACAAGCGACGCGCCCGACGCCGCCTTTGCAATCGACTATTTCGCCTATCGCTGCGGGCTCAGCGCCGGGATGCTGGCCGCCGCGCTTGGCGGGCTCGATGCCTTCGTCTTCACCGCCGGCATCGGCGAGAACTCGGCCCCGATCCGCGCCCGCATCGCCGCGACGCTGGGCTGGCTCGGCGCCGAACTCGATCCCGACGCGAACGCGCGCGGCGCCACCCTGGTTTCGACCCCGGCAAGCCGCATCGCCCTTTATGTCATCCCCACGGACGAGGAACTGATGATCGCGCGCCACACCCTTGCCCTGATCCAGGAACCGCAACAAGGAAACCCGACATGACCCTTCCGACCGTCAAGGCGAAGCTGCTCGAGGGAAAGAAGGGGCTGATCGTCGGGATCGCGAATGACCAGTCGATCGCCTGGGGCTGCGCCCGCGCCTTCCGTGCGCTTGGCGCCGAACTTGCCGTGACCTATCTCAACGACAAGGCGCATCGCTTCGTCGAACCCCTCGCGCGCGAGATCGAGGCCCCGATCTTCATGCCGCTCGATGTCATGGTGCCGGGCCAGATCGAGGCTGTCTTCGACGAGATCACCCGGCAATGGGGTGAAATCGACTACCTCGTCCATTCCATCGCCTTCGCTCCGCGCGAGACATTGGCGGGGCGCGTGACCGATGCGCCGCTCGACGGGTTTCTCAAGACGATGGAAGTTTCGTGCTGGTCTTTCATGCGCATGGCCCAGCTTGCCGAACCCCTGATGAAGAACGGCGGGGCCATGTTCACCATGAGCTATTATGGCGCCCAGCGGGTGGTGGAAAATTACAACATCATGGGCGTCGCCAAGGCGGCGTTGGAAAGTGCGGCGCGTTACATGGCCGCCGAACTGGGGCCAAAGGGCATTCGGGTCCACGCGATTTCACCCGGCCCGCTCGCGACGCGGGCAGCCTCGGGCATTCCCGAATTCGACGAGCTTCTGGCGAAGGCCGAACGCAAGGCCCCGGCCCGGCAGCTTGTCGGCATCGACGATGTTGGCGCGGCGGTGGCCTTCCTTGCCCATGACGCGGCCCGGCTGATCACCGGCCAGACGATTTTCATTGATGGCGGATATCATATCATCGACTGAATGCCCGCCCCCGCTGACGGCATGTGTGGCAGGGCCATGCGGCGCACCGGGAAAAGATCGCAAGGATGATCTTCTCAACCTTGCCCTCCGGGGTTAGCATGAATTTCCGCGCTCCCGGCATTTGCCCGCGCGGAACATGGAGGAGGCCAGATGTCCCGACGAATGATTGGGGGGTTGCGCATGATTCCTCAGGGCTTGCGCGGCCTCGGCGGCTGCATTTCCGGCGGCCTCGTCATGGCCGCAGTCTCGGCACCGGTGTTCGCGCAGGATGCGCTGCCCTGCGGCTCGCCCCATGTGGTCGTCAGCGGCGACACGCTGAGCGGGCTCGCGCGCCGGGCCTATGGCGATGCCGATCAATACCCGCTGATCGTCGAGGCGAACCGCGACACGCTGGGCGCCGATCCGCGCGATCTCGCGATCGGCATGACGCTGAACATCCCCTGCACCGGCCTGCCGGCAGCCAGCTCGGCCGAGATGCGCGCCGCGATCGAGGCCGAGGGCGATCTTACGACTGATGAACTCGATACGCTTTTCGGGCCGGTCGCGCTTTTCCCCGATGAACTGCTGACGCCGGTCCTTGTCGCCACGACCTTCCCGCTTGACGTGGTGAAGGCCAGCCATTTCGTCGAGGACACATCCGGGGATACCGACAAGGAGCGTTCCGACAAGGCGGCGGCCGAACCCTGGGATGACAGCGTGCGTGAACTGGCTGCGGCCTTCCCCGATCTCGTCACGCGGATGAGCGACAATATCGACTGGACCGAACAGGCGGGCGAAGCCGTGGTGGGTCAGACCGACGATGTGCTCGCCTCGATCCAGCGGCTGCGGGGCGAGGCACAGAAGAACGGCTATCTCGTCGACACGCCCGCCCAGAAAGTCGAGACGGTCGAGAACAAGATCCGCATCGCCCCGGCCGAGCCCGGCGTGGTCTATGTCCCGACCTATGACAGCCAGGTGGTCTACAAGACCCCGGTCGCCGGGGCGCCCAACTATCACTATGGCTACAATTACGGCTATGACGACGGCACCCATTGGAACGACCTCCTGGTCACGGGCGGCATCCTTCTGGGCAGGGCGGTCATTCTTGACGAAATCTTCGACGATGACGACGATTGGCATGGCTGGCACGATGATGATCATATCGACTGGAACCGCGGCGACATCACGATCAACCGCGGCGATCGCAACTTCGAGCGGGGCGACATCAACATCGACCGCGACAACATCAACATAGATCGCGACCGCATCGGCAACCGGGTCAGCATCGGCGCGAACAACCGCCCCCCGATCGACCGTGACCAGGTTCGCCGCAACATCTCCGAGCGCACCGCCAACCGTCCGAACAACCGCCCCCTTGCCGATCCCGCCAACCGCGCGGCCGCCAAGAAGAAGATCGAGGCGCGCAAGGCATCCGGCGCCAAGCCTGCGAACCTTCAGGCGACCAAGAAAAAGCTCGGCCAGGCCGCCGCCAACCGCAAGCAGCCGGTCCGTCAGGCCAAGCCGGGCCAGAACCGGGCCAAACCCGCAGTCAGGCCCGCAGCGCAGCGCGCCGCCGCCAAGCCGCATGTCTCGCGCCCCGCGGCGCATAAGTTGCCCAAGCGCGCGACGGCGCCAAAACGCTCGAACAGCGCGTTCCAGCGCCAATCGGGTCCGCGCCCGTCGGCGGCAAGCCATCGTGGCCGCGCCAGCCTCGGTGCGAAAGGCGGCCGCCATGGCGGTCGGGGAGGAAGAAGATGAAACCGCTCATGCCTGCCTTGGCCTTGATGCTTGCCGCCGCCCTGCCCGCCCGGGCCGAGCCGCAATATTTCGACACGCCCGACGCCGCGGTCGCGGCGCTGGTCTCGGCGCTCGAGGCCAAGGACAAGGCCGCCGTGATGGCGATATTCGGCCCGGAAACCGAAGACCTGGTCTCGACCGGAAATGCGGATGAGGACCGCGAGCTCTGGGGCAAGTTGCTTGACGACATGCACGTCATCCACCGCCTCGTCGAAGCCGGCGAAAACCGCCTGACCCTGCTCGCCGGCCGCGAGATGTGGCCCTTCCCCGCCCAGCTTGCCAAGACCGATCAGGGCTGGAGCTTCGATGCCGAGGACGCGCGTGAAGAGGTGCTCGCGCGCCGCATCGGGCGGCATGAGCTTGAGGTCATCGAGATCATGCGGCGCGCGCCCGAGGTCCAGGCCAGGTATCGCAGCACCGACCAGGACGGCGATGGCGTGATGGAATTCGCGGCCTCGATCCTGTCGTCTCCGGGTCAGCATGACGGGCTCTACTGGCTCGATGATCCCGAAACGCCGCCCGCGCCCTTTGACGAAAGCCTTGCGCGGGCCAATTTCACCGGCTTCAGCGACGCCGGCGAGGATCGCCCGCCCGAACCCTATGAAGGCTACTATTTCCGCATCCTGCAGGGTCAGGGGCCCGCGGCTCCGGGTGGCGCCTACAGCTACATGATCGGCGGCAACATGATCGCGGGCCACGCTCTCGTGGCCTATCCCGCCGAATATGGCGACAGCGGCATCATGAGCTTCATGGTCGGCGAGGAAGGCACCGTCTATCAGGCGGATCTGGGCGAGGACACGCTGGAAAAGGCCGCGGGGATCGAGCTTTTCGACCCGACCGAAGAATGGGTCCCGGTCGACTAGCCGCCCCGGCTGCGGCCGCCCGGGCCGGGCGGCCCTCGGCCTTCGGGATCAGTTGCCCGAGATCAGGATCGGCACATCGCCCAGCAACTGGTCCAGCCCGAACCCCGTTTGCGGCGGGAAGCCGCCCGGCCGGTTGAGGCCGCGCCCGATCAATTGCACGACCTCGGGCGAACCTGCGAACTTCGAATGGCTGCCCGACGTCGAATCGTCGATCTGCGACAGGTCGATCACCGTGACCCCGAACCCGGCCAGCTCCTCGGCATTGGCCGCCCCGACGCGCGGGATATTGCCTGCGATCCGGCGCGAGGCAAGCAGCGCCCGGTCATCGCGCGACACCAGCAGAAAGAGCCTGCCCCGGATCTGCGGCGGCAATTGCGCGATCTGGGTGCGGAACAGGTCGATATCTATATCCGGGGATGCCAGGACGATGGTCTTGATCGCGCTGCGGCGGCCGAGCATTCCCCGCTTCTGCGCATCGACCAGTCCCTCCATCGTCAGCAGGGTGCCCATCGAATGCGCGAAGATGTCGACGCTTTCCGCATTCGTTCTGCTCAGCAGCGTGGCTGCTTCCTGCAGCTTGTCGCGCGCGATCAGCACGCTGTTCAGATCGTAGACATAACGGACCGGACTGGCAGCAGAAGCCCAGGTCAGAAGCACCGGCACCCCCTGATAGTCCGTATCCTCGATGAACTGGGAAAGCCGCAGGATCGCGTCGCTTGTCGTGTTGTTGTAGCCATGGACGAAAAGCAGAAGCTTGCGCTGCCCCGCCGGGCGCTTGGCCAATTCGCGGTTGATCTCGCGGCGAAAGGCCTCATCCGTGCGATAGATGACCGGTTCGACAATGGTGAATTCGGTTGCCGGATCGGGCGGCAGGTTCTGCGGACGCTCCAGGTTGCCGAGCTGATGCGTCGGCGGCACGGTCGCCACCACCGAGGCAAGCCCCAGTTCCGGCGAACGTTCGGCCGAATAGAACGCCCCGACCACCTCGGTTGCCTGCCGCGTCGTCGTGATGAACATCTTGTGGCGGCTGATCCCCGCTGGCGAAACAGAACCGGCCCGTGGGCCTACGACGCCCACGATCTCGGGCGGACGGCTGCAGGCGGCAAGCATCAACGCGCAGGCGAGCAGGGCGAACTGAAGAAGGGAAGGCAATGTACGGCATGTCCTGTGCATCTGGGCCTCGGCCATCCAAATCGGTCGGGCGAAGCATGCGCATCGCACCCCTTTCCCGCAAGCCGGGCGTTTGCGGGCAGAAAGCAACTGTCCGGGCTGCGGCGGGATTGTGCAACAACCTGCCCGGCCCAAGGGTCGGCAGGACCGCAAGGGGCAAGTTCGGGCAAAGGGCCGCTCCAGCCGGGCGCGATGGACAAGACCCGGCCCTCGGGCCATCATCCCGTCCGATCGGAACACGGATCGGACGGGATGAAGAACGACGAAGGCAGGCATGTCACGTTTCGCAGGCACCCGGCTCTGCCGGGCGTGGAAACGCTTTCGGCTCGCTACATGCGCCAGCGCTTCAAGCCCCATGCCCATGACGAATATCTTTTCGGGGTGATCGACGCCGGCATCCACGAGGTCTGGTGCCGCGGCGAGGCGCATCGCGTCCCGGCCGGGTCCCTGGTCACCATGCGTCCGGGCGACGTGCATCATGGCGGGGCCGGATCGGAGGATGGCTGGCACCAGCGCATGATCTATATCGCCGAGCCGGAGATGCGCGAGTTGATTGCGGATATCACCGGAAAGCCAGGTTGCGGCACCCTTGATTTCGGCGCGGCATTCCATGCCCGGCCCGAGCTCGGGCGCAGGTTCGCGGCACTGCATGCGCAGGTGCATGGCGATGGCCCTGCCCTGCTGCGCGACACCGCGCTCGACGCGCTTCTGGGCATGATGCTGGGCGAACTCGGTGCCCTCGCCCTGCCCGATGACCGGCCGGCGCCCCGCGCGCGGATCGCCCAAGCGCTCGACTATCTCGATGCCTGCCACGACGAGAACGTGTCGCTCGCAGATCTCTGCGCGGTGGCGGGTCTGGGCAGGCGGCAAACCATCGCAGCCTTTCACCGCCTCACCGGCATGCCACCCCATGCCTGGCATATCCTGCGCCGGATCGAGCGGGCCAAGTGCATGCTGCGCCAGGGCGCGCGGGTCGCGCATGTCGCCGCGGCGACGGGCTTTGCCGATCAAAGCCATATGGGGCGCCACTTCGCGGCCATCATGGGCGTGTCGCCCGCCATCTACGCGCGCGGCTGAAGCCGCAATTTCGTTCTATCCCGCAAGGCCGGGCCCGCCCTAACCCTGTTCCCGACGCAGCAGGAGAACGGGAATGACGGAACGTGGCAGGGTTCTTTGGGCGGATCTGGCCGTGCTTGGCGTGGCGGTGGTCTGGGGGGCAAGCTACCCGATCGCCAAGGGCGCGCTGGCACATGCGCCGGTCCTTGTCCTGATCTTCTACCGCTTTGTCGTGACGGCGCTTGCCATGTCGGCGATCGCCCGACGCGAGATCCTTGCGGCCGCGCCGCGCGACCTGGCAGCCGGCGCCGTCCTTGGCGCGATCCTCTGCGCGATCTTCCTGGCCGAAACCTGGGGCGTGGCGATGACTTCGGCGACCAATGCCGCACTGATCATCTCGCTCTGCACGCTGCTCACACCGCTCATTGAATTCGGGCTGCGGCGACGCTTGCCGCCCGCGGGCATCTTGCTGGGCGCCGGGATCGCGATTGCGGGCGTGGGCCTTGTCGCAGGCGGGCTCGACCGCCTCGGGATGGGTGATTTCCTGATCCTGGTCGCTGCGGGCCTGCGCGCCGTCATGGTGGTCGCGACGAAGCGCCTGATGGCCGATCGCGCAATTGGCTCCGCCGCCCTGACGGCGGTGCAGGCGGGAACGGTTGGGACGCTGACCCTCGCGCTCGTCCTGACCGGCTATAGTGGCGAGAGCGGTGGCGGGGAATTGATCGTCGGGGCCGGTTTGCCGTTCTGGGCGGCGGTGGGCTTCCTGTCGCTTTTCTGCACGATCGCCGCGTTCTACGTCCAGAATGCCGCGATCCGTCATACCAGCCCCACGCGCGTGTCGTTCCTGATGGGAACCGAGCCGCTTTTCGGCGTCCTCCTGGCGCGGGCCCTGCTCGCCGAAACGGCCAGCCCCGCGACCATCGCAGGGACGGGGCTGATCCTTGGCGGCACCTTCCTTGGCCTCCTCGCGGAACGGCAAGTGCCGCGCGGCCCTGCCCAGACGACGCTCAGTCGGGGCTCGCAGCCCCCAGCGCATCGCGCCGAAGCACCCTGATCCTGCCGCGGCTGATCGCGACGATGCCGCAGTCCTGCAGCCAGCGCAGCCGCCGGTTCACCGTCTGCCGCGTGCAGCCCGCCAGCGAAGCCAGATAGACCTGGCTGATGAACAGTTCCGGCTGCCCCTCGCTGGTGAACTGGTGGACATAATGATCGATGCGCTGATCCGCCGTCAGGAAGTTGTCGACCGATCGCACCCGATTGTCCCGGACCAGCCGGTCATGCAGCAGCCCGGCCAGGTTGACGACCAGTTGCTGGGCCGGAACATGGTTTTGCAGGATCGAGACGTTGCAAGCCAGCAGCCGCGCATTCGGCAAGGCCCGGCAGGACGCGGCGCAGGTCTTGCCTGAAAGCGCCTCGATCTCGCCCAGGATCTCGCCCGGCCCCGCGATATGGACGATGATCGAATTGCCCGACCCGTCCAGGTAGACAACTTCCACCTGACCACGTTCGACCAGGTAGAAAAGATCGGTCGGCTGGCCCTGCAGAAGGATGTCCCGCGGCTCGGAATAGGTGCGGCTATGGCAGTCTGACAGAAAGGCGCGCTTCTGCGCCTCGGTCAATCCCTGCAACAATTCCATGCTCAGCAGATGCGCGCCGCCGGGTTGGTCATCCATCGCTCAGGCATCCCCCATCAAGGCAAGCGGCAACGGGTCGGCACGAAGACGGAGATTTTGCACAAGCGGCTCGAATCTTGGGGAACGAAGCGATCGAAGGCAAAGATTGCAATGGAGAGCGGGGCGATACAAGCCGCCCCGCTCTACGAAAGGACAAGTAAAAATCGGCCACTCGTTACTGTTTCCGGCCGATCCTTTCGCATCCGGAAACATGCCCCCCTTCTAGCCAAGAGGACGGGAAGGAAGTGTCGGCTAGCTGACGTTCGGCGGCGGAATTCGCCGAACCTGTCCCAAAAGGCAGGTCCCTGCCCGTGGCATCGACCTGACCCGCCATGCCGGGGCGACCGGTCTGTCACATTCGGCCCCTTCAGGCCCCCCGTTCAGGCCCCAGCACGCGTCCTGCGGCCCTTGTCGCTAGGCGGGTTGAAACTCTGCTGCTAGGCTCTGGCGGTGACGAAGACCCGATGGGGTTTGACAACCCGTCGGGGGCCTTAGCCCCGCGCCGCCGCCGGCGCGCGTGGGGAAACGGGAAATTCAATGTCCGGAAGCGGCCCAGACCGGCACCGGAAACGAACGGGGGCAGAGCATGGAACGGATTTCGATCAATCGGCGGAAGATGCTGGCCGGCATGGCGACGGGTCTGGGCGCGGGGCTCGGGATCGTGGCGGGCGCAGCCGTCGGACAGGTGGTCATCGACGCCGACAACCTGAAGCCGGGGGAATTCACCTGGCACCCCGAAAACGCTCCCCAGGGAGGCGTGGCCGTGATCGTGTCCCTGCCCGAGCAGCGCGTCCATGTCTATCGCAACGGCATCCGGATCGGGGTATCCACCTGTTCGACCGGCAAGAAGGGCCATGAAACCCCGACCGGGGTCTTCACGATCCTGCAAAAGGACAGGGATCACAGGTCATCGACCTATAACGACGCGCCGATGCCGAACATGAACCGGCTGACCTGGGACGGCATTGCACTGCATGCGGGAAACCTGCCTGGCTATCCCGCCTCGCATGGCTGCGTCCGGCTGCCGATGGCATTCTCGAAAAAGCTCTACGGCGTGACCCATGTCGGAACGCCGGTCATCATTGCGGGCAGCCATTCGGATTCCTGGCACCTGACCCATCCCGGCCGGTTGCTGAGCGACGGTTCGGAAAGCATGCTCGAAAAGGTGATCTCTGGCCTCACCGGCAAGCAGCGCCCTTCCGACTGGCGCGAGGCCGAGGCCCATCCCGTGGCCACCGTGCTGGCCTCGACGGCGGACCGGCGGGTCCGCCTGTTCCGCAATGGCCGGGAAACTGCCAGTTCGGATTTCAGCCTCGTCGGGGAAGGCCCGCTGGGTGAACATGTCCTGATGCTCGAGACGACAGGGAATGGCGTGGGCTGGGTCGGCGTGACCCATCACCCCGACCCGACCCGGCCCGCTGCGCCCGAGGTTTCGGTTCTCGAACGCCTGCGCATCCCCGACGCTTTCCGCGCGCAATTGCATTCGTCGCTGCATCCGGGCCTCACGCTCGTGCTCAGCGATCTGCCGAACCGGCCCGCCCCGGATTCGGGCGGCGATTTCGTCATCCTCACCTCCTGATCGGCCCCGTCCGGGCCGGATTGACCCCGGGCTCCCTTGCGCCTATGAAATCGGCCAAGGTGCCGGGCACCTGCCGCCTGCGGACCATGGTCACGGTGAAGCCCGGAATTTGACGACATCTCACCCTCGAAGCATTTCGCAGGTGGGCAATGCAGGCTCCCATCCCTCATGAAATGCCTCGCCAGAGGAGTGATCGATGTCCGAACGGCACGCTTTTGACGACCTGAAAACACCATTCCCGGCCGCTTTCGGCAGGTGGTCCGCCCCATTTCGCCCATCGGCCGCAAGGCTCGTGCAGGGGGGCCCAAGATGAGCCAGCTTTCCGTCGAAGGCGCCAAGGCGCAGGCCAGGGCCCTGCGCGCGGCACTACAGGCCCAAGGCAGGCCGATCAGCCATGCCCAGGCGCTTGAGCTTGTTGCCCGCCAGCATGGCGCGCGGGACTGGAACACCCTTCACGCCCGGCTTGGCCAGCGCAACGCCCCGCCCGAACTCAGCTTGGGCGACCGGGTCAGGGGTTGCTATCTCGGGCAGGACTATAGCGGGCGCATCATTGCGCTTTCCGGCCCGACCGGACACCGCCAGGTCGAGATCCGGCTGGATCGGCCCGTCGACACAGTCCGGTTCGAGAGCTTCTCGAACCTGCGCCACCAGATCCGGGGCACGATCGACGAAACCGGCCGTTCGCAGCGCAAGACTTCGGACGGAAAGCCCCATCTCACCGTCGAGAAGGCGCCATCCTGAAACGCGAACAGCGAAGGCGCGGCAGGCCGAAATCCGCCGCGCCCCGCATCCCCCCGCTGAACCGGGCGCCTCGGCGCTTGGTCGAATGGCCCGGCCCGCAATGCACGGTTGAAGCGAAGCCCCGCCGCTTGCTAACCTGATGCCCATAACCACCAAGGCCGGAACGGCGCGGGCAGGGGCAGGACATGAAATCGACGATATCGAAGCTGCGGATCGCGGCCGGCCTCTCGGCTGTCCTGGTCATGGCGGGTTGCGGCATGCCGGGCCGCCACTCGGCACTCGAATGCATGGAGCGCGCCATGTATTTCGAATCCAACCGATCCAGCCGGGACGGCATGATCGCGGTCGGCAGCGTGGTGATGAACCGCGTCGAATCCAGCCGCTATCCGAATTCGGTCTGCGCGGTCGTGGCGCAAAAGGGACAGTTCGCCCCCGGGATCATGCGACGCAAGATGGACAAGAAATCCATGCCCCTCGTCCGGGACTCGGCGCGGGCCGTCCTGCGCGGCGAACGCCACCCGATGATCGGTGATGCGATGTTCTTCCATGCCGCGAGCCACCGCTTCGGCTATGACAACATGCATTACGTTCTCGTGGCTGGCGGCAACGCCTTTTACGAACGGCGCAAGAATTACCTCGTCACCCAGCCCGTTCCGCCGCGACCGATCGAAAACCTGACCGGCCGGTAGGCGCGCGGGCGCGCCCCGCCCCGCCAGCGCCGCCGCGATGGCCTCAGGCCGCCGTGCCGACCGCCTCGTCGCTCAGCCGGCCCGAGATCAGCGCCGACAGCGCAACCATGATTGCGGCCGTCCCCAGGACCAGGGGCAACCCTCCGACCTGATAGGTCAGGCCCGACAGCAGCGTGCCGATCAACCGCCCCGCCGCATTGGCCATGTAATAGAAGCCCACATCCATCGTGACCCGCTCGGTCTTCGTGAAGGCGAGGATCAGATAGGAATGCAGCGACGAGTTCACCGCGAAGATCGCGCCAAAGACCAAAAGCCCCGCGACCAGCGTTGCGGTCAGCCAGGGCTGCGGGCCGGGCGACAGCAGCGTCGCCACCGTCAGCGCGGCGGGAACCACGAACAGCGCGCCCGCCCAGCCCCGCGCGGCCCGGATCAGTTCTGCCTCGGGGCGGCTCGCCGCCCGAAGGATCTTCGGGGCATTGGCCTGGACGATGCCGTAAAGGATCACCCAGACCGCCATGAAGCTGCCGATCATGAAGAAGGCCGCGCGGTTGCCCGCCTCGGTCCCGTCCGACAGAACGGCATAGAAATAGATCGGGATGCCCACCACGAACCAGACATCGCGCGCCCCGAACAGGAAGACCCGCGCCGCCGAAAGCCAGTTCACATTGGCCGATTTCGAAAAGACCTCGGAAAACTTCGCGCCCTTGCGTCCCCTTGGCAGGCCGGCGGGCATGAACAGCGCCACCGCGACCAGGATCACGGACAAGACCAGGGCCATGACCAGCACCGACCAGGTAAAGCCCAGCACCGCCAGCAATGCCGCGCCCAGAAGGAAGCCCAGGCCCTTCACCGCATTCTTCGACCCGGTCAGCACGGCGACCCAGCGGAACAGTCCCCCGCCCTCGGCCGGGGCCAGAAGCTTGACGGCCGATTTCGACGACATCTTGGCCAGGTCCTTGGCCACGCCGCTTGCCCCCTGCACGCACATCACGAAGGCGACCGAAGCGCCAACCGCCCAGCCCGGGTCAAGCTGGGTCAGCGCCAGCAGGGCCGCGACCTGCAGCCCCAGCCCCGCATAAAGCGTCGAGGTCAGCCCGAAGCGCGCGGCGATCCAGCCCGCGGCAAGGTTCGTCACCATCCCCGCGATCTCGTAGAGGATGAACAGGTAGGCCAGCTGCACCGGCGAAAAGCCCAGCCGGTGGAAATGCAGCAGCACCAGCATCCGCAGCGCGCCATCGGTCAGCATGAAGGCCCAATAGGCGGCAGTGACGGCGGCATAGGCCGACAGGCCCTCGGGACGCGTGCTCACAGCGAAGCCCCGACCATCAGCGCGACATCGACCAGCCGATGGGCATAGCCGAATTCGTTGTCATACCAGGCATAGACCTTCACCTGCGTCCCGTTCACCACCATGGTCGATGGGGCATCGACGATCGAAGAGCGCGGGTCGTTGGTATAATCGGCCGAAACCAGCGGCCGCTCCTCGTAGCCAAGGATGCCCAGCAGCGGGCCTTCGGCGGCGGCCTTGAAAAGCGCGTTCACCTCTTCCGCCGTGGTTTCGCGCGCGACCTCGAAGACGCAATCGGTCAGCGAGGCATTCAGCAGCGGCACCCGCACGGCATGACCGTTCAGGCGACCCTTGAGCTCGGGATAGATCAGCGTGATCGCGGTGGCCGAACCCGTGGTGGTCGGGATCAGCGAATTCAGCGCCGAGCGCGCCCGGCGCAGGTCCTTGGCGGGGCGGTCGACGATGGTCTGGGTATTCGTGACATCATGGATCGTGGTGATCGATCCGTGCCTGATCCCCAGGCTCTCGTGGATCACCTTCACCACCGGGGCGAGGCAGTTCGTCGTGCAGGACGCCGCCGTGATGATCCGGTCGCGTTCCGCGTCATAGCTGTCCTGGTTGACGCCATAGACGATGTTCGCGGTCGGCCCGTCCTTGACCGGGGCCGAGACCACGACCTTCTTCACCCCGGCCGCGAAATAGGGCGCAAGCTTCGCCTCGGACTTGAAGACACCCGTGCAGTCGATGACCACATCGACACCCTCCAGCGGCAGCGCCGCAAGGTCGCTGGTGCCAATGAAGGGCAGCCGGGTTCCGGCGATGCTGATGCCTGACGCGTCATGGCCGAATTCCGCATCCCAGCGGCCATGCACGGTGTCGAATTCCAGCAGATGCGCATGCATCTCGGGATCGCCCACGGCATCGTTGATCCAGGCAATCTCGGCTCTGCTCTCCAGAAGCGGCTTCAGCGCAAGCTTGCCGATCCGGCCAAGGCCATTCAGCGCATAGGTGGTCATGCGGTTTCCTCGGGGAAATGAGTCGCGATCTCGTCGACGGCGGATTGCAGGGCGATGCGGTCAAGGCTTCCGACGGGCAGCGCGGAAAATGCCTCGATGCGGTTCTTGAGCGCGCCATAGGCCTGCTGGAAGGCTAGGCTCATCTCGGCCTTGGTCCCCTCGGCCTTGACCGGGTCGGGCATGCCCCAATGGCCGCTGATCGGCTGACCTTCCCAGGCCGGGCATTCCTCGTTCGCGGCGTGGTTGCAGACGGTGAAGACGAAATCCAGATGCGGCGCGTCAGGCCCGGTGAATTCCGACACGTTCTTGGCGCGCAGCTTCGAAATGTCATGCCCCTTGTCCTGAAGGACCTGCAGGGCAAAGGGGTTCAGTTCCGAATAGGGCCGCGTGCCCGCGGAAAAGGCGTTGAACCGGTCCCCCGCGACCTTGCGCAGGATGGATTCGGCAAAGATCGAACGCGCCGAATTGCCGGTGCAGATGAAAAGGACGTTATACTTGCGATCGGTCATGTCAGCGGTTCCCGTGCTGGAAGGAAGGCAAAGTGCCGGTCGGCCACGGCAGCAATCGGTGAACAGATATCCGAACATCTGCTGCACCTCGGCCATCTGGATGGAATAGAGAAGCGAGGTCCCTGCCCTTTCCTGCGCGACCAGTCCCACGCGTTGAAGCGCGGCAAGATAGGTCGACATGGTGCTGGCCTTCACGCCAAGCGAAGCCGCAAGCTCGCCCGCCGGGACGCGATCGGGATAGCGGCGCATGAGCAGGCGAAAGACGGCAAGCCGTTGCGGATGGCCCAGCGTGGCAAGTTGATCGGGTATCTCTTTTTCCATAATTCATGGATTAATGAAATACAGGCCGAAAACCAAGTGAAGTTTCCATGACAGTTCTGCGTCACCGTCCCGACCCGCCGGCGGTCCCCCCTGCCCCCGCCCGCCTTGCCCGTTCGGCTTGGGTTCGATCGGAACCGGGCCGTCTGCCTTTTCACCCCGCGCCGCCGGGGGCTTTCGCGCTTCCCTTGCATTCATCTGATCCGCCCATGCAGACGGATCACGGCAGGAATTCGACGACGGTCTTGCAGGGCTCTCTGGCCGATACTTCCACAACCTCACCGGTCGCCAAGACCGGAACCTGACCGTCGCTGCCCGGGGGGCCGTTTGCCGGGGGCGATTGCCCGCTTTCGGCAATCTTTCTATCGGGCATCGTCCATCTTCATCCGGGTTACGGCGCCGGCCCCCGCGCCTGCCCCACCGTCGTCGCGCGGCCATGAGATTGGGTTGCAGGTCGGGCAGACGAGCGGAGCCCAGCTGGGGCTGGTGAACAAGAGGGCCCGGAAGACAGGCGCCCGACCGCGCCGTTGCAAAAGGCCCGGGTGCCGCAAGCGGCAGGGTCCATGGCCATCGCAAGTTGGACGATGATCTGATCGAACAAGCCATCGATGCGCCATTGGTCCAAGCTTACCGCCGCATGGCCAAAATACCTGTCCGAACCGGATCGCCCGATCGACGCGGCCTTCGGGGATCAAGGCGCAGATCCTGCCTGGCACAGCCAGATGCAAGGCAGGGCCTGCGGAACGGGCTTCTGCCCCGCTGCAGATTTCGCACGACGGATGTTATCGAAGCGTGAACGCATCCGCCAAACGCGGTGCTGTTCGCAGGGCCAAAGCGCGAAGTCAGTCGAATTTTCCCGATTTGATGGAAATTGAGTAACTGGAGCAAATTTCCGGGCGAAGGTATTTCGCTGCTGACAACAGTCTGATTCAAAATCGTATGAGCCAGCCGTCGGATGATGCCCTTGAGGCGCCGAGCGCCGATGACTTGCTTCGGCTCGTCGTTGATCTGTCGCAGCGGCTTGGCGTCCTCGAGGCTCAGCTGGCCGAGTTGCGGGACGAGCTCGAAAAGTCAGAAATTGTCCGCATTAGTCTGCAGGCCGAGAACCACGATCTGCGCGGCGAGATCGCGCGGCTGAAGAACCTGCCGCCGCGACCGCCGTTCAAACCCTCTGGCATGGACAAGATCACGGAACAGGAGGTGCGCAAGCCCGGAGGTCAACGGCGGCGCCGCGGTCCGAAGCGCGACAAGGACCGCGTCACCCACGAGGAGGTTCTGTCAGTAGCTGCGCCCTCGGTTTCGCGCTTCAAGGGATACGAAACCATCCTGGTTCGTGATCTGGCAATTTCGGCCGAGCTTATCCGCTATCGGCGCGAATGCTGGCTGACACCAAAGGGCAACACGATCATCGCGCCCTTGCCAGCCGGGTTGCTGGGCGGTTCTGGCGCCAGCCTGCGCCGGTTCTGCCTCGCGCTGCATGCCGAAGGCGCCAGGTGACAACGGATCGGCTGACCTCGATCCTGAACGGGATCGGGAAGGAGATCTCCAACCGCCAGTTGGCAAGCATCCTGACCACGGGTCTCGAGAGTTTCGTGGCGGAGGATCAGGCCATCCTTCGAACAGGCCTGGCCCCGGCGCCCTACATCAGCGCCAGCCATGCCCATCGCGACGGGATCACCACGCAGATCGGCGGCGAGCGGTTCAGCGTGTTCCGCACGGGCCGCTCGAAGTCACGGCTGAACTTCCTGTCGCTTTTGCGGGCAGGCCACGAAGATTACATCGTCAACGATGCGGCACTCGACTATATGCGCCAGCGCAAGGTTGCGCCGGACGTCATCGCCCGGCTTGCTGGCCACCCCGAGACCTCATTCTGTTCGCAGATGGCGTGGTATGATCACCTGGTGAGGCTGCGCCAGGATGTTTTCGACCCCAGCCTGGTGCGCGAGGTCAGCGAGGCCGCGATCTGGGGTGCCGTTCGCGATCACGGGCTGATGGGCAACACGGTGGTCGTGTCCGACGATGCCGGTCAGTTCCGAATTCCCAATCATGCCCTGTGTTGGGTGCATGCCGAGCGGCTGCTGCAGAAGCTGATGCCGAAAACACCTGAGCAGACGCGCAAGCTGGAGGCGATACGGGACGAGATCTGTGCCTCGACCGCGATCTGAAGCTTTGGAGGCAATATCCGTCCGCGGTGGATGGACCGTCCTCGTTCAACCTTTCGACGACATCTTCGGGCAACGCAGCCGTTAGAACGAGTTGGGTCAGTTGCTGGCCCGCCTGCACAGGCGAAAAAGCGAATTGCTGAAGGTTGCTCGAGCGCCCCGAGATCCCGCTCCACACCAATGCCTCCGAAAACGACCTGCGCGCCTGTGTCACCAAGCGCCGGATCGCGGGCGGCACGATGAGCGCCGGTGGCCGCTTAGCAAGCGACATCATGCTCGGGTTGATGAAGACCTGCCAAAAGCTCGGCATCTCCTTCTTCTCCTACTTGGGGGATCGCCTCGGCATCAACGGGACCTATGAACCGCTACAGCCACTCCCCAAGATGGTCGAAGGCACGACCGCCTGAGCCTCATTGCCCGGAAATCTGCCCCAGTTAGCAAGATCACCACTCTCCGGACATCACCGACCCCTTGAAAGAACCAACATTCAATCCGCATAAAAATCACTTATTGCGGTTTTCTGGAGGTCCCGACTCTCGCCTTTTCCTTTTCCTCCGGAACCCATCACCGATTCGCCCTGAAGCTCCGGGGTACCCCTGCATCCTGCCCAGATCTGCTCTCCCGCGGCTCGCCCGCCAGGTCCTGCCCCGGCCTTCGGCCGGTCTTTCTTCTGATTCAGGGCCCGGCTCCAGCGAGCATGCGGGCGAAGCCTCCGTGCCCTCGGCCCCGGAACCCGAGGCGGAAAAAGGTCCCGAACTCATCGGCCGCCAGGCGCGCTCGGCTCTGCCCGCGCCTTGCCATCCGGGCATCATTTCACGGACCGCCCTGCCCCGTCTCTCGCCTTCCAAAGAACCAGCCTTGAGCAAGGATGGTCTCGGCCCTCCCCTTCAGGAAGGGGGTCCCGGTTTCGCAGCTTGGTTTCGCCGCGAAACTGGTCAGCGCCCGAGCAGCGCCCGGATCTCGGCCACCAGGCTATCGATCAACTCGTCATTAAGAAGCTCTCCTTCCAGGCGCAGGACATAGGCCTTGCCTTCCCTGCCCTGCCGGATCGTGATGCCGCTGTTAGTCCGGGTCAGATCATCGCTCCAGCTCGAGCGCGGCGCAGCACTGCGCGGACGCCCGCCCCGGCGCGGCTCGCGCGGCGTCTCTTCGGCGGCTTCCAGAACGGGTTCGATGATCGCCCATTCCTCTTCCGCGTCCCCCGGAAGGCGCGACGAAAGCGCCTGGCGCAGCCTTGCCTCAGAGCCGGCACGAAGGGCCGCCGCAATCCGCAACCCCCGCCTTTCGGTCAGGGCTTCCGGAAATCGCAGCATATCGCCCAGTTCCTCGAAGATCAGGGCAAAGGAACGCACCTTCGAGCGCTTCGCCTTGGACCCGGTGGCGAAAAGCTTGTTGACGGCATCCTCGGTATTCGCAAAGGCCCCCTGCGTGGCGGCGATGACGGCAATCCGGCCACGTTCGAAATGGCTCAGCTCCTCGCGCACCTCGTTTTCCTCGACCATGGCGACAAAGGCCTCATCGGCTTCGGTCCTGGGTCGAATGAGGGCGCGGATGGTTGCATGCCTTTCGGACTGGCTCAGATCATGCAGCGCACGGACGGCCGTCAGCCGACGATAGCCGGAAATCAGCCCGTAGCGCGGGCCCTGGGCGCTGTGATCGGCCGTCTCATAGACCTCGATCGGCAGCCGCAGGCCATGCGCCGCAATCGAAAGCCTCAGCTCCAGCATCTCTTCCTCGTCAAGGATCATGCGGTCGCGGATCATCGCCGCCTCGTCGATCAGCCCGATCGGGATCTCCGAGATCAGCAGCCCCCTGGCCTCGGCGTCGTGTAGCCGCGCGGCCTCGGCTTCGGATCGCGCACGCGATGCGCGGCTTTCGGTGCTTTCGGTCGAGGAAAGAGCCGCGCTGTCCGCCGCGATCTGGGCGATGGGAGCCACGCCGCGCGCGAGGGCGGGACGCTCGATGGTTTCGCTGCGAAACTGGGCCTCGATCCGGTCGAGATCCGCGGTGGACGGTGTTTCAAGCCTCCTGCGCTTAGCCATTCGCCTGCTCCTTCAGCTCGGCTCGTTCCATTTCCTGATCCCGCCACCAGGTCCCGAGGATCAGCTCCTTTACCTCGGCCCATGTCCGGTCGAAGGTCTCACGGCCGCGGACATAGGTCTCGCGGTTGAACTCGCGGTAATCGGCCTCGTAGATGCCGTTCACCTGTTCGCCGGCCTGTCCCACCATTGCGGTCAGTTCCTGGCGATAGGTCGTCATGAAATCGCCGAAATAGGCCTGGATCACATTCGCAAGATCGGTCTGCTGCGCCGCATCGAACCGCGTCACGATCGCCCGCACCGCGTCCCATTCGAAGCGCATCTCGGGCAGGCCGTCGCGACGACGCGCGGCGTTCTCGCCTTCCTCGACGCTGGCGAAGGTCGAATAGAGCATGTCGAAGAAGCGCCCAGTCGAATCGAACTCCAGGAAAGAGGCCCCGAGCGGCACCAGCAGAATATCGGCGGCGGCCAGCGCGTTGATCGTGAGGTACCCCAGCGCAGGCGGGGTATCGAGGATGATGATGTCGTAATTGTCGACGATCCCGTCATTCACGAGCGCATTGCCGAGCGCGTCCCAAAGCGGCCAGCTGCGCAATCCCATCCGCCAGACCGGCACCTGGAATTCGGCCCAGTAGAGATTCAGCTGGGCGCCGAGCAGGTCGATATTCGGCCAATGGGTCTTCTGGATGAGGTCCTGAGCCGAGATCTTCAGCGCTTCGGTCAAGGTCTCGTCGAAGGGCAGGGCAGGCTGGCCCGCCGCCTCGCGCACGCGGTTTTCGTCCTGCAGGGCTACGGCGTAATCCTTGGCCATGAGGGGGAAGGCGGTCGACCATTCGTCGGGCACATGCCCGCCCATGATCGAGGTCATGCTGCCCTGGCTGTCTAGGTCGATCACCAGCACACGGTAGCCATCCAGCGCCGCCGACATCGCAAGATGGGCGGCCGTCGAGGTCTTGCCGACCCCGCCCTTGAAATTGGCGACCGCAAGGATCTTGGCCGGCAGGCCTTCGGGACGCCAGGGGCGATATTCGCGCCCCGCCGCGCCCTCGGCCGCGAAGTGATCACGCAAGCGCAGCACGTCTTCGAGGCTGAACCATTTCGAATTCCCTTCGCCCTGACCCTGGGGCAGGTCGGGGTTCTTGAGAAGCACCCGCCTGAAATGGGCCGGGGCAACCGGGATCAGGAAGCGGCAGATTTCCCAGGTCGAGAACCTGCGCAGGCGCTTGCGCCCGTCCGGGGCATAGCCACGCTCGGCCAGGTCCTGCCGGCCCCGTGCCGCGAAGGCGGCCGCTTTCGCGAATCGGGCCGTGTCGATAGGCTCTGATAGCCTTTGCGCCGCCCTTGCCGGATCGATGTTGAAATATGGGGGGAGGGGGTCCTTGCCTGACGACATCTCGTTCCCTTTGCGATGTACTGCTTGGATGTGTGTTTTCCCGAAACTATTGCACATGAACTTCCACAAGTGAAACTCCGTCTGAGGTTTCGCAGCGAAATCCCCCTAAAACATGAATAAAATGGCAACCGAAAGTTTGATTCTGTTTCTGATTCTTTAGAATCTTTGCGCCTGATTATTCTATTTAAATCAAGTCCTTGATCGAAGGACGGGACCCGTTTACAGGCTCAACGGCACCCGGTTACGGGGGGAAGGGTGCCTGAATCCGGGGGCGAGGGCACCGATTCTCGGGAAATGGGGTTTCCGGCTGCGGGATGGGGCGGAAAATGCGGATTTTCCCCGAAAACCGGTTCGGAAAGCGATCCTGCCATCCCGTAAGCGGGTACCTTTCTTATCCACAGGCTTCAAAGGAACCCGTTTACGGGGCCCTTTTGGCGCTGGGATCGGCACCCGGAAACCCGTTGTCGCCAGGTACCCTATGCGTCATAATCGGGACCAACGATAAAAAAGGGCAGTGCGATGGATGATATCCCACGCGAACAGCTATCGGGCGCGCTGCGCCGCGGTGCGGTCAAGAAGCATGTCGCGGCGATTCACGTCTCGGGCAAGCTCACGCTTTTGCAGCGCAAGCTGTCGAACGTGCTGCTGCTGAATGCCTATGACACGCTGATCAGCCGCTCGCGCCACCAGATCGACGCGCGCACCCTGTGCCTGATGATCGGCTATAACAGCAATGACATGGAGACGCTGAAGCAATCCCTGCGCGGCCTGGCCGAGACGGTCGCCGAATGGGACATGCTCGATGAGAAGGGCCAGCAGGAATGGGGCGTGTCGAGCCTTCTGAGCTATGCCAAGCTCAAGGGCGGGATCTGCGAATATGCCTATTCCCCGGCCTTGGCGGAAAAGCTGCATGACCCCAAGGTCTTTGCGCTGATCAATCTGAACATCCAGCGCCGCTTCACCTCGGGGCATGCGCTGGCGCTTTACGAGAATTGCTATCGCTTCATCCGCACCGGATCGACCGGGTGGTGGCCGCTCGACCTGTTCCGCCGGCTGATGGGGGTCGAGGGCTCGGCCTATTACGAAAGCTTCAAGCATCTCAACGCCAAGGTCATCAAGCCCGCGGTCGACGAGGTGAACCGCACGAGCAATATCATCGTCACGCCCGAAACCCGCAAGCAGGGCAGGGGGGTCACGGATATCCGGTTCCGCATCAAGGAAAACCCGCAGCTTGCCATTCTCGACATGGATGATGGCGAGGGCGCGCGGCATGGCGCGGTCTATGCCCGCCTGCGCGAACTGGGGGTGAGCGACCGGCTGGCGCGCCAATGGCTTTCGGCCCATGGCGAGGAGCAGGTGCAGGAGAAGCTCGACTATGTCGAGACGCGGGCCAATGTCAAAAGCAAGGTCGGATACCTGACGGCGGCGCTGGAGGGGAATTTCGGCGCGCCCGAGGAGACGGCCCCGCCAGCGATTCTGCCCAATGGCAGGGCCGAGCGGTTGCGACGCATCCTCGAGGTCGTCAAGGCGCGCACGCCGACGCAGCGCGATGCCGACAAGCGGCTGTTCCTGGCGCAGCTGTCAGACCCGCGGCTGCGCGAGGATTTCGAGAAGCATGGCTGGATGTCGCCCCTGGCCAGTGCCCGCATCGCCGTCTTCTGGGAGGAAATGTCGCCCGGCCTGCTTGCCGGGCTGGACGAGGGCTGAGCGCGCGCGGGTCATTTTCGGCCGGAACGGCGGCGGATCAGGTCGTTCCGCGCCTCGCCCTCTTCGAGATGTTTCAGGATGACCTGCGCGATCGACGAGACGGTCAGCACGAAAACCCCGATGCCGATCATCAGGAAGCCGATGGCGAGGAGCTTGCCAAGGCGGGTTTCCGGCGCAAGATCGCCGTAACCGACGGTCGCCATGCTGACGACAGCGAAGTAGAAGGCGTCCACGAGGCCCCATCCCTCGATCAGGCTGAAGACGAGCGCCTGAAGCAGGGCAATCAGCATGCAGATCAGGCCGAGCGCCTGAACCCGTGGGGTCCGGCAGGCCTGGATGATCGCCCGGAAGAGCAGCAGGTAGGAAAGCAATATCCGCATGCCGCACATCCTGCCCGCGGGCTGCGTGCCACGCAAGCCGCGCGAGGTGTCAGGTGACGGCGTCCTTGACCCTGGTCCAGGTGTTCAGAAGGTGCCGCGCCGCGATTTCACCCAGCCTGGCCCCGTCCCGCGCGCGGAGCGCATCGGCCATTTCCTCGTGCTCGGAGACCGCGTCGGCCCAGAAATCGGGGCCCCGGTTGCCGACGAAGCGAATCCGCTTCAGCCGCGCATGCAGATTGCCGTGGATTTCGACCAGCACCGGATTGTCCGAAAGGCTGACGATGCCGCGGTGGAATTCCTGGTTGAGCTTGAAATAGGGCATCCGCTCGCGCTTTTCGTAATAGTCGAGCATCTGCGCATGGATCGCCATCATCCGGTCGATCTGCGCGTCGGTCGCGCGCTTGCAGGCCAGTTCGGCGGCGAGCTGTTCCAGCCGGGCCAGAACCTCGAGCATCGAGAAGACCTCGTCCGGGGTGAGCTTGCGCACGAGGCTGCCACGGGTCGGGCGGATCTCGACCAGGCCCTCGGCCGCCAATGTGCGCAGCGCCTCGCGGAAGGGGGTGCGCGAGACGCCCAGCTGTTCGATCAGAGCCGCTTCGTCGATCCGCGAGCCGGGCGTCAGGGCCCCTTCGACGATCAGGTCGCGAATCCGTGCAACCACCTGATCGTGCAGCGTGGCCTTGTCGACGCGCAGCGCGCCCACCGTTTCATTCGATAGATCCATTTCCGTGTCTCCAAGCGGCCATTCATCTTTAGCGCAAAATCCAAGTAGACGCGATACCAAATACTGTATACAAAATTCAGTATGGGACGAGGGGGAGATTCGAAGATGCGGATTGCACTGGCGCTGGGAGATGCAGGTGGCGTGGGGCCTGAACTGGCCGCGAAGCTGATGGCCCATCCTGATCTCGTCGATCACGAGGTGATCGCGATCGGCGCCGAGAACGTGCTGCGCATGGGCATGGAACACGGGGGTGTCGAGCTGGATCTGAAGGTCATCTCGCAGGACGAGATCGGCCGGGTCGAGGGGGCACGGCATGTGCTGGTCGATCTGGCCAATTGCGCCCGTGACGAGATCACGCTTGGGCAGTCGAACCCGGCGGCGGGCAGGGCCTCGCTGCAGAATTTCGCGGCCGCGCTGCGGCTGGGCAAGGCGGGCCTGGTCGATGCGGTGATGTTCACACCCTTCAACAAGCACTCGATGCGGCTCGCCCGGCCCGAATATGTCGATGAGATCGGCTTTATCGACGCCGTGCTGGAAGCCGAGCGCAGCGGGCGCGAGTTCAACGTGCTGGAAGAGGTCTGGAACGCCCGCGTCACCTCGCATGTGCCGCTGCGCGCCGTTGCCGACCGGCTGAGCGTCGAGCGCATCCTGTCGAGCATCCGGCTGACCGCCGAGGTGATGGCGGCGGCCGGCAAGCCCGGCGCCCGGATCGGGGTGGCGGCGCTGAACCCCCATGCCGGGGACGGCCGCAATTTCGGGGACGAGGACGAGGATATCATTGCCCCCGCCGTCGCGCAGGGCGCGGCCGAAGGGTTCGACGTCAAGGGCCCGATCCCGTCCGACACGGTCTTCGTCCGCGCGATCCGCGGAGAGTTCGACGCGGTGCTGACGATGTATCACGACCAGGGCCAGATCGCGATCAAGCTTCTGGGCTTCGATCGCGGCGTGACGCTGATCGCGGGCTACGACTTTCCGATCGTGACCCCGGCCCATGGCACGGCCTATGACATTGCCGGGCAGGGCAGGGCGGATCTGGGCGCGACGCGCGCCGCCGCCCGGCTGGGCGTCGATCTGGCCAGGTTGAACCCCCGGCGCAACGGCGCCGTCACGCTTGCCCCGGATTGGGCGACCGCCCTGGTGGGGAGCTAGGATTTCCGGGCGAGGAGGCCCGGAGAAAGCGGCCGCGTGGAGGCGTGGCCGAAACAGTGGAGGAAAACAGATGACGAAGAAGGCAATCGGCGCGGGTGTCGCGTCGCTCATGCTGCTGTCCGTCCCGGCCTGGGCGGATTGGAGCCCGGAACGGCCCCTTGAATTCGTGGTCGCCTCGGGGGCGGGTGGCGGCACCGACAATTTCGCGCGGACGATCCAGTCGGTCATCACCCGAAACGATCTGATCGACCAGCCCATCGTCGTGCTGAACAAGGGCGGCGGCTCGGGGGCCGAGGCCTTTCTTTACGGCAAGCAGAACAAGGCCGATCCGAACAAGGTGATCTTCGGGACGAACAACGTCTATCTTCTGCCGCATGTCGCCAAGCTCGCCTATTCGGTCGAGGATCTGCAGCCGGTCGCGGCGCTGGCGATGGACGAGTTCCTGGTCTGGGTCAAGGCGGATGCGCCCTACAAGACCGTGACCGACCTGATCGAGGCGGCCAAGGCCGAGCCGGGCAAGATCCCCTTTGGTGGCAGCCAGTCCAAGGATACGGACGAGACGCTGGTCGCGCTTATCGAACAGCAGACCGGGGCCGATTTCAAATATGTGCCCTTCAATGGCGGCGGCGAGGTCGGCGTGCAATTGGCCGGCGGCCATGTCGCGGCGAACGTCAACAACCCCAACGAGAATATCGGCCAATGGCAGGCTGGCGCTGTGCGTCCGCTTTGCGTCTTCGCCCCCGAGCGCATGGCCAAGAGCGAGCCGATCCATGACAATATGGGCTGGCACGACATCCCCACCTGCAAGGAACAGGGGCTTGATATCGAAAGCTACCAGATGCCGCGCACGGTCTGGCTGCCGGCCGATGCGCCGCCCGAGGCCGTCGCCTTCTACGAAGACGCGCTGAAGGCGGTGTTCGAGTCGAGCGAATGGCAGGAATACCTGACCAAGACCTCGCAAAGCGGCAAGCTGCTGACCGGCGACGAGTTGAAGGACTTCATCGCCAGCAGCGAGGAAAAGACCGTCGAAGTGTTCAAGGCTCAGGGCTGGTCCACCGAGTGATCCGCAGGAAGGGGCCCGCGACCGGAAGGTCGCGGGCCCTTGCGCAAAGCGACGGCGACAGGGGGGATGCGATGACCGTCAGACGATTTCACGCCGAAGTGGCGACGGCCGTCGCCACGGCCGCATTGGGGGCGGCGGCCATCATCGGCGCAAGTGAACTGGGCCATGGCTGGACCGAATCCGGCCCACAATCGGGCTATTTCCCCTTCTGGGTCGGGTTGATCCTGATCGGGGCGAGCCTTTGGAACCTGGTTTCGGCCGTGCTCGCGCATCGCTCCGAACAGGTCCGGGTGCTGCGCGGCGGGGATATCGAGGAGCCTTTCCTTGACAGGGAGCGGCTGGGACGGCTTGGCCGGTTCATCGGGGTCATGCTCGCCTTTGTCGTGCTGACACTGGCCATGGGGATCTATGTCGGATCGGCCGCCTACATCACCTGGACCGCATGGCGTTCGGGGGGCTATCGCCTGCCGCTGTCGCTGGCCATCGGGCTGGGCTTTTCGGTCGCGCTCTACCTGATTTTCGAGGTCGCCTTCCTCGTGCCCCTGTTGAAGGGCCCGATCGAACCGCTTCTGGGCATCTACTGAGGAACAGGCGCCATGGAAAATCTTGATCTTCTGATGCATGGCTTCGGCATCGCCATCACGCCGCTGCACCTGATGCTGATGGTCGCGGGGGTCCTGCTTGGGCTGATCGTGGGCGTGCTGCCCGGGCTTGGCGCACCGAATGGTGTGTCCCTGCTGATCCCGCTGACCTTCACGCTGGACCCGACTTCGGCCATCATCCTTCTGTCCTCGATGTATTGGGGGGCGCTGTTCGGCGGCTCGACCACCTCGATCCTTTTCAACATCCCCGGCGAGCCAAGCTCGGTCGCGACCACCTTCGACGGCTATCCGATGGCGCGGTCAGGGCAATCGACGCGGGCATTGACGCTGGCCTTCATGTCGGCGGGCATCGGCGCGCTGATCGGGGTCATCGTCATCACGCTGCTGGCGGGCTGGGCCTCGCGCTTTGCGCTGCGCTTCGGCGCGCCGGAATATTTCGCGGTCTATTTCCTGGCCTTCTCGGCCTTTGTCGGGATGGGCAGCGCCGCGCCGGTCAAGACGATCGTTTCGCTGGCGACGGGGCTGCTGCTGGCTTCGGTCGGCATGGACAACGTGACCGGCGAGGTTCGCCTGACCTTCGGCTATTCGGATCTTCTGGGCGGGATCAGCTTCCTTGTGGTGGTGATCGGCCTGTTCGGGATCGGCGAGCTTCTGTCCACGGTGCAGGAAGGGTTGCGGTTCCGCGGCGTATCTTCGCGCATCGACCTGCGCGACATGCTGTGCACCATCGCCGAACTGCCGCGTTACTGGGCGACCACGCTGCGTTCGGGCCTGATCGGGATCTGGATGGGCATCACGCCCGGTGGCCCGACCGCTGCCTCGTTCATGAGCTACGGCATCGCGCGCCAGGCATCGCGCAAGGGCGCGGCCTTCGGGTCGGGTCGTCCCGAGGGCATCGTCGCGCCCGAGACCGCAGACCACAGCGCGGGCACCTGCGCCATGCTGCCGATGCTGGCGCTTGGCGTGCCGTCATCGGCCACGGCCGCGGTGATGATGGGCGGGCTGATGATCTGGGGCCTGACGCCCGGGCCGATGCTGTTCGCGACCAAGCCCGATTTCGTCTGGGGCCTGATCGCCAGCATGTATGTGTCGAACATCGTCGGCGTGATACTCGTGCTGCTGACCGTGCCGATGTTCGCGGCGCTGCTGCGCGTGCCGTTTTCGATCATCGGTCCGATGATCGTCGCGATCTGCTTCGTCGGGGCCTATACCGTGTCCAGCGCGACCTTCGATCTGTGGCTGGTGCTGGTCTTCGGGCTGGTCGGCTATGTCTTCTCGCGGCTGGAATATCCGCTGGCGCCGCTCGTGCTGGCGATGGTGCTGGGCCACAAGGCCGAGAATGCCTTTTACCAGTCGATGGTGCTGTCGGACGGCTCGCTTTCGATCTTCTTCGCGAATGCGCTGAGCAGCAGCATCATGGGCATTGCCCTGGCCCTGCTGATCGTGCCGAAACTGCTGCATTTCGCCGCGCGCCTGCTCCGCCGCGGCCTTGCCAAACAGGAAGCCTGATGAATTACCTGAGATATTTCGCGGGCCGCGAAGACCGTCTGGTCGAATGCGCGATCGTCGGGACGGGCGGGTTCGGGCGCAGTTTCCTGGCGCAGGCGCGCCATGTCCGGGGGCTGTCCTGCCGCATCGCGGTGGATCGCGACGCGGCAGTGGCGGCCCGGGCCCTTGTCTCGGTCGGGATCGAACCGGACCGGATCGCGCAATGTGCCGACCGGGGCGCGGCACTGGCCGCCTGGCGCGCGGGAAAGGCCGTCGCCGTCGCCGATCTGGCGCTGGTCATCGACCTGCCCTTCGAGGTGCTGCTGGAGGCGACCGGCAATCCCGAGGCAGGCGCGCGCCATGCCCGGATGGCCGTCGAGGCTGCGCGCCACGTGGTCATGGTCACGAAGGAAACCGACAGCGTCGTCGGCCCCGTCCTGGCCCGGATGGCGGCAGAGCGCGGCCGCGTGGTCACGCCGGTCGACGGCGACCAGCCGAGCCTGCTGATCGGCCTTGCGACCTGGGCTGAAGTGGTCGGGCTGACGGTGATCGGCGCGGGAAAATCCAGCGAATACGATTTCGTCTTCGACCCCGCCCAAGGCACCATCGCGAGCAACGGCCGGGTGATCCCGGCAGTGGGCTTCGCCGACTGGCTTTCGGCGGATGGTCGGCCCTGGCCCGAGGTCGCGGCGGCCCGCGCCCGCATCGCAGCCGAACTGCCGCAACGCGCCGTGCCCGACCTGTGCGAAATGACGCTGGTCGCCAATGCGCTGGGGCTTGCGCCGGACCGGTCCGATCTCCATGCCCCGATCGCCCGGATCACCGAGATCGCCGACCTGATCTGTGGCGAAGGCGATGGCGGGCTCTTGCAGGGCAGGGGGCAGCTTGACGTGTTCCACTGCCTGCGCCTGCCGGGCGAGCCGAGCTTTGCGGGGGGCGTCTTCGTCACCGTCCGCTGCGAAGATGACGAAAGCTGGGCGATGCTGCGGGACAAGGGCCATGTCGTCGCGCGCAATGGCCGGACGGCGATGCTGGGCCTGCCGCGCCATCTTCTGGGGCTGGAAGCCGCGACGACCGTGTTCGAGGCCGCGTTGCTGGGCTGTTCATCAGGCGGCGTCGCGCCACGCCAGGTGATCGACCTGACCGCCCATGCCGATCGCGATCTTGCCGCCGGGACCGTGCTGCACGCCAAGGGGCATCATCACAGCATCGAGGGTGTATCGGGGCGGATGACCCCGGCGGCGGCGCTGGGGGACGATGTGCCGATCCCCTATTACCTTGCCGCCGGGCGGCCCCTGACGCGCAATGTCGCGGCAGGCCGGCCGATCCTTTGCAGCGATGTCGCGCTGGACGAGGGGTCGTCGCTTATGGCGCTGCGCCGTCTGCAGGATCGCTGGATGGCCGAGGATGGGCCGGTCCGGTCCGGGACAGAGACCGTTTCGGCCTGAACGGACGGCATGTCGCAAGAACAACGATGCGAAGCGGATTGGTATCTTCGCCGATGATTTCACCGGCGCGGGGCCTGCCAGGGCAGGGCGGGCTGGGAATCGCCCCACATGCCGAACTGCCGCAAGGGCCTGCCTCGGGAGATCGAAGCGGGGATGGCGGCGCTGACATTGCACCAGGTCCGGCCGGACGAGGCCGTGCGCCAGTCGCTTGACGCGCTCGATCGTTGCGCTTGAGGCAGGCGATCAACTCATCGGCTTCTTCATGGCTGATCCGCCCGTCGCAAGGGGATAAGTTCTGCGATGCGATAATGGGCAATTGTTCCTGGGAATTCGCGTTTGGCCCGTCCGCGAGGCCTCTTGCCGGACGGGTTTCGCCTGCTCCGTGTTATTCTGGACCCGATGCGACCGGGGGAGACGGCCGAGTTGGGCGGATATTTTCATTCCGACGGAGAGGGAGAGGATGGCTGGCCGGTCTTCTGGCCCTGGCCCTGGCCCGTGACGCAGGCATGGCCGGTCCTGTGCTTTACGGGCAAGCGGGCAGAGGATTATCCGTGGTTCACCCCGAACCGCGTGCTGCTGGATCAGGAAGGCATGAGATTGCGGGTTTTCGGCCAGCCCGCGCGCGGCGTGCTGCCTGTCCTGATCGTTGCACCCCATGCCGGGCATAGTGCGACGATCGCGGATTTCGCGCAGGGCCAGAGCATCGTCGCGGCGCTGCTTTCGGCCGGAATTCCCGCGATCATGGTCACGGATTGGAAGCCGGCTCGGCGCGAGATGCGCGATTTCACGATCGAGAGCTATCTGCTTGAAATTGATGCGGCGATCGACGAGCTGGGTGGCAAGGTGCATCTGGTGGGGCTTTGCCAGGGCGGGTGGATGTCGGCCATGATCGCCGCGCGGAATCCGGGAAAGGTCGTCTCGATGGTGCTGGCCGGCTCGCCGGTCGATGCCGGCGCCGGGAACGGCGCGATCAGCAGGCTTGCCAATTCCATCCCCTTTGCGACCTATGAGCAGATGGTGATGCTGGGCGGCGGGCTGATGCCCGGCCCCTTCATGCTGGCGGGGTGGGAATCGCTGCGGATCGCGGGATGGGCGCGTGCTTCCGTGCCGCAAGGCGCCGAGGACGAGGAGCCGATGGAATACAGCCCCGCTTTCGCGCATTGGTATCAGCATACGCTCGACCTGCCGGGGCGCTATTACCTTGAGGTGGTCTGGCGGATATTCAAGAGAAACGAGCTGGCCAAGGGCCGTTTCGAGGCGCTGGGGCAAGTGCTTTCGCTGGCCGACGTGACCTGTCCCACCTGGCTGCTGGCCGGGCAATATGACCGGATCGTCCCACCCGAACAGGCTTTCGCGACGGCCGGGCTTCTGGGAAGCAGGGAAGACGATGTCGTCCGCAGGCTTGTGCCCGACCAGCATATCGGGCTGTTCATGGGAAAGCGCACGATCGCAACGACCTGGCCCGAGATCGGTCGCTGGATCCTGTCGCGGGACCAGGCCGGCTGAGCGCTCGAACGAAATGGGCGCGCCGAGGCAAGCCGGCGCGCCCTTCCCGGGGGAGGGAAGCTGTCAGAACACGAAATCGGACTGGCTGAGTTCGTAAAGATAGGTGTCCTCGAGCGTCAGCGTATGGCCGCCGCCGAAATCGAAGACCAGGTCATCGCCCTGCTGGCTGGCGGCGTATTGCAGATCCGACCAGTCGTCGAACCCGCCCCCGACCTGGAGCTTGATCTTGTCGGTGCCGGCTTCGAAATCGGTGATCGTGTCATTGCCAAATCTGAAAACGAATGTGTCCTCGTTCGCGCCGCCGGTCATCCAGTCGTCGTCGCGGCCGCCGTCGATCAGGTCCTTGCCATCGCTGCCGATGATGGTGTCATCGCCATTGCCGCCAAAGGCCTGCAACTTGATCTTGCCTGCGGTCAGGCCGCTGGCGTCGATCTGGTCGTCGCCGCCGAGACCTTCGACCTTGAGCACCTCGGTATGCTCGATCTCGATCGTGAAGGGGCCAAGATTGGTGCGTTCGAAATGCACCCCCGTTTCGGATGAGCTGACCTCGAAGAAATCTCCCGCGGTCTCGGCGCCCTCGACGATCGCCGTGTCGAAGCCCGCGCCGCCATCCATGGTGTCCGAGCCGTCGCCGTTGTCCCATTCCATGGTGTCGCGACCGGCGCCGCCGAACATCACGTCATTGCCCTTTTCGCCTTCGAGCCGGTCATTGCCGTCGCCGCCGCTGAGATAGTCGTTGCCGTCGCCACCGATCAGCGTGTCCTTGCCATCGCCGCCATAGGCTTCAAGCGAGATCGCACCGGCTTCAAGCCCGCTGGCGTCGATCAGGTCATTGCCGCCAAGGCCGTTGACGATCAGCTTTTCGGTGCTGCCGATGTCCAGAGAGAAGTTGCCGAAATTGACGCGCTGGAAATCGACCCGCCCATCGGCGCTGGAGATTTCGAAGACATCGCCGGCCGTGTCCGAGCCGTTCGCGATGGCGGTATCATAGCCCGCGCCGCCTTCCATCACGTCCGAGCCGTCGCCATTGTTCCAGACCATCGTGTCCCGGCCGTCGCCGCCCAGCATGACATCCGCGCCCTTGCCGCCGACCAGCAGGTCATTTCCCTTTTCGCCGATCAGCACGTCATCGCCATCGCCACCCTGCAGTTCATCATTGCCGCCGCCGGCCGCGATGACATCATTGCCGGCCAATGCCTCGAACAGCTCGGCCGCGCCGCTGCCGATCAGCACATCGGCCAGATCCGTTCCGGGGATTGTCGTCTTTGCCATCTTTCCGTCTCCTCGATCCAGTTGGACAACGCCACCACGACGTTGATGTCTCTTGGTCGTGGCGGTCCGGGGGGCGGTTCAAAATTTCTTCTGCGGGAAGGCGGTTTTTTCGCTCGCCAAGTCGGAAGCGGGTTGTAACGTGGGTCCGCGTGACGAGGTTGGCCGGATATGGGCCAGCTGTTCTTGAAGCCTTGTTTTCAAGCGATATCAGGAAATTATAAAGCGGACCGGGCGATGTCAGCACAAGACCAGATCAGCGACGAGGTCCTGATTTCCCGGATCGGCAAAGGCGACAAATCGGCGATGAAGTCGCTTTACGATCGTCTGTCGAAACCGCTTTACTGCTTTCTCAGGGCGCGGATGGGCGACCCGTTCGAGGCCGCCGACCTGATGCAGGAGACATTTCTTGAGGTCTGGCGCGGCGCGGCGCGGTTCGAGGGCAGGTCAAGCGCGCGGACCTGGATCTTCGGCATTGCCCGCAACAGGTCGGTGGACCGGCTGCGCCGTGCGGGGCGCGTAGTCCTGGCCGAACCGGACGAGACCGTGGCGGACGAAACGCCCGACCCCGAGGCGCTTGCCGCAGCCGCGAGCGATGCGTCCAAGGTCAGGGCCTGCATGGAGGGGCTGAGCGCGCCGCATCGCTCGGTCGTCGAACTGGCGTTTTTCCAGGATCTGGGCTACGGCGAGATCGCCGAGATCGAGGGCGTGCCGACGGGCACTGTCAAGACCCGGATCATGCATGCCAAGCAATTGCTGAAACGCTGCCTCGCGGCCTTCATGAAATATCGCTGAGCTATTCGCCCATCAGTTGGCCTGAACGGATTCGACGATCGCGGTTTCTTCCGACAGGCGCTGCAGCGCCGCGTCGCGGGCCGTATCGTTCCGGAAGCCGAGCGTCCAGAGGCCGAGCGCGCTGGGTCCGCCGATGATCTCGGCCCCGATATCCTGCAACAGCGCGCGGATGCGGGCCTCGGTCGCCTCGGGCACGAAGGCTACGGCAAGCGTGCCGCCGGCCGTTTGGGATGCCGGCGCGTAGCGGTCTGTGCCGGGCAGGATCTGCGGCAGGCGCGGCAGGACGGCGAACTGCCACAGCCCCACCGCCAGAAGCACCGTCGCGGCAATTTCGAGCGGGCGAAGCCAGCGGCGCCGCGAGCGGTCCGGGGCGACCCTTTCCGCGTCGATCGCGCGCGAAAGCCTGGCCCAGCCCAGATCACCCGGCGCGGCTTCATCCCCTGTTTCGCGGGTCAGAAGCAGGCCGCGCAGCAGCGCGATATCGCCGCGGACCTCGGGCAATTGCCGTGCCGCCTCTTCGACCGCGGCCTGCTCCTTCTCTGGAAGGGTGCCTCGGACATAGGCCATGAGTGTGATGTCGTCGGGCCGATCTGCCTGATCGTCCATCGAAATTTCCCCTTTTCTGCCCGATATCCGGCTTGGGAAGCGGGTCCTTCACTATGTATGGTCGAAAATGGCGCCGTTGTGGTTCAATTTTCTCGCAGGCGATTTTTCGGCCCCTGATTGAACCGGTTGCCCTGCCCAAGCGACCGAGTGTGGAACCCGCGCAGAAAGGATGATGTCATGACTCACCCCATGAAACGGGCGGCGTGGTTCGCGATGCTGATTGGCCTGACGGCTTGCGCCGCGCCCGAACTGAACCCTCCGCCCTCCGATCAGATCGCGCGCGATGCGGCCAATGTGATCGATCCGGGCCAGATCGTGGCGCTGGTGCCGGGCGAGGCCGCCGCGGCGCGGCTTGCGACGCGGGCGCGCCAGCAGGGCTATGTGCTCTTGCGGCAGGACGATCTTGCGTCGCTGGGGTTTCGCCAGCTTGTCTTCCGTATCCCGCGGGGGCGCGATGGGCCGACGGCGATTGCCGAACTGGAGGCCATCGAGCGCAGCGCCACGGCGGGCGTGAACCATGCCTATCGGCTTCAGGCCGAGCCCGGCGGCCGGGTCTATGCCGACCGGTTGCTGGACTGGTCGTCTTCGGGCTGCGCGGCGCGCCTTCCGGTCGGGATCATCGACGGGGCGGTGGACAGCGGCGCGGCCGAGTTGAGAAACGCCCGGATCGTCCAGAAGGATTTCACCGGCGGACATCCCGCAGCCGTCGAGCATGGCACGGCGGTGGCCGAGATCATCGCCGGTCCGGGGCGACTGACGGGGGCGCAGATCTACAGCGCCTCGGTCGTCTCTGATGCGCCGGAATTCGATGAGGCCGCAGGGGTCGACACGCTGATGCGCGCGATCGACTGGCTGGCTGCCTCGGGTGTGCGACTGGTCAATGTCAGCCTTGCCGGGCCCTATAACAAGATCCTGGACCGCGGGCTTCAGGCCGCCGATCGCAAGGGGATGGTGGTGATCGCGGCGGCGGGGAATGTTGGCCCGTCGAGCCCGCCGCGCTATCCGGCCGCCTTTTCCCAGACGATCGCGGTGACCGCGATCGATGCCGCGATGCGTCCCTATGATCTTGCGCCCCGGGGGGCGCATATCGACTTTGCCGCGCCGGGCGTCGACATCTATCTGGAGCTGGACGGGCAGGGGAAATATCTTTCGGGAACGTCCCTGGCTGCCCCCTATGTCACCGCGCTGGTGGCCGGGGAAGGTGCCGCAGGCTCGGTCAGCTCGGTGCGCCATGCGCTGTCGGGCAACGCGCGCGACCTTGGCGAGAAAGGGCCCGATGCGGTTTTCGGAAACGGCCTGCCGCGTCCCGGCGGCGCCTGTCGCAAGGGCTGAGCGGCCAACTCTGCCCCGGTTCGGGGCAGAGCGTTAACGAATTTTCAACAAACATATTGCAAATCAGTCAAATGGCCGAAAATCATGCATTGTCCAAGCCCGGAACCCTGCGACGTAGGCGCAATGCAGGGGCAGGGCGCGACGGGTTCTGCCGCGTTTTGTCGTTGATCTGGGAGGTCGGGTGACGAGTTGTTCTTTATCAAGTGTCGTGGTCATCATTGTCAATTACGGCACGGCCGAGCTTGCCATTGCCTCGGTCGAAAGCCTGCTGGCGCGGCACCATGGCGGTCGCCTGGTCGAGATCCATCTGATCGACAACGGTTCACCCGGTGACGATGCGGCGCGCCTTGCGCGTGCCTGGGACGAGGGAGGCTGGGGCGCGCGCGTCACGCTCTGGCTGGAAACTCGCAATCACGGTTTCGGGCGGGCCAACAACCTGGTCATTGAGACCCTGGCGCGGCGGTCAACCCCGCCCGATTATGTCTTCCTTCTGAACCCCGATGCCCGGCTTGAAAACGAGGCGCTGGCGATTCTGGCGGATCGCCTGGACGCCGCGCCGCAAATTGCCGCTGCCGGTGCCGGGATTGCACTGCCCTCGGGTCGGCCGGTCACCGCGGCCTTTCGCTTTCCTTCCGCCGCGAGCGAGTTCGTCGAGGCGGTGGGCTTCGGCCCGCTGTCCCGGCTTTGCGCCGGGCGCCTGCCCGCGCTGCCGCCCGACTGGCCCGAAGGCCGGGTCGACTGGGTTGCCGGGGCTGCGGTCATGTTCCGGCTTTCGGTTCTGGCCGAGGAGGGAGGGTTCGATCCGGATTTCTTCCTTTACTACGAAGAGGTCGAATTGATGCACCGCATCGGGCGGGCCGGGCATGGCATCCTGCATGTGCCAAGCGCGAGGGTGGTCCATGTCGAGGGTGCATCGACCGGGCAGGAAGCAAATCGCTCCGGTCGCCGGCCGCGACCGGTCTACTGGTATCGGTCCTGGATGCTTTACTATCTCAAGACGGCCGGGCGGTCGGGCGCGCGGCGCGCAGGGCTGGCCTGGATCGCGGGGGCGCTGATCAACTTGCCGCTGGCGCTTTTGCGCGGCAAAAGCCCTGCCATGCCCAAAGGATTCCTGCACGATTTTCCCCGCCTTGTCATGGTGCCGCTTCTGACGGGCAAGACCGATGCGTGAGATGGAGGAATGGGAATTCCGAGCGCGGGAAGATCGGCGCTTCGCGCCTTCGCGCGGGGACCGGAACGGAAACCCTGCCGGGATCGGGTTCTGGGCGCTTGTCGCCGAGGATTACCGCGCCAATGGCCGCGACTGGCTGTCCGAGGGGTTCCAGGCCCTATTCTGGCATCGCTTCGGAAATTGGCGGATGGGCCTTCCGAAGATCTTGCGCGCACCGGCAACGCTGCTCTACCGGCTGATGTTCAGGCGCGTCTCGCGCTCCACCGGGATCTTCCTGCCCTATACCGTCCGCGTCGGCCGCAGGGTGCGGATCGAGCATTTCGGGGGCATGATCCTTGTCGCGCAATGGATCGGAAATGACGTGACGGTGCGACAGAACACCACCTTTGGCATCGCGCGGCTGGACGGGCTGCAAAACCGGCCGGTGATCTGCGACGGGGTCGAAATCGGGGTCGGGGCCGTCATTCTGGGCGCCGTGCGCGTGGGCGAGGGGGCCGTCGTCGGGGCGAATGCCGTGGTGCGCCGCGATGTCGAGCCCCATACCGTGGTCGGGGGCGTTCCCGCACGGGTGATCGGACGGTCCGATCGCAAGGTCTGCTTGGCGCGTCTAGCCTATGTGAACCCGATGCTGGAAGCGATCCCCGACGGGAAGGAACCGATCACGCTCGAGGAAGCTGATGCGCGCATCGAGCTGATCGAAGCGCGGGCTGCGAAAGATGGGGTCCGTGGCCCCGATGGTTGCGACGGAGCCTGAGCGCGAAAGGCCGCTGTTTCCACCGCACGCCCCGGCAGTCGATTTGACCTCGATGGGCATTCCTGTAGACCAAGGGGCTTCGGGGGGCCGGGATCACAGGGCGATCGCAAGGCCGCCGAGCAAGTGCGCAATGGCGGAAGATGAACTTGATGAAGAGCCAGAAGAAGATTGCAATTGTCACGGGCGGGCTGTCCGGAATCGGGCGGGCCGTGGCGAGGCGGCTTGCCGGTGAGGGGACACTTGTCCGCATCGGGGCGCGGCGGGGCGCGGATGCCGAGCTGAGCGCCGAACTGAGGGCCGAGTTCGGTGAGGCGATCAGCTTTGGCCAGGTTGACGTGCGTGACAGCGAAAGCTGCGCCCGTTTCGTCGGGGACCTTGTTGTCGAACACGGACAGGTCGACATTCTGGTGAACGCGGCCGGTGTCTATGAGGAAGCCGCCGTGATCGACCATTCGGACCGCATCTGGGACGATACGCTGGACACGAACCTGACCGGGACGTTCAAGATGATCCGCGCCGTGATGCCGCTGATGAAGCAGCGGGGCTGGGGCCGGATCGTCAACATCGCTTCGGTCGCGGCGCATCAGGGCATGGCGAACAATGCCGCATATTGCGCCTCGAAGGCCGGTCTGCTTGGGCTTGGGCGCTGCGTCAGCCTTGAGGGCGCGGCCCATGGCATCACCTGCACGAGCATCAGCCCGACCTGGGTCGAAACCGAGATGCTGAAGAAATTCATCGATGACGAGGTCGCCGCCGGTGCGCCTCGGGCCGAGGTCGTCGCGAAATACGAGGCCTCGAACCCGCAGGGCAAGCTGGTCCAGCCCGATGAGATCGCAGCACTTGCCGCCTTTCTTGTCAGCGATGCGGCGCGTGCGATCACGATGGAGGATGTTCAGGTCAACGCGGGCTCTCTCTGGTAACCCAGCCTCGCGTCGAGCAGGGCAGGGGCGTCGCAGATCCGGTCGAACGCGCCCAGCCCCGCCTTGCACCAATGTGCCTTCGCCGCCTCGTTGCGGAATCGGGCGTTGGCGTGCAGGGTGGAGGGCGCGGCCGCGATCAGCTTGCGAACGGGTTCGGCAAGCGGTGCCCTGGCCAGCCAGGTTTCGGCGGGAAGGGTTTCGAACGCCTCCATGCCCTGGCGCGCGGTCAGCGGATCATCCGCGATCAGGTTGCAGAATTCGACCGCCCCGGGGGCCGCCGCATGCACGAGAAACGCGGCCGCCGCGCGCACATCCGTCATGGGAAAGCACAGCCCCGCCGGCAGGCTTTGCGAAGCCCGGCAGGCCGCGAGGATGTTTTCGCAGATATCCTTCGGATTGGGCGCCGCCATATCGTAAAGTGAGGGCAGCCGGACGATCAGCGCAGGAAGGCCCGAGGCTTCGATCTGGCGCTCGGCCGCGATCTTGGCCGCGCCATAGCCCGAGCATGCGGCGAAGTCCGCCGCAGGTGCTTCGGGATGGGGGCCGCCTTCTTCGGGAAAGACCGCGTTCGACGAGGAAAAGCGCAGGTCGGCTTTGGCATTCCGGCAGAAATCCAGCACGGCGGCGATGCCGATGCGCGACCATTGCTCCATCTGGGCCCGATCGACGGCGAGATTGACGATCGCGGCGCAATGGATGACGCGGAAGACCTGCTGGCAAAGCGCCGCGTAATCGGCGGCCGCGAGACCGAATTCGGCAGCATCCATGCTGCCCGCAACCAGAACGACCCGGTCTTGCGGGATGTCCAATTCGGCGGCTGTCGCATCGAGACGCTGCGCGGCCTCGTCATCCCTTGGCCGGACAAGGCAATAGACCACCTGGCCTTCGGGAAGCAGCCGCACCGCTTCGGCCAGGACATGCCGGCCGAGAAAGCCCGTCGCGCCGGTCAGAAGGATGCCGGGGCGGTCGAAGGCCGCGACGGGCTTGGCGGTTTCTCTGGCGCTCAGCAAATCGTGCAACCGCGCAAGCGGCAGGTTCAGCGCCCAGTCGAAATCGACGCGGGTGTCATAGTCGCGTTCGAGCGAGACGATGAAGTCGACGCACATCAGGGAATCACCGCCGTGATCGTGGAAGGATCGAGACGGATCTATCTGAGTTTCACCGCAGCAGATGATGCGCGCGGCCTGTGCGACCACTGGCAGGGCGTCGCTTGCGCCTGCGTCGGTGCCGATCTGCGGCGAGATGGCGGGCAGGGCCTTGTAATTGCATTTCCCCGAAACCTCGTGGATCGGGATCTCGTCAAGCTGGACGAGATAGCTTGGAACGCAATAGGCCGGAAGGACCGCGCGCAGGGCGGCCGCGAGCGCTTCGGGCGTGCGGGCGGTCTCGCCCGCGCCGGGCCAGCGGGCGCTGTTGCTGGCGGTCTGCCGGGCATCGGCCGTGTAATAGAAGACGAGCGCCTGACCCTGTTCGCCGACCTGCTGCACCCAGGGGATGGCGTGAGAAAAGCCCAGCAATCCGGCCATGGTTTCAGTCAGTTCGCGGGTCTGGATGCTGTGGCCGCGCAGCTTCAGCATATGGGCGACGCGGCCCAGCACGACGATTTCGCCGTCTGGCTCGACGAAGCCCTGATCGCCGGTATCGTAAAGGCGCAGCTCGCGGCCTTCGATGGTCAGGTCACGGAACCGTCGGGCGGTTTCCTCGGGGCGGTTCACGTAACCCGGCCCCAGCATGCGCGGGCCCGCGAAATGCAGAAGTCCGGGGGTGCCTGAGGGGCCGGGAAGGTCGTTGTCATCCAAGACGATGGCGCGCAGATGGGGCATGGCCTTGCCGACGCTGACGCCTTCGGCCCGGCTGGCCGGTCCCGTCACCCGGGACATGCAGATGTCATGGGTTTCGCAGATGCTGTAGAGGTTCCAGAGTGCGACATCCGGCAGCTTCGCCTGCGCCTCGCGGATTAGGCGGTCGCTGACGACCTCGCCGTTCAGGATGATGCGGCGGAGCGGCAGCGAGGCGGCACGTTCGGCATCGAGCCCCTGCAGCATCTTTTCGAAGAAGGAGGGCGTGAAGAGCATCTCGTGAAGATCGTGATCGGCCATGAAGGTCGCGAGCGCCTGGGGTGAAAGCAGATCCTCGATTCCGGGAAAGCATACCTCGCCGCCATTGCGCAGCGGGCGGAACATTTCCCAGATCGCGAAGATGTAGCAGCCGACCTTCATGCCGGGCAGGTAGGGCGTATAGGCGTCGCGCCACTCATACGAAAGGAATGCCGCGTCATGGGTGACGGGAATGCATTTCGGTCGACCGGTCGTGCCCGAAGTGGCGACCAGATAGATGGGATGCGAGGGCGGGAATTCTGCGGGCGCGGTGGCGGCCGTCGCGGGCGCGCCGAGAAAGGTGCTGGCGTCGAGCACCTGGCACCCCGCCGGCAACTGGCCGTCGCGCGGGGTCTGAGAGACGATGACGAGCCCGATTTCGAGTTCGTCGAGGATATTGGCAAGCACCGAGTTCGGCATGGCCGGGTCGAGGTGCACGAAGGGGCAACCCGCGATGACCGCCGTGGCCGCGGTCGCGCCGAACAGCGCGCCGGGCGCGCCGTAGAGCGCGACGGCCCTCTGCCCGGCCATGGGAACGCGACAGGCGGCGACGAACGCGGCCAGCTCGCCATAGGTCAGGCGAAGGCCTCGGTCACGCAGCGCGACTCGATCGCGATGCATCGTCAGGGCGCCTGCGAGTTCGGCAGAGACTGTTCTGTAGGGCTGAGACATCCGAGGGTCCGTCATCGCGTGGAAATGTTCAAGCGCCTGTCGTCGCCATGAATGGGCGCCACGTCAAGCCATGTCGCACGCCACCCGGAAATCTGCGCGAGTGCCGGCACGCAAGCGGGCATCAGCCTGCCGGCGACCGCCTTGCTCGGGCCTTTCCGATGCGAATGGCCAGAAGGTGATTTGCACGCGGCCAGGGGCTGCGTTGCGTGTGTCGCATGGCTGACCCCTTTTGCCATCACATTGAAGCATAGCTGCAATGACTCGATCGCTACTGCTCATGCTGCGACGCAGCATCTACATTGTTAGCGCAACCAAGAGGAATATGATCATGAACGCAGCAGCACTTGCGAGCCTGGGCCGCGGCCAGATGGCGCAGCCTTCGAAACCCGACCTTTTCCGCCGTATCCGGGCCTATCTCGTCGGTCGTCGCATCCAGCGCCGGACCTATGAAGAACTGTCGATGACCAATGATCGCGAACTTGCCGATCTGGGCCTGAGCCGGTTCGATGTTCCCCGTCTCGCGGCACTTGCCGGACGTCAGGCGGCCGAGAAATATCTCGCCTCCTGATCTTCGGATCGGTGCATTCCAGCACAGAACTGCGTGATGCGGGCGGCCAATTGCGGCAGGATCGCCCCGACACGAAACCGGCCCCTCGGATGATCCCTGCGCGTGCAGGGATCGGGGTGCCCTGACGGTCATTTTCGATTTGGCGTGCGACGATGAAACGATTTTTCGTTTCGGACGTTGCGCCGTCAAAAGAAAGCAGACCATGACTGAAATCCCGAACGACTTGCTTGTAGCCCTGCGTGCCGCGCTGGTGGATCTGAATATATCCGGCGCCGCTCCCGGGGTAGATGATGCGCGCGAGAACGCGGCCGAGGCTGCGCAGCGGGCGATTGATGACCTGCTCGCGACATCCTATCAGATCGTCGAGGTGGCAAGCCTTTCCTCGAGCATCTGGGATATCGGCCCCGCCGCACGCCATGCCGGGCGTGGAAATGCGGTCGAGAAGATATCGACGCCGGATCTGGCCCTGATCTGAGCAGCAGGGTGGATCGAAGCGTTGCGGAGGTATTTTCCAGCAGCTCGTCATCCTTCGCGCCCTAGGGCGCAGAAAATGCTCACAAATTTTCATCGCAACGAGGCCGCGCCCCGGTAAGGGAAGGGAATCCCCTTTTCGACCGCGCGGGCCATCGCGAGCGCCAATTGATCCTGTGCCACACGACCGCCATGGCCACGAAGGGCAAAGCGCAGATGCCATTGGCGCGCTTGCGGGGTAGACGAAACGTCCCGCATATTCCTAGAACACGACTGCACGAGCTGCCCCGAGCCCGCGTGCCGGACAGAAACGGCGTCAGGCACGGCAAATTTGGAAAGTGATACAGGAATGCCTGGTCCCGCGCCGATCGCGCTTCACCTCGAGAAGATCTCTCGTCGCTTTGGCGGACGGACGGTCCTGTCGGATATCTCGCTGACGCTGCCCGCTGGCCGGATCAGCTGCCTTTTGGGAGAGTCGGGCTGCGGCAAGTCGACGCTGCTCAGGATCATATCCGGTGTCGACAGACCCGATGGCGGCAACATCCTGATGAACGGGAACGAAATCGTGGGCCCGAACCGGTTCGTCGAGCCCGAAAGCCGGCGCATCGGCTTCATGTTCCAGGATTACGCGCTGTTTCCCCATCTGAGCGTCGCCGAGAACCTGGCCTTCGGGCTGCGCGCTTTGTCCAAGGCCGACCAGCTGCGTCGTGTCCGGGAAATCGCCGATCGGATCGGCATCCTGCATCTGCTGGATCGCTTTCCCTATTCCCTGTCGGGCGGCGAACAGCAGCGCGTCGCGCTGGCCCGGGCGCTTGCGCCCGAGCCGGCCATCCTTTTGATGGATGAACCATTTTCGAATCTCGACCAGGGATTGCGGGAACGCGTGCGCAAGGAGACGGTCGACATCCTTCGCAAGCTCGGCATGACGGCCATCATCGTCACTCATGATCCGCAAGAAGCCTTGGCCGTCGGCGACATGATCGTCCTGATGCGGCGGGGCCAGATCGAACAGACAGGCTCACCGTTCGACATCTATGACCGCCCGATCTCGTCCTATGCCGCCGAGTTCATGGGGCCATGCAACCGCCTTGCCGGGATCTGGAGCGGGGGCAGCGTCGAAACTCCGATCGGACGGTTTCCGGCCCTGCTGTCGCTGCCGGAAGGATCCCTTGTTCTGGCCTGCATCCGGCCACAGGCGCTTTCGATCGGGCCGGACGGGGAAGGGATCTCGGCCCGGATCGTCGGAAAGACCTTCATGGGGGAAAGCGAACAGATCGATATCAGCGTTCACCCTCTTGCCGAGCCCCTGCGCATGCACAGCCATGAACGCGTTCCCATGGCCGTGGGGGAAAAGGTCAGCCTACTTCTGAACGGCGCCCAGGTTCATGTCTTTCCCGAACCCATCCCGGCTTCCACCATCGATCCGGCTGCAGACGGAAAACTTGACTGAATTTATAAGCCAAGCTAACGGGAAAAAGGGCGCCGGGTCGGCCGACTTGGCTCAATCCCGAGGGAGGGCATGGAATGAAGTTTGTTGGGCATTCGTCGAAAGCAATTTGTGCAAGCGCGATGCTGCTTGTCGGGGCGGGGAGTGCCTTTGCGCAGGAACTGAACCTTTACACCTCTCGCGAGCCCGGGCTGGTCGAGCCCTTGCTGGAGGCCTTTACCGCTTCGAGCGGCGTCAAGGTGAACACGATCTTTCTGAAGGATGGCCTGGCCGAGCGCGTCGCATCCGAGGGCGAAAGCTCACCTGCGGACATCCTCATGGCCGTCGATGTCGGAAACCTTGCCGACCTGGCCGAAAAGGGTCTGACCCAGCCGGTCGATTCCGAGATTCTGACTGCCGCTGTGCCCGAGAACCTGCGCGACCCGGGCAATGAATGGTTCGCACTTTCGATCCGTGCCCGAGTGGTCTATGCGGCCACGGATCTGGATCTGGATGCCCTCACCTATGAGGATCTGGCGGACCCGAAATGGAAGGGCAAGATCTGCATCCGCTCGGGGCAGCATCCCTACAATACCGGGTTGATTTCGGCCTTCCTGTCGCATCATGGCAGCGAGGAAACCGAACAATGGCTCAACGGCATCAAGGCGAACCTGGCCCGAAAGGCCGGTGGCGGAGATCGCGACGGGGCCAAGGACATTCTGGGCGGGATCTGCGACATTGCCGTGGCGAATTCCTATTACGTCGGGCTCATGCGTTCGGGTAAGGGCGGCGATGAGCAGCGCGCCTGGGGCGATGCGATCAAGGTCATCCTGCCGACCTTCGCAGATGGCGGCACGCATGTGAACATCAGCGGGGCTGCGCTGGCGAAACATGCGCCGAACAAGGATGAAGCGGTCAAGCTTCTGGAATTCCTTGTCTCGGATGAAGCGCAGAAGATCTATGGCGAAGCCAATTTCGAATATCCCGTGAAGCCAGGGGCCGCGATCGACCCGATCGTCGCCTCCTTCGGTGAGTTGAGTGTGGATCCGGCCCCCCTGACCGAGATCGTGACCCATCGCAAAGAAGCCAGCGAATTGGTCGACAAGGTCGGCTTCGACAATTGATGGGACTGCCCGGCAGCCCGAACCGAAGTTGCCGGGAAAGTTGCGCGTGATGAACAGCTCGATTCCAGATGCCGGCAGGCTGCGCCGTTCCCGACCGCGCGGGCGCGGCTGGCTTATTGCCAGCCTGCTGATCGCCGGGCTTGTCGTGGTGCCGGTCGCCGCGCTGCTCTGGCAAGCGACACGGGGCTCGGCCGGGCTGTGGGGCCATCTGGCGGCGCATGTCCTGCCGCATGCGATGTCGCAGACCGCGATCCTGATGGCGGGGGTGGGGCTGCTGGTCGCGGTGATCGGCACCTCGGCCGCCTGGCTGGTCACGGCCTATGATTTCCGGGGCAGGCGGGTGCTGGAATGGGCGCTGCTGCTTCCACTTGCGGTGCCGACCTATATCGTGGCCTATGCCTATCTCGACCTGCTGCATCCGCTGGGTCCCGTCCAGTCGGTGATCCGGGCCATGCTGGGCTATGAAAGCCCACGCGAATTCCGCCTGCCCGACATCCGTTCGATGCCCGGAGCGATCCTTTTGCTGAGCCTGGTGCTCTATCCCTATGTCTACCTGCCGACGCGGGCGATGTTCCTGACCCAGGCGGCGAACCTCGTCGAGGTATCGCGCACCTTGGGAACCAGTCGGCGCGAGGTGTTCCGTCGGGTCGGACTTCCTCTGGCGCGGCCAGCCATTGCCGTCGGGGTCAGTCTGGCGCTGATGGAGACATTGAACGATATCGGGGCGTCGGAATTCCTTGGGGTCCGGTCCCTGACCATCTCGATCTATACAACCTGGGTGACGCGCTCGGACCTTCCCGGAGCGGCACAGATCTCGATTGCGATGATTGCCCTGGTGGTGATGCTGGTTTCTCTTGAACGATGGGCGCGCAGGCGTCAGCGCTACACCGTCAGCGCCCAGCGGGCACGACCCTTTTCTCCGCGTAGGCTGTCCGGCAAGGCCGCATTTGCCGCTTTCGCCGCAGGCGCGATCCCGGTAGTGCTGGGCTTCCTGACGCCTGCGCTTTACCTTGCGGTCGAGGCGTGGAAGCGGTTTCAGTTCGCCGGCCTTTCGGATCGGTTGCTGATCGAAGCACGAAACACATTCGTTCTTTCGGCGGTGGCGACCCTGATCGTCCTGATCTGCGGGCTGACGGTGGCCTATGCCTCACGTGCCTTTCCGCATCGTGCGATGCAGGTGGTGCAGCGTGTCTCGACCCTTGGCTATGCGATGCCGGGGACCGTGCTTGCGCTGGGTATCCTGATTTCCGTAGGGGCGCTTGACCGGCTGATCGACCGCAGCGCTCGGGAATGGTTCGGTTTCTCGGCGGGCCTCGTCCTTATCGGATCTGGCCTGGCGCTCGGCTATGCCTATCTTGCACGCTTCCTGGCCATCTCGGTCGGCTCGGTGGAGGCCGGGCTGAGCCGCATTCCCCGCAGTTACGATCACGCGGCCCGCGCCTTGGGTCAGGACATGAGCGGCACATTGCGTCATGTCCATCTGCCCCTGTCGAAAGCCGCATTGGCGGCTGCAGGATTGCTGGTCTTTGTCGACTGCATGAAGGAACTGTCGGCGACGCTCCTGCTGCGCCCGCTGAATTTCGAGACGCTTGCCACGCATCTATACGGTGAAGCCTCGCGCGGGACATATGAAGAGGCGGCCATCGCGGCGCTGGCCATCGTTCTCGTCGGGATCCTGCCTGTCGTGCTGCTTGCGCGGATCGGTCGGAACGACCAGGAACGCAACGACCTTGTACCAAAATAATGGATCAAATGCTATCCATTGATAGCAAAATCCATAGATAATGGATAATATCAGATCCATTATCTGAATGGTGCTACATGATTCCCGGTCTTGCCACTGCGCCCGATATCCAGGATGAGGTCCGCGCCGCCGCCCGAAATCGGCGCCTTGCGCTGGGGCTGACGCAGGCCGAACTTGCCGAGCGATCAGGCGTGCCGCTGGGCACGCTGAAAAGGTTCGAGCGGATCGGCGAGCTGTCCTTTGCCTCGTTGCTTGCAATTGCCGAGGCACTTGATGCGCTTGACGGGTTCTCGGGTCTTTTTCCGTTGCCCGAGGCCCGCACGCTTGACGAGGTCGAGCGTCGGGCGGTGCTTCCGAAACGCGCGCGGGGGCGGAAAAAGTCATGACGCGCCGAAGGCTGCATGCGGCACTTGATTTCGACGATGGCCCGCCGCTGCCGGTGGCCACGCTTGGTTGGGATGCCACGGTGAGGCACGCCGTCGCCGAATGGTCCCCGGACTTCGTGGCCCGACCCTTGCCGGTCAGTCCCCTGTTGGTCAAGGCACCGACAGCGCTGCTGCGGCCAAGGGCACGTGCCTTTGGCGATCTGCCGGGCCTCTTTGGCGACAGTCTGCCGGATGGTTGGGGAAGACTGCTGATTGACCGGGAACTCGCGGCCCGAGGGTGGCAGCGCCATGACATAACCGACCTTGACCGGCTTGCCATGGTGGGCCGTGACGGGATGGGGGCCTTGAGCTACCGTCCCGAGGAACAGGCCGATGAGCAGGTCGAAATCAGCCTGGACTGGTTCGATCGGCTGGTGCCCGAGGTGGGCCATGGTGCGACGGCCGAGGATCTGGAGCGGCTGCGGATGATGGCTGGCGGCTCGCAGGGGGCTCGGCCGAAATTCGTGGCGCAATTGTCGCAAGATGGTGCGCGGCTGCGGGGGCACCGGCTGCCATGGGAGCCGGGTTGGCGGCAGGTCTTGGTAAAGCGCCGCGCGATCGGGGACGAAAAGGGGGCGGTCGAGGCCGAGGCCGCCTATGCCGAAATGGCCCGGGTCGCGGGTATTGCCATGTCGCCTGTCGAGATCCTGCGCGCGACCTCGGGAGAGCCGTTCTTCGTCACCGACCGCTTCGATCGCGAGGGCAATGGCCGGCTGCACATGCAGACAGTCGCGGCCCTTCTCGATGCCGATTTTCGCACGGCGACGCTGGACTATGTCGAGCTTGTGAAACTTGTCCGGATCATGACCCGCGATCAGCGCATCGTCGAAGAGATGTTCCGGCGCATGGTCTTCAACGTGCGCAGTCAAAACCGGGACGACCATCTGAAGAACCACGCATTTCTCATGGACCGTGGCGGAACGTGGCGCCTTGCTCCGGCCTATGATCTGAGCTTCAGCAGCGGGCCGGGGGGCGAACATACGTTGCTTGTCGCCGGAGAAGGGCGCAGGCCCGGTCGGGTGCAGTTTGACGAGGTTGCCGCAAGAACCGGGATCAAGCCGAGGCGAGCCGCCGAAATCCGAGACGAGGTGGATGCGGCCATCGCAAAATGGCAGCAGGTCGCGGATCAGGCGCAGGTGCCCGCAGCCTTGGCCAGAACGATCGGAGCGGCGCTGGTCGAGGCACGGAACTGGTAGGCTGCCTTTCCGCCCCGGGCCTCAGAAGGGCTCGATTCCAAGCTCGGGGAAGGTTTCGACGACGGCCTTGGCATCGGCGCGGACTTCGTCGATCATCCAGTTGCGCACTGCCGTCGCGATCTGGCTGAGAGGCCGGTCACGCCGATTGATGAAATGACAACGCCTGCCGGTTGCGCGATGGGCGGGCATCGCCGGGACGAGCGCGCCGCTGCACAGCCAATAGGCCACGACATTCAGCCAGCCGAGCGCGACTCCCTGGCCCAGCATCGCGGCCTGAACCACGATCGCGTAATCCGAAAAGAAAAGCTGCGTCTTCGGTGCTTCTCCCTCGCCTGCCGCGAAGAAGAGGTGCGACCAGCCCTGCTGCGGCTCTGCCGGGGCGACGGGCTGCCAGGAATCGAAAGGCGGCAGGTCGACCGTCGCACCGCGCGCGGCAAAGCCCGGCGAGCAGATGGGCACCAGGATTTCGGGCATGACGAAAGCCGCCTCGTGCCGGTCATCTGCGCCGTCGACGAAGCGCATGCCGAAATCGACATCGCTGACCGGGCCGGAAAGCGCGCCCATGATCAGCTGAAATCGCAGCTCGACATGGGGAAATCGTTCCTTGAACCGCGACATGCGCGGCATCAGCCAATGCGTTGTAAACCCGGTCGAAAGCGAGATCGAGACAGTGTCCACGCCGCGTCTTCGGCTTTCGATTTCCTCGATGGCCGCGGCAATCGCATTCAGCCCGTGGCTGGTGGCGCGATGCAGGATTGCGCCTTCTTCGGTCAACTGCACGCCACCTGCCTCGCGGGTGCAAACGGCAACGCCCAGATGGTCTTCGAGCCGCGCGACCATCCGGCTGACGGCGGCGGGGGTGACATTCAATTCCTCGGAGGCGCGGGCGAAACTGCTGCGCCGCCCGACGGCCTCGAAGGTATAAAGCGCGTTCAGCGAAGGTAGGGAAAGACGCGGGCTTGGCATTACATTTTGTTACCATGACCCGGATCTTTTTTCAATTGCCATCTGCGGGTGACCGGGTCCAACATCACTGTAATCGAGGGCGAGAAAGCCCCTCTCACCAACAGGAATGGCGCATCGCTCCCGCATCTTGCGGCACCGTGCCCGCATGAGGAAAGGTCTGGCCCGCGTGATGGCAAGCCCCGTTGAACACGAGAAGATCGGCGTCTCGATCCGCAATGCGACAAAGGCCTATGGCAAGTTCCTGGCGCTTGACAACGTGAGCCTTGATGTCGCGCCGAACGAGTTCCTGTCGATCCTCGGGCCGTCGGGTTCAGGCAAGACGACCTGTCTCGGGCTGCTCGGCGGATTTGTCCAGCCGACCTCGGGGCAGATCCTTCTGGGTGAGCGGGACATTACATTCGAGCCGCCGCACCGGCGCGACATCGGCATTGTCTTTCAGAATTACGCGCTGTTTCCACACATGACGGTGGGCGAGAATATCACCTTTCCGCTGCGCGCGCGTCGCATGCCCAAGGCCGACTGGCCGGCGAAACTGCAATCGGCGCTCGCGATGGTCGACCTGAAGGGTTACGAGGATCGGGCGATTTCCGCCTTGTCGGGCGGGCAGCGCCAGCGCGTCGCATTGGCCCGTGCCATGATCTTCGAGCCGAGGCTGATCCTGATGGACGAACCGCTTTCGGCGCTGGACAAGCAGCTTCGCGAAAACATGCAGATCGAGTTGAAGGCCCTGCACGAAAAGCTTTCCGCGACGATCATCTATGTGACCCATGACCAGCGCGAGGCGCTGACCATGTCGGATCGCGTCGCGGTGATGCGCAACGGGCGGATCGTCCAGCTTGCGCCGCCTCAGGAATTGCACGACCACCCGGCCGACAGCTTTGTCGCCGGCTTCATCGGCGAGGCGACGATTCTTCCGGTGCGCCGCGCGGGGGGAAACCGAATTTCCCTTGCCGGGGTCGAACTGGTCAGCGCGCGCCCCTTGCCGAAGGAAGGCGGGCTGAACCTCGTGCTGCATTCCGAGAAACTGGTTCTGGGCGAAGAGGGCGGTCTTAACGCCATTCCCGTCACGATCCGAGACACTCTCTACCAGGGCGAAAGCTACCGCATCTTTGCGCGGCTCGACAGCGGCGAGGAACTGAGCCTTCGCCTGCCGGCGAACCACGGTGGCAGAGCCCTTTTGCGGGGGCCCGGCGAAAGGCTGGTCCTGCACCTGCACCCCGATGACACGATCGTAGTCCCAGACGCTGCGGATGCGACGCGCCAACCTGCTTCGAACAACTGACAAGGACATCCGAACATGAAACTGACCGATTTCAAGGTGCTGACCTTCGACGTGGTCGGGACGCTGATCGATTTCGAAAGCGGCATCCTGAACGCCGTGCGCAAGCTGGGCGGCGAGAAGGCCGCGGCGGCAAGCGATTACGAGATCTTCGAGCCCTATCTGCGCGGGCGCGACAAGTTCTATGGCCGGTCATCCTTCGCGATGAAGGATGTCTATCTTTCGCTGGCGAACGAGGCGGGTTTCGATACGTCTGAAGCGACCGCGGATGCGTTCCAGCTTGCCTGCCTGCGCTGGCCCGCATTTTCGGATTCCGTCGAGGCCTTGGCCCGCCTGCGCAAGCATTTCCGGCTGGTGGCCATGACCAATGCGGACCGGACCGCGTTCACCGCCTATGCCCACACGCTGGGCAATCCCTTCCATGACGGGGTGACCTGCGATGAAACCGGCGTCGCGAAGCCGGACCCGCGCTTCTTCTCGTTCAATCTCGGCCGGCAATCGGCATTCGGCTACAAGCAGTCCGAGATCCTGCATGTCGCCCAAAGCCAGCACCACGATATCGGCGTCGCCCGTGAACAGGGTTACACGACCTGCTGGATCGAACGTCGCGCGGGTCTGGAAGGCTTCGGCGGGACGCCGATCCCGAAACAGGTCACGAAGCCCGATTTCCACTTCACCTGCCTCAAGGATCTCGCGGATGCGGTCGAGGCGGAAAAGGCCACGTCCTTGAGCGCGGCGGCCTGAACCTATGCGGGCCGTGCCTCCGTTCCCTGACATCGCCTCGCTGTGGCGGCAAAACGCCACGGCATTTCCCTCCCTGCCGGCGATGCAAGGGGATGTGAGTGCCGATGTCGCCATCATCGGGGCGGGCTATACCGGCCTGTCGACGGCCCGCTACCTTGCCGCCTCGGGGGTTGAGCCGGTGGTCATCGAGGCCAGCCGGATCGGCTGGGGGGCATCGGGGCGCAATGGTGGCGTCGTGTCCGGCAAGTTCCGCATCGGCTTTGCCGAGATGGCGCGGCGCTGGGACCTGGAAACGGCACGGCGCATGCATGACCTCGGGATCGAGGCCATCGACCATGTCGGCGAAACCATCGAGGAACTGGGGATCAAGGGGGCGGATTACCGCCCCACCGGATCGCTGCGCTGCGCCCATAACCAGGTCGCACTGGATGCGCTGAGGGCCGAGGCGGACTGGTTGACCGGCACGTTGGGCGATCAGGCGATCTCGATGCTGGGGCCCGAGGAAATGAAGGCCGAAACCGGTTCCCGGGATTTTCCGGGCGGCATGCTGAACCGCCATGGCGGCGTCATACATCCACTGAACTATGTTCTGGGGATGGCGCGGGCGCTGGCGGGGCAGGGGATACGCATCTACTGCGAGACGCCGGTGACCCGGCTTGGCCGGACGGCCGACGGGATCGAACTTCACACCGATCGCGGCGTGGTTCGGGCGCGGCAGGTGGTGATCGCGACGAACGGCTATTCCGACCTGACGCCCGCGACCGATGCCGTCAGAAGGCGGCTGATCCCGTTTCGGTCGGCAATGATCGCGACCGAGCTGCTGGATCGGCCCATGCTGGAGCACGACCGCAGCTATACCGAGACGCGGCGCATGATGCGCTGGTTTCGGAAGGCGGGGGGGCGGCTTGTCTATGGCGGTCGTGGGGCCTTCGGCAAGGCGGACAGCGCCGCGGCATTCGCCGCGCTGGAAAAGGCAATGCGACGCCAGTTTCCACAGCTTGCCGGTGTCGCGGTCACGCATCGCTGGTCGGGGCTTGTCGGCATGACCATGGACAGCCTGCCGCATCTGTCCCGGCTGGACGATCGGGTGACATTCTCGCTTGGCTACAATGGAACCGGGGTCGCGTTGGCCAGCATGATCGGGCGGCACGCCGCGCGGATGGTGCTGGGCCAGAAGACCGATGCGGGTCTTCTGACCTCAGAGGCCCTGCGGCCCGTTCCATTTTACGAAATCCGTGAACCCGCCGTCCGGCTGGTTGCGGGCTACTACCAGTTTCTCGATGCCATCGGCCGCTAAGAGCCGAGGCTCAGCTTCACCGGGCCGTCGGCCCGCCAACAGGAGATGAGATGATGAAATACCGGTATTTCAGACTGGGCCTGACCGCCTCTGCCCTGGCTTTTGCCGCCGCGGCTCATGCTGAGGAAGTTGTATTCGTGAGCCAGGGCGGCGCCTATCAGGAGGCTCAGACGAAGGCGATCCTGGACCCGGTCAGCGAAAAGACGGGTATCACCATCAAGCAGGACAGCAGTCCCGATGCCTGGCCGCAGCTTCGCACCCAGACCGAGACCGGCAAGCCCATTTGGGATGTGGTGGACACACCGACCAAGGACTGTCTGCGCGGCGGGGAACAGGGCATGATCGAAAAATTCGACCTGGCCAAGATGCCGAATGTCGCGGCCATGCCTGCCGAGTATCGCAGCGACTATTCGGTCGCATATGAATTCTATTCCAGCGTGCTTGCCTACAATCCCGACGCCTTTCCGAATGGCGCCCCGCAAAGCTGGGCCGATTTCTGGAATGTCGAGAAATTCCCGGGCACACGGGCCTTGCGAAACCATCCGCTTGCCACGCTTGAGGCGGCGCTGCTGGCCGACGGCGTGAAGCCCGATGAAATGTATCCGCTGGACGTCGACCGCGCCTTCAAGAAGCTCGAGCAGATCAAGCCCAGCATCAATGTCTGGTGGACATCGGGCGCGCAATCGGCCCAGCTTCTGGCGGATGGCGAGGCCGATATCGTGATGGCCTGGAATGGCCGCGTCTCGGCCGTAAAGGCCGAAGGCGCGCCGGTGGATTTCACCTATAACGAGGGGATGCTGCAATACACCTCGCTTTGCATCCTCAAGGGTGCGCCGAATGCCGAGACGGCGGTGAAATTCGTCGATGCGGCGCTCGACCCAGAAATCCAGGCGAACTTCCCGGCCTATATCGACTACGGCCCTGCCAATCCGAAAGCCTACGAGACCGGCAAGATCACGCCCGAGCGGGCGGCCGAAATGCCTTCCTCGCCTGACAACGCCGCCAAGCAGGTGCTCGTCTCGACCGAGTGGTGGGCCTCGCCCGCTGGGGATGATGCGATGGCCCGCTGGGCCGCGTTCATCCAGCAATGAGCAAGGGGGCCAGCGTGAGCGACAGTCCCGAAGTTCTGCACGAAAGGCGCGAACAGCGTCTCGTGCTTGCCCTGCTGGCCCCTGCCCTGGCCGTCGTGGCCTTGCTGATGATCGCGCCGCTGCTCTGGCTGGCGTGGCAATCGATCCGCGACGCCGACGGCTTCACGCTGGCGCATTATGGCCGCTTCCTGACCGATGGGATCTACCTGACGGCCTTTCTGCAAACCTTCCGGATAGCCTTCATCGTGACCGCCGCGGCTTTGCTCATCGGCTATCCAATCGCCTATGTGGCGGCCCATGCAACGCGGGGCTGGCAGATGCTGATCCTTGCGACGGTGCTCTTGCCGTTCTGGACCTCGGTTCTGGTGCGGGCCTATGCCTGGCTGATCCTGCTGCAAAGGCGGGGCATCGTAAATTCGATGCTGATCAAGGCAGGGATCATCGAGCAACCGCTGGCCCTGGTGAACAATGAATTCGGCACGATCATGGCGACCATCCACATCCTGCTGCCCTTCATGGTCCTGCCGCTGTTCGCGGCCATGCAGAAGATCCCGCCCGAACTCAAGATGGCTGGCTCCAGCCTTGGCGGACAGCCGGGTTTTGTCTTTCGCCATGTCTATCTTCCGCTATCCGTTCCGGGGATCGTCGCGGGTTCCGTGCTGGTCTTCGTGCTGACCTTGGGCTTCTATATCACGCCGGAACTCCTGGGCGGCGGGCGCGCCTTCATGGTGTCGATGCTGGTCGCGCGCAATATCGAGATCTACCACGAATGGGGCGCTGCCAGTTCCATCAGCATCGTGCTGCTGGTCTGCGTCTTCCTGATCTTCAAGCTTGCCAGCCGCCTGATCCCCTTCGACCGCATCATGGGGGTGCGATAATGCGCAACCTGTCATCCACCCGCATCGCGCTTTATGCCTTCACCGCAATCGCCATGATCTGGCTGATGGTGCCCATCCTCATCATCGCGCCGATGTCCTTTTCCAGTGCGCGTTTCCTGCAGTTTCCGCCGCCGGGCTGGTCGTTGCGCTGGTATCAATCGCTGCTTGGCGACCCGGCATGGATCGCGGCGGGGCGGGTCAGCCTGATCGTCTCGGTCAGCAGCGCGCTGATCGCGACGGTTCTTGGGACTGCGGCGGCCTATGGGCTGAACATGGCGAGGGCACGGCTTGCCGGGGCGCTTCAAGTCCTGTTGCTTTTGCCGCTGGTCGTGCCCATCGTCATCACGGCCGTCGGCATTTTCCTGATCTATGCCAATATCGGCCTGCTCGCGACGCTGCCGGGGCTGATCCTCGCCAACGTCATGCTGGGCATGCCCTATGTCATCACCTCTGTTCTTGTCGGTCTGCGGAAGTTCGATCCGGCACAGGAAATGGTCGCGCGCAGCCTGGGCATGAACCGCCCGCGCGCCTTTTTCGCCGTGACCCTGCCGCAAATCCGGCCCTCGGTCGTCTCTGGCCTGGTCTTTGCCTTCATCTCGGCCCTGGATGAGACGGTCGTCGCGATCTTCATCGCCGGGGGCGAAAACCAGACGCTGACAAAGAAGATGTTCACCGCGCTGCGCGACGAGATCGACCCGACCATCGCCGCGCTCAGCACCTTGCTGACGGCGGCCAGCTTTCTTGTCCTTGCGATCATGTCGCTGAACCTGCGGAAGCGCTGATGCAGGCCGATGTCGTGATCCTTGGCGGCGGCTCGTCCGGATGCGTCATGGCGGCGCGGCTTTCGGAAGATCCGTCGCGGCGGGTGGTCCTGGTTGAGGCCGGGCGGGACATTTCCGAGGCCGAGATGCCGGACGAAATCCGCAGCCGCTATCCCGGTCGGGCCTATCTGGACCCGCGAAACATCTGGGCGGGCCTTTCAGCCAGCTACGGCCCGTCCGCAGCCAGACGGTACGAACAGGCGCAGATTCTGGGGGGAGGATCGGCGATCAACGCGCTGATGTCGAACCGCGGGGCGCCCTCGGATTACGCGGAATGGGTCGAGGCAGGTGCGACGGGCTGGGGATGGGACGACGTCCTTGCGGTCTTTCGCCGCATCGAAGCCGATCGCGACGAGGACGGGCCATACCATGGCAAGTCCGGCCCTCTGGTCTTGCGCAGGGCATCTGATAGGGCCTTGTCGCCCTTCGTGCGCCACGTGATGGAAACACTTGATGCGCGGGGCCATCCGGTTCGGCCGGACCAGAACGGAGAATGGCAGGACGGAACCTTCCGAGGCGTGACCGCGATCAGCGACAAGGGCGAACGTCAGCCCGCTTCGGTTGTCTGGCTGACGCCGGAGGTGCGACGAAGGCCGAACCTGGCCATCCTGACCCGGCACCGGGCCTTGCGGCTCATCTTCCAAGGGCGGCGGGTCGCCGGGGCCGAAATCCTCGGACCCGAAGGCGTCGTGACGATTGCGGCGCCAAGGGTCGTCCTTTGCGCGGGTGCGATCCACAGCCCGGCGATCCTCTTGCGGTCGGGGATCGGACCGGGCGGCGAATTGCAGTCGCTGGGGATCAATGTCCTTGCGGACCGTGGCGGTGTCGGCCGAAACCTGATGGAACATCCCTCGATCGCGGTTTCGACCTTCCTGCCGCCATCGATGCGGGTGCAGGACCGGGGCGAGCATCACGAACAGGCCGTCTGGCGTTACTCCTCGGGGCTCGCGGAAGCGCCCGCGGGGGACATGCATGGCGCGATCCTTTCACGATCGGGTTGGCATTCGGTCGGCTTGCGCATGGGCAGCATCTTCTTCTGGGTCAACAAATCCTATTCGCGTGGCTGGGTCCGGCTGGTGAGCTCCGATCCCGGCACGGCGCCCGCGGTAAACTTCAGGATGCTTTCGGATGAACGCGACCTGGTCCGACTTTGCGACGCGCTGAGACGCGGGGCCGAGGTGCTGACGGACCCGATGCTCAGAGGGCGGTGCGGACCGGTCTTTCCGGCAAGCTATACCCCGCGTGTTGCGCGCATTGCCCGGCCGGGCCTTTGGAACGCCCTGCAGCGCGGGACGCTCTCGGGGCTTCTGGATGTCGCGGGGCCGTTGCGCTCGGCGCTCGTTCATTCCGCCATCACCATGGGCAGGACGCTCTCGGGGCTGCTTGCCGATCCCGCCGCGCTCGAGGAATTCGTGCGGGCCAATGTCGGCGGAACCTGGCATCCTTCGGGCAGCTGCCGGATGGGTCGCGCAGATGACGCCATGGCGGTGACCGATTCCGATGGAGGCGTGATCGGCGTGGATGGCCTGACTGTCGCGGATGCGTCGATCATGCCGACGATCCCTTGTGCGAATACCAACCTGCCTACATTGATGATTGCCGAAAGGATCGCCGACCGCCTCATCGCCTGACAGATCCGAGCCTCAGAGCGAATGTCGCGACGTGAATTAGCAGGATATGCTGTTTCCTGCCGATTTCCGCTAGGTTAGCCTTTTCGCCCGCCGATAGGATGGGGAAAAGGCAGCAATCTGGCAGGAGCGGACTTTGGAAATTGCGGAGACGATCGAAATCGCTGGCTACGAGCTGAGCCTCGAACGGATGACCGTTGACGACATTCCCCGGCTGCACGAGCTCTCGGTCGCCGTCAGCTGGCCGCATCGCGCGGATGACTGGGAAATGGTGATCGGGCTGGGGCAGGGCTGGGTTGTTCGCGACCCGATCGGCAGGGTCTTCGGATCGGCGATGTGGTTTCCCTATTCCGACAGCGTCGCCTCGATCGGGATGGTCATCACCTCGCCCCGTCTGCAGGAACACGGCGCGGGCGGGTGGTTGATGCGCCATATCCTGAACGAAACGCGGGGTCGGGCACGCGTGCTCAATGCGACAAAGCAGGCGTTCCGGCTGTATGTCTCGCTGGGATTCAAGACGCTGGCGACGGTTTATCAGATGAACGGGATCGTCACGGCAGCGCCGGCCTTCGCGCCGATCGCGCGGCCGATGCGGGCCAGCGACGCCGATGCGGTGCTGCAGCTTGATCGCGATGCCATGGGGGTTGCCCGCCCCGAAGTCATGCAAGCGATGCTTGCGGTGTCGGATGGCATGGTGATCGAGCGGGCAGGACGGATCGCGGGCTTTGCCTTGATGCGGCATTTCGGGCGCGGGCGGGTGATCGGCCCGATCGTGGCCGAAAGCGATGCCGACGCGATCGCCTTGTGTGGCCCCTTCATCGCAGGTCATCAAGGGGAGTTCCTGCGGGTCGATACGCGCGAGGTCGATGGCACGTTCAAGGACTTCCTGACCAGTTCCGGCATCGTGCAATATGACACGGTCCAGCGCATGTCGCTGGAAACCTTGCCCGATCCGGTGGGCCCCGCCAGAACTTACGGGCTCATCAACCAGGCTCTGGGCTGATGGCCGCGGGGGCGAGAAACTGCCCCCGTCTTTCTTGGAAGCTTTCCTAGAAATCCGCGACCTTTCCCCAGGCCGATCCGTCGAGACGCGACGGGGCATAGGGTTTGGGGTCGACGATCGGATTTTGCCCTGTCAGCAGATCCGCGATCAGATGACCCGCGCCGGGGCCGATGCCGAAGCCATGGCCGCTGAAGCCCGCAGCCAGGACGAGCCCCGGGATGCGTGTTTCGCCGATCGCCGGGACGCCGTCGGGCGTGCTGTCGATATATCCGGCCCAGCTTGCCGCCACCGAAGACCCCGCCAGCGCAGGGAAGAGCTCGCGTGCCCGGGACAGGGTCAGCTCGATCTGTCCCATATCGGGCCGCGGGTCCAGCACCCGCATCCGCTCCATCGGCGTTTCCCTGTCCATCCTCCAGCGTCGCAGAGTTTCGTGCCCCGAAGCCCAGCCTTGCGTTCCACCCGGGGCCAGGGATTTCCTGCGTTTGAAGAACATCGGCAGGAAGCTTGACCAATAGCGCATCTGTCGCGGCGTCACGTCGACGCGTGCCGCGCCCGATACGGCAAGCGTATAGCTGCCATCGCCGCGTCGGGTCACCGAGACGCGGCTGGTGTGAACGGCATCGGGCAGGGTCGCACCGGGCCCGACCGACAGGATCGAGGAACGGACGCTGGCCTGCGGAAAGCGCAGCCCCAGTTGGTGCAGGAATGACGATGCCCAGGCCCCCCCCGACATCACCACGTTCCGGGTCCGGATCACGCCCTTTTCCGTCACCACGGCGGCAACCGCGCCGCCCTCGAGTTCAAGGCCGCGGGCGGCACAGCGCTGCACGACCCGCCCACCAAGTCGCTCGATCCCAAGCGCGATCACGGGGGCGGCGCGGCTTGGATCGGCGGTGCCGTCCGAAGGTGAAAAGACGCCGCCCTTCCATGCCTTTCCGGTGGCCCGGCCACGTTCGGCGGCTTCCTGCGGCGTCAGCATATGGGTGACGACGCCTTCGCCGCGGGCGAAATCCCGCCAGCGTGCCCAGCCCTCAAGCTCGGCCTCGTCATTCGAAAGATACAAGAGCCCGCAACGCCTGAAGCCGACATCTTCTCCGATATCGGCCGCGAACCTGTCCCAGAGGTCGAGGCTTTTCGTCGATATGGGCAGCTCGCGCGCATCGCGGTTCTGTTGGCGGCACCATCCCCAATTGCGGCTGGACTGCTCGGCGCCGATCGCACCCTTTTCCAGCAGAACGACCGAGACACCGCGGCGCGCAAGGTAATATGCCGCACAGGTCCCGACAATTCCGCCGCCGATCACGACCACGTCGGCCCGGTCGGGCAGGTCGGTCCGGGTGGTGATCTGCATCAGTGGGACACGCATCCTAGTCTCCTGTTTCCTTTGTCACGAACCTAACGATCGCAGACCGAAGCATCTGCCGCTTCGAGGCAGTTGCCGAAACAATGTGCTAAACATGGCTTGGGCAGCAGCGCCATGATTTGTTGAGTTCTTCGTAAGAATTGTGCTTCGGAAAGGCTGCTTCGGCTTGAGAAGGCAGAATATTATGCCTAGGCTTCGAGCCAAATCCCAAGAGGCGCGACATGCTGAAACTCGACCGCATCGACATCCGCATCCTGCATGAGTTGCAACGCAACGGAAGGATCACGAATGTCGAGCTGGCAGAGCTGGTCCATCTTTCGCCTAGCCCGTGCCTGATGCGGGTCAAGAAGCTGCAGCAGGCGGGATACATCACCGGCTATTCCGCGCAGATCAATGTCGCGAAACTGGGTCCCACGCTGACCGTCTTTACGGAAGTCACGCTCAAGAACCACCGCCAGATCGACTTTGCCCGCTTTCAGGAGGCGCTGATGAAGGTCGAGGAATGCATCGAATGCCACCTGATTTCGGGCGGGTACGATTACCTGCTGAAATTCGTGACGGCGGGTATCACCGAATATCAGGCCATCATGGAGGGCCTGATCGACCGCGAGATCGGCATCGACAAGTATTTCAGCTTCGTGGTGATGAAATCGCCCTTCGTGAAGAGCCATCTGCCGCTGAAAAACATCTTCCAGCTTTAGACAGGGTTACAGCGAGCGGGCAGGCAGGCTGTCCAGCCATCCGGTGTCGAGCTGCGGCACAGAGTCGAAAAGCAGGCGCGAATAGGGATGGCACGCGCCCTCCGGCAAGCTTTCGGCACGGAGCGTTTCGACGGTCTCACCCCCGTTCATCACCATCACCTCGTCGCAGATGGCCTGCACGGTCGAGAGATCGTGGCTGATGAAGACATAGGACAGGTCCAGTTCGCGCTGCAATTCCTTCAGCACTTCGATGACCGCCGCCGCGACAACCGTGTCCAACGCCGAGGTGATTTCGTCGCACAGGATCACTTCGGGGTTCGCAGCAAGGGCGCGGGCAAGGTTCACCCGTTGCTTTTGTCCCCCGGAAAGCTCGCCCGGAAGGCGGTGAACCATTGTCGCGGGCAGATGCACCATGTCGAGCAGCTCGATGATCCGCGCCTGTTTCGCACCGCCGTTCAGCCCGTGATAGAAGCTCAGCGGGCGTCCGATGATATCGCCGATGGATCGGGCCGGATTGAGCGCGGTATCCGCAAGCTGGAAGACGATTTGCATTCGGCGCAGGTCTTCCTTTGACCGCATCGCGGCTGCAGGTTCCAGCAGGGCGCCAGCAAGCTTGACCTTGCCGCTCGCCGGCGGCAGAAGCCCCGCGATCGCGCGCGCAAGCGTCGATTTCCCCGAGCCGCTTTCGCCGATCACACCAAGATTCTGGCCGCGCGCCAGCTGGCAGCTGACGTTACGCAGCACGAGTTTCTGGGGCATGCCATTCGCACCGCGCGGCCCGTAGCCCGCAAAGACCTGCGAAACCTCAAGGACGGGAACGCCGCTCTTGGCTGCGGGGTCGATCGCACGGGCATGGGCAGCCGGTTCGAACGCAGCCAGAAGGTCACGCGTGTAGGAATGCGCAGGACGGTGCAGGATCTGCTCGGTTTCGCCGATTTCCTGAACCTCTCCGCCCTTCAGGACGACGATCCGGTCGGCGATCTGGGCCACGACGGCCAGGTCGTGGCTGACATAGACGCCGGCCATGCCGCCTGATTTCATTACGGATTTGAACGCACGCAACACCTCGATCTGGGTGGTCACGTCCAGTGCCGTCGTCGGTTCGTCGAAAATCACCAGCTTGGGATCGCCGATCAGGGCCATCGCCGCCGATAGCCGCTGAAGCTGACCGCCCGAGACCTGGTGCGGGTAGCGATCGCCGATCGTGTCCGGATCGGGAAGGGCAAGGGCGCGAAACAGCTCGATCGCCTTCGCGCGTGCCTCGGTGGCGGGCAGGGTATCGTGAATGCGGGCGACTTCGATCACCTGATCGATCAGCCTCAGCGCCGGATTGAAGGCGGCGGCGGCGCTTTGCGGGACATAGGCGACCTCGGTGCCGCGCAATCCCTGGCGTTCACGCTCGGACATTGTCAGGACATCGCGCCCTGATACCCTGATCGACCCGCCGGACAGCGCGCATCCCTTGCGCGTGTAGCCCATCAAGCTGAGCGCGATGGTCGTCTTGCCCGAACCGCTTTCTCCGATCAGGGCGACGATCTCGCCCGGCGCGATGTCGAAGCTGACGCCCTTGATGATCGGGATGATGTTTCCCGCATCCGTCGTGGCCTTGACCTGAAGGTCGCGAATTTCGACGAGGTTCGGCATCACTGGCTCCGATCGCGGATCTTGGTGGGCAGGTTGTCGATCAGCATGTTGACGCTGATCGTCAGGCTGGCGATGGCAAGACTTGGGACGATGACGGCTGGCGCGGCGAAGGACAGGCCCCCGATGTTTTCGCGCACGAGGCTTCCCCAATCCGCATTGGGGGGCTGCACGCCAAGCCCGAGAAAGGACAGGCCCGACAGCAGCAGCACGATGAAGACAAACCGCAGCCCGACATCGGCCAGAACCGGACCTGTCATGTTGGGCAGGATTTCGTGCAGGATGAGATAGGGTGTCCGCTCGCCGCGAGCGCGGGCGACCAGCACGAAATCCATCGTGTTGATATTGACGGCCAGCGCCCGCGCAAAACGGTAGGCGCCGGGAAGGTAGATCACGGCAAGGACAAGGATCAGGACCGGGATCGACGACCCGACCGCCGCGACCATCACCAGGCCGAAAAGCTTGGACGGGATCGAGTTCAGGGCATCCAGGACCCGGCTCAGCATCGTGTCGAACCATCCGCCGCTGACCGCTGCGGTCATCCCCAGAAGCACGCCGATCGCACAGGAGAGGATGACGGCCGCCAGCGAAATGCCCACCGTGTAGCGCGCCCCCATCAGGATGCGCGAAAACATGTCGCGCCCCAGATAGTCCGAGCCGAACCACAGATCGCCGGTCATCGGACCGAAATAGTCGAAATCGATGATCTCGCCTGGGTCGTGCGGCATCACCGCGGGGCCGATGATGGCAATGATCGCCCAGAACAGCACGATGAGCCCGGCAACGATGCCGGTCCAGCTCATATGGTAGCCAAGGCGGCGGGGGGTGGGAAAGGAAACAGCCATTACTTGCGCAGCCTCGGGTTCGAGAGGATCGAGATCACATCCGCCAGGGTGATAAGGATCAGATAGCCGACGCAGAAGATCATCGCGCAGCTCTGGATCAGCGGAAGGTCACGGGTTGCGACGGAATCGACCATCAGACGCGCGATGCCCGGATAGTTGAAGACCGTCTCGACGATGATGACGCCACCGACCAGGTAGGAAAGCGAAAGCGCCACCGCGTTGACGATCGGCCCGACAGCATTGGGCAATGCGTGGCGCAGCACGATCCGCGGGCGCGAAGCACCCTTCAGCAGCGCCATCTCGACATAGGGGCTGTCGAGCACGCTGATCATGGCGGCGCGCGTCATCCGGATCATCTGGGCGCAGATGACGCAAAGCAAGGTGATGACCGGCATGGCAAAGACCCTGAGCATCTCGCCGATGCTTTGCACGTCATCGCCGAACGAAAGCGCCGGAAGCCATTTCAGCCAGACCGCGAAGACCAGAACGGCAAGGGTCGCGATCATGAATTCGGGAACCGAGATGATCGCGATGATGGCAGCGCTGATCGCGCGATCATAGGTCGAGCCGCGAAACATTGCCGTGGAGATCCCGAGTGCAAGCGCAAGCGGCACGGCGATCGCGGCCGTCACCGCTCCCAGCCGCAAGGTGTTCAGCAGCCGGCCTCCGATCAGATCCGCGACCGGCATGCTGTTTGCGTAGGATGTTCCCAGATCGCCATGCATCAGCCCGTAAAGCCAATTGGCATATTGCACGATGGCGGGCTGATCGAGATCCATCGCCCGCCTCAGACCGGCGACCGCCTCGGGTGTCGCGGCCTGGCCAAGCAGAATCTCGGCCACGTCGCCGGGCAGCATCTGCGTCGCACCGAAAACCGCGGCCGACACGATCAGCAGCGTGATCATCGCCACACCCAACCGGCCAAGAACGAGTCTGGGAATTTGCAAGTTCATGCAGGGACCTTTCAGTCGAAAGCGGGGGCCGGACTTTTCCGGCCCCCGAGGCGGGGATCAGCTTTCCAGCCAGACGTATTCGGCCATCGCGTAGCCCATCTGGCCGCCCAGAGGGTTCGTCTCGAGTCCCTGCAGCTTTTTCGACTTGGCTTCCATGTCCGACAGCCAGACCGGGATTGCGGTTGCCGCCTCGTTCGAGACGATCACCTGGCACTCGTCATAGATTTCCTTGCGCCTGGCTTCGTCCAGTTCACCGCGTGCCTCGTGGACCAGCTTGTCGAATTTCTCGGATTTGAACTGGCTTTCGTTCCAGGGCGCGTCCGAGGTGTAGAGCAGCGAGAACAGGATGTCGGGCGTGGGGCGCGGGTTGATATTGCCGAAATGGACCGGCGCAGCCAGCCAGTATTTCGACCAGTAGCCATCCGAAGGTACACGCTGAATGTCGAACTTCATGCCGATCTTCGATCCTGCCTGCTGCAGCATCGTGGCCATCTCGATCGACGAGGTTGCGGCATCGGATGCGACGATCGGAATTTCCTGCCCCAGCAGACCGGCCTTCTCGAACAGCGACTTTGCGCGCTCGGGATCGAATTCGCGCGGCTTCAATTCGGCATTATGGTAGCGGTTCGACGGCGACACGGGCTGGTCGTTCGCGATGACGGCCCGACCGCGCGCGATCGACTTGGTGATGAGCTCGCGGTCGAACAGGTATTTCATCCCCTCGGCGAAGCCGGCCCGGTCGCCCGGCGAAAGGTCAAGGCGCATGTTGAAGTTCGTGTAGTTGCCGGCGGTGTTCTGCACCACGTCGATATTGCCGGCGGATTCGATCAGCCGCATGGCCTGGGGTTTGATCGATGCGGCAAGGTGAATATCGCCCGAAAGCAGCGCGTTGACCCGTGCCGTGTCGTCCGGAATTGCGAAATACTCGAAGCTGTCGACATGGGCCCCACCCGGCTTGAAGTAGTTCTCGTGGCGCTTCATCAGGGATTTGACGCCTGGCTCGAAGCTTTCCAGCGCAAAGGCTCCGGTGCCGTTGCCCTTCGAGAAATCGGTGGTTCCCTCGGCCACGATCATGAAGTGGTGCAGCGCAAGGATGGTCGGCAGGTCGGCATTCGGCGCGGCCAGCGTGATCTGCACCGTGCTGGGGTCCAGCGCCCTGATTTCGGTCATTTGCTTGGCAAGCGAGTTGACCTTGGAGCCCACGCTCTCGTCCAGGTGGCGGTTCAGCGAAAACACCACGTCATCCGCGCTGAGCGACTTTCCGTCATGGAAGGTCACACCCTTCTTCAGCTTGACCGTCCAGACCTTTGCGTCCGATGTCTCGATGCTGTCGGCCAGTTCCATCTGGACCTCGCCTGCGCCGTTCAGGAACGTCAGGCGGTTGTAAAGTGCGCAGCAGCGCACATAGTCGGTGGCCTGCGATGCCTTGGCCGGGTCCAGCGTATCGGCGGTCGAGGAAGACCAGCTCGCGGCGATCAGGTGGCCGCCCTTGACCGGCGTCGCGGCCCGAGCCGCATCCGCGCGACCCAGAACGAGGCCCCCTGCTGCAAGGCTGATGCCGCCGGCCATGAACATGCGCAGCAGATCCCTTCGGCTCGCCCCGCGACGCAGGGCATGTTCGACCATCTCATCATCCGAGCGGGTCCAGTTCGTGATGCCGGTATTGCTCATCTTTATTCCCTGTTCTTGCGCGTTGGGGCGCAGGTGGATTGCCCTTGCGAGCATTTGTGCGGCCCGCCGGCGGGCGGTGCCGAATTGCAAAGACCATGGCAGGATGGGCCGGGCAGAGATGCTGCCTTGAGAACCTTGCCGGGTTCATGGGCGGACGTTCCCTGTCGCGGCATGATCTGCCGTTTTATTCGCCCCCGATCTTTGTCGGGGCTTGTTGCCAAATGCCGTATTAGGCAACCCTTGAGACAAATAATGAAACGTATCCGGGCGCGCGATGCGTCGAATTTTCCCGGTTGGCAGCATAATATGCTAAAATGCTGTCATGCGGCGAAACGTGGTCAGTACCCCTTGTCCCGGTCGATCTGCCCGGGCACGACGCCGTCCCGCAGATCTGCCGATATTCCCGCGACGACATGCGCGGCGCCTTCTGTCGCGCTTGTCTGGCTGGCGATGTGGGGGGTCACGATGACGCCGGGATGGCGCCAAAGCGGATGGCCCGCGGGCAGGGGCTCGGGGTCGGTCACGTCCAGCATGGCGGCGGACAACCCGCCGCTGTCCAGAGCCGCGACGAGGTCTTTCGTCACAAGCTGTCGTCCCCTGCCCAGGTGGATCAGTCGCGCACCGTGCGGAAGCTGGGCAAAAAGATCAGCGTTCAGCACGCCTTCGGTTTCAGGCGTGAGCGGCAAGAGGCAGATCAGGATGTCGGTCCGGGCCAGAAAGGCGGACAAATCGGTGAAGCATTCGACGCCCTCGATCGTCTTGGGAGATCGGCTGTAGCCTGCCAGATCGAAGCCGAAAGGCCGCAGCCGATCCAGGACAGTGCTGCCCAGCATGCCAAGCCCCATCACTCCGACGCGCCGCCGGGCAGCAGGCAGGTTTTCGCCTGCCCGCCATTCGCCGCGCGCTTGCCGATCCAGATAGGCTGGTAGGTCGCGATGCATGGCCAAGGTTGCCATGGTCGCGTATTCGCCCATCTGCTCGGCGATCCCCGGGGCGAGCATGCGGACAATTCCAACCTGTGGCGGGATGCGGGCAAGGTCGAACTGGTCGATGCCCGCGCCGATCGAAAAGATCAGCCGCAAGTTCGGATAGCGCTCTGCCAGGTCATCGGGCGCGGTCCAGGTCACGACCCAACGGATCTCTGCAGGGTCCGGCGCCTCGCCCGCGTAAAACGCAACTTCGGGAAGTGCCTTGGCCAGGGCCTCGCGAAAGATCTGTGCCCGTTCCGGCGTCGAAAGAAACAGGACCGCCATCAACGCATCGCCGCGCGAATGTCGGGGTCGTCCAGCGTCAGGTCCAGAACCGTTCGTGTGCGTTCGACAATGGCGTCGATTTCGGCTTCGGTACAGCAAAGCGGCGGGGCATAGCCGATCACACCCTGGGCGAAGGCGCGGACGATCAATCCGTTCTGCCAAGCCCTATCGAAAACCCGCGTCGCCGGAGAGGCCGAGACGGGCAGGGCGGTCTTCCTCTCCTTGTCCGTGACAAGCTCGATGGCGGCCAGCATCCCCCGGCCCCGGACATCTCCGACAAGGGGGTGGTCGGAAAGGCTCTGGAGTCCGGCAAGGAGACGGGCTCCGGCCTTTCGGCCGTTCTCGAGCAGGCCGTTTTCGTAAAGGTCCAGGACGGCAAGCCCGACTGCGGCGCTGACAGGATGGGCGGAATAGGTATAGCCGTGCCCGACCGCGGCAGCGCCCGCCCCATCGGCGATCGTCTCGTAGACATGATCCGACAGGAAGACTGCACCCATCGGCACGTAGCCCGAGGTCAGGCCCTTCGCGGTCGTCATCATATCGGGAACTATGCCTTCATCCTCGCAGGCGAAAAGCGGGCCGGTGCGCCCGAAACCTGTAATCACCTCATCCGCGATGAAAAGGATATCGAGTTCGCGGCACACCTCCCGCAAGGCTCCGATCCAGCCCTTGGGCGGAACCAGCACGCCCCCCGACCCCTGGATCGGCTCGACATAGAAGGCGGCCACGCGCTCGGCGCCGCCAAGGTTTTCGACCTTTGCCCGAAGCTCTGCGACCGAGGCTGCAATGATCGCCTCGGGGTCGGGGCCGACCGGGTTGCGATAGGCGTAATGGGACGAGATCTTGTGCTGCCAGTCGAGCGGCAGGTTGAACCCGGCATGAAAGGCCGGCAGCGCGGTCAGGCCAGCGCCCACCGTGGACGAACCGTGATATCCCTGCTGGACCGAGATGAACTGATCCTTTTGCGGCATGCCGCGTGCGTGCCAGTAGTAGCGGACAAAGCGAACGGTGCTGTCGACCGCGTCCGAGCCACCCAGCGTGAAATAGACATGGTTCAGTTCACCTGGCGCGCGATCCGCCAGACGGGCCGCCAAGTGGGCAGCAGGCTCGGAGCCAAGTCCGAAATACCCGGTCGCATAAGGCAGTTCCCGCAACTGGCGCGTCGCCGCTTCGATCACGCTTTCATGCCCGTATCCGGCATTGACGCACCACAGACCGGCGAAGCCGTCCAGCAACTGGCGGCCCTCGGCATCCGTCACGGTCGCGCCTTTGGCGGATTTCAGCAGTCGCACACCGGATTGTTCATGGCCGCGCCACGAAGCCACGGGATGGACCAGATGAGCCCGGTCCAGTTCGATAGAGGAATTGCTTAGCATGGTTCTTGCTTTCCTTAGCCCAGGGCCTGCGCGGCAAGCGCATGGCGCGAGAATGTGCCGGTCAGGGGGTGAGTTTCGCCGCGCTGCATCGCGACGCCGGTATCGACGCGAAGCAGACCAAGCCCGGCCAGCCAGTCACTCAGGCCCGGGTCATCGGGCGTATCGACACGGATGAATTCGCCCTCGTGCCCCGCGATAAGGAACGCGAGAAGTTGTCGCGCCGTCTCGGCATCATCGGCGATGACCGGTCCGACGACCCGGCCGCGTCCAAAATCACGACTGATGGCAAAGCCTTTCCCCTCGACCAGGGCGACGGTGCCGTGACGCAGCAACTCGGCCAAAAGTCTCGATCGATCGGCTGCGGTTGCCGCTGCATCCATGGCGCGGATCTCGGGCAGGTCGGAGAGCGAACCGAGGCGAACGCCGTCGGGGGCAGGCAAGGCGGCCACACGACCCTGATGCTGATGCACCAAGCCGCATTCCTCAAACCCCAGCTTGCGGTAAAGCGGCAAGCCTGCCTGCGTCGCGACCAGCCTCCACGCGCTGGCGCTGGTCAGTTCAAGGACACGGGTCATGATCCCTCGTCCCAGTCCCTGCCCACGCATCTTCTGGTCCACGATGATCATGTTCGCCATCGACACCGCGCCGAACGGGGTCGCCATCGCGGTTGCCACGACCTGCCCGTCCTGCAAGCCGACGAGGCCATCGCTGACGGAAGCGACCAGCGCCCAATCGTCACGCCGATGAGGCCAGCCGGCCTCTTGCGAGAGGCGGAGTGCCGCGTCCAGATGTTCGGGGCCGAACCTGTCAAAAGTGAGGATCTGGGTCATGGGCTGCCTTCTGTCTCGGGTTCGGCACATCTTGCCGCGAATCCCGAAGATCTTTCGCGGCATCGCTGCTTCGCCTTGCAATCTTTGGCTGTTCCAACCGCAGATGACAGCATGATCTGCCGCCGTATGGCCTGTGCCGCTTCCCGCCCGCAGGAGCTTTCGGATGCCTGCCGCAACTCTCTGCCGCAGAGGGCTTTCCTTACGGTGTTTTCTGCTTTGCCGGGCAAGCAATGCGGCCGGAAGCCCCGACATGGCCGCGTAGGATGAAGCCAATCCCATTCGCAAGAGGACATCATGGCTTCGTTTCGCCCCAAATTCGTGACTTTCGACTGTTATGGCACGCTGACCCATTTCGACATGGCGGGTGCCGCGCGCCGGATCTATGGCGATCAGCTGGATGATGCCGCGATGCAGAACTTCATTCGCGACTTTGCCGCCTATCGGCTGGACGAGATCCTGGGTGCCTGGAAGCCCTATGCCGAGGTCGTGCATAATTCGCTGGAGCGCACCTGCAAAAAGAACGGCGTGCCCTTCCAGGACGAGCAGGCGCAGCGTGTCTATGCCGAAGTTCCGACCTGGGGGCCGCATCCCGACGTGCCGGCAGGGCTGGCCAAGCTGGCGCAGGAAATCCCGCTGGTGATCCTGTCGAATGCGATGAAGGTGCAGATCCCCCATAATGTCGAGAAGCTGGGCGCGCCGTTCTTCAAGGTCATCACCGCCGAAGAAACCGGCGCCTACAAGCCACAGATGCGCGGCTTCGAATACATGCTGGACGTTCTGGGCTGCGGTCCCGAGGACATCACGCATGTGTCATCCTCGTTCCGTTACGACCTGATGACCGCGCATGATCTGGGCATCAAGTCGAAGGTCTGGGTCAACCGCGGGCATGAGCCGGCCAACCCTTATTACGGTTACACCGAAATCGGGGATATCGGCGGCCTTCCCGGCGTATTCGGGATCTGACCGGGATGAAATTCGTGTCCTACTGGCACGACAGCGCAACCCGATTTACCGAAGCGGCGAAAGGGCCGGTCACGGGCCATTTCGACGTTGCGGTGATCGGGGCCGGCTTCACCGGCCTTGGGGCAGCGCGCAAGCTTGCCGCCGAGGGACGTTCGGTTGTGGTGCTCGAGGCGCGTTCTGTGGGTTTTGGTGCCTCGGGCAGGAATGGCGGACATCTCAACAACGGGATCGCCCATAGCTATCTGGCCGCGCGCAAGGAATTCGGGCCCGAAAAGGCCCGCGCCCTTTACCTAGCCTTCGATGCGGGGATCGACACGATCGAACGTCTGGTCGCCGAGGAGGGCATCGAGTGCGATTTCCGCAGGACAGGCAAGCTGAAGCTCGCCTCGAAACCCCAGCACATGGAGGCGATCGCCCGGAACTTCGAGGCGATCCATGCCGAAGTCGATCCGGAGACGGAACTGTTGACGCGCGACGACCTGTCGGTCGAGATCGGCTCGGAGCAGTTTCACGGGGCGATGCTGCAAAAGAAAAGCGCGATGATGCATATGGGGCGCTTCGTGTCTGGCCTGGCGGGGGCCGTTACGCGCCGGGGCGCGCAGATCCATGAGGATGCGCCCGTGACCGCGCGCCGTGAGATGGGCCGTGGCTGGGCGCTTGAAACCCCCCGCGGGAGTGTCACGGCAGACAAGGTGCTGCTTGCGACAGGCGCCTATACCCCGCCGGCCTTTGGCTGGTTCCGGCGCAGGATCGTTCCCGTGGGCAGCTTTCTTTTGGCAACGCGGGTTCTCGCACCAGATGAGGTCAGGGCCACCTTGCCCGGAAACCGCACCTGCGTCACCTCGATGAACATCGGCAATTACTTCCGGCTTTCGCCGGACAACAGGCTGATCTTCGGCGGGCGGGCACGCTTTTCGGCGCGATCAGACCAGCAGTCCGATGCGCGCAGCGGCGAGATCCTGCGCCGGGCGATGGTCGGGATCTTTCCCCATCTGAGTGATACCGAGATCGATTACTGCTGGGGCGGGCTCGTCGACATGACGCAGGACCGCTATCCGCGCGCGGGTTTCGCAGACGGGCTTTACTACGCCATGGGCTATTCGGGCCATGGCGCGCAGATCGCAACCCATATGGGCGAGATCATGGCCGACCTGATCACCGGGCGGACCGATCGTACCCCATTTTCCGATCAGCCATGGCAGGCGGTGCCGCTGCATACCGGCAAGCCCTGGTTCCTGCCGCTGGTCGGGCTCTATTACAAGGCAATGGACAAGGTAAAATGACGAATCTCCTGATCAAGATCGACCCCCTGAATCTGCCCGAGCCGAAGGCATCGAAACCTCTGCCAGATCGCCTGATCGCGGGCGATCCCTCGTTCCGGACATGGGCCTTTGACGAAGGCAAGGAGGGGCGGGTGAAAACCGGCATCTGGGAGGCCACGCCCGGCGAGACGCTTTCGATCAAGGGCGAAGTCTATGAGTTCTGCCACCTTTTCGAAGGCGTGGTCGAACTGACCGAAGAAGGCAAGGAGACGGTCACCTATCGCAAGGGTGACAGCTTTGTCATGAAGCCCGGCTATCGCGGATCGTGGAAGACGATCGAGACGGTGCGCAAGATCTATGTCGTGATCGAGTAAGCTTCGCCTCGGGCTGAGCGCGCGGGCGTCGGCAGTGCCGGCGCCCGTCCGCTTTTCGTGTGGCGGTCGATGGGACGGGAAATGAACGCTTTCGCGGCCCCATCGAGGGGCCTCGAAAGCGCGGGGGCCTGGAGCCCCCGTCAACCCTTTGGCCCGATCTTTCCTAAAGCCCCGCCATGTGGAACGCCTTGGTTTCGAGGTATTCCTCGATCCCGACACGCGCGCCCTCGCGACCAAGCCCCGATTGCTTCACCCCGCCGAAGGGCGAAACCGTCGTCGAAACCGAGCCGGTATTGAGCCCGACCATGCCGAATTCCAGCGCCTGTCCGACACGCCAGGCGCGCTTGTGGCTTTCGGTGTAGAAGTAGGCGGCAAGCCCATATGGCGTGCCATTTGCAAGCGCGATGGCCTCTGCCTCGGTTTCGAAGCGGAAGAGCGGCGCGACGGGGCCGAAGGTTTCTTCGCTTGCGAGTTCCATCTCGGTGCTCGCCTCGCCAAGCACGACCGGCGCGGCATATTGCCCACCGGCAGGGACCGGCGCTTCGGCCAGAAGCTTCGCGCCCTTGGCAAGGGCATCTGCGACATGGCGACGGATCTTGTCGATGGCGGGGGCATTGATCATCGGTCCGATCTCGTTGCCCGGCTCGGTTCCGGGTCCCACGCGCATGCGGGCGACCCGTGCCGACAGCTTGGCCGCGAAGGCGTCATAGACGCCCGCCTGGACCAGAATGCGGTTGGAACAGACGCAGGTCTGCCCCCCATTGCGGAATTTCGACGCAATCGCGCCCTCGACCGCCGCCTCGAGATCGGCATCGTCGAAAACGATGAAGGGCGCATTGCCGCCAAGCTCCAGCGAGAGGCGTTTCAGGCTGGGTGCGCATTGCGCCATGAGGATCGAGCCCACGCGCGTGGAGCCGGTGAAGGAAAGCTTGCGGACGACGGGGTTCGCAGTCAGCTCGGCTCCGATCTCGGCGGGCATGCCCGTCACGATGTTGATGACCCCTGCCGGGATTCCCGCCCGTTCGGCCAGCACGCCAAGGGCCAGCGCCGAGAAGGGGGTGAATTCCGAGGGCTTGATGACCACTGTGCAGCCAGCGGCCAGCGCGGGCCCGACCTTGCGCGTGATCATGGCATTGGGGAAGTTCCAAGGCGTGATGATGGCCGAGACGCCCACCGGTTCCTTCAGGACCACGATCTGCCGATCGCCCGCGGGGGCTGGGATGACCGATCCGTCGATCCGGCGCGCCTCTTCGGCGAACCATTTGACGAAGCTCGCGCCGTAGCCGATCTCGCCCCGTGCCTCGGCAAGCGGCTTGCCCTGCTCCATCGTCAGGATGAGGGCGAGATCCTCGGCATGTTCCTCCATCAGCGAGAACCATTTCTCGAGCAGGGCCGCGCGTTCGGAATGCGGGCGGCCTCGCCATGACTGGAAGGCGATATCGGCCGCCTTGATCGCGGCGCGCGTCTCATCGCCCGAGATGTCCGGGACGGTGCCGATCACGGCTGCGGTAGCCGGGTCGGTAACCTCGATCACGGCACCCGAAGCGGCCTGAACCCAGTTTCCGCCGATCAGCGCCGCCTGGCGGAAAAGGTCGGGATCGGACAGCCCTGGAAATTTCTGCATCACGTTCATCATCTACTCCTCGAGCGCGGTCACGATGGCCGCGGTGATCTGATCTGTCGTGTCGGCCCCCGGCACGGTGCCGATACCGCGCGCGGTCGTCGTCTCGATGGCACGCATGATCCGGCCTGCGACGGCGCCTTCGCCGAGATGGTCGAGCATCATCACGAGCGACCAGATGGCAGCGATCGGATTGGCAATGCCAAGATGGGCAATATCCGGAGCCGAGCCGTGAACCGGCTCGAACATCGAGGGCCCCTTGCGGGTGGGGTCGATATTGGCCGAGGCCGCAAAACCAAGGCCGCCCTGGATCGCCGCGCCGAGATCGGTCAGGATGTCGCCGAACAGGTTCGAGGCCACGACCACGTCCAGGGTTTCAGGCGCCATGACCATGCGCGCGGCGATTGCGTCGACATGGTAATGGCTGACCTCAACCTCGGGATATTCCCGCGCGAGCTCGCGCGTCACCTCGTCCCAGAACACCATCGAATATTTCTGCGCATTCGACTTCGTGACCGAGGCGAGCCGCTTGCTTCGGGTCATTGCCTGTTCGAAGCCGAAGAGAAGGATGCGTTCGACCCCCGCGCGGGTGAAGATCGCGGTTTCAACGGCCACCTCGTTTTCCGTGCCCTGATGCACCCGGCCGCCGGCCCCGGAATATTCACCCTCGGTGTTTTCGCGGATGCAGAGGATATCGAAGGCCTCCTTGCGCAGTGGGCCTTGCACACCGGGCAGCAGCCGGTGCGGACGGATATTGGCATATTGCACGAAGGCCTTGCGGATCGGCAGCAGGAGGCCGTGCAGGGAAACCGCGTCGGGCACCTTTTCGGGCCAGCCGACGGCGCCCAGAAAGATCGCGTCGAACCCCCGCAAGGTTTCGATCCCGTCTTCGGGCATCATGCTTCCGGTTTTAAGATAGTGATCGCAAGACCATGGAAAGGTTTGTGTTTCCAGCAAGCCTGGCGCTGCCTTTTCAGCCACCTGCATGGCGGATTGGATCACGGGGTTGCCGATCCCGTCTCCGGGGATCAGGGCGATGCGATGGGTCATATGGGCCTCAGATGTCGATGAGAACGGATTTCGTGCGGCGGTTTGCGTGATAGGCCTCGCGACCCAGATCCTTGCCGATGCCCGAGGCCTTGTAACCCCCTGTCGGCAGGATGTGGTCGCGCGAGCGGCCATAGCGGTTGACCCAGACCGTGCCGGCCTGGAGCGTCCGCGTCACGCGGATTGCGCGGGCAAGATCGCGGGTGAACACCCCGGCGGCAAGGCCATAGGTCGGGTGGTCGGCAAGAGCCAGCGCCTCTTCTTCGGTGGTGAAGCCCTGGATCGTCAGGACTGGGCCGAATATCTCTTCGGTGACGGCAGGGTTGTCCGATGTGACAGCGCCGAGAATCGTCGGCTTGTAGAAGAACCCTTCGCGCTCGAGCGGGGTGCCGCCGCAAAGCACCTCGGCGCCCTCGGCAATGGCGGCCTGGACGATGCTGTCGATCCGGTCGCGCTGCGTCGCGGAGATCGCGGGAGAATAGCCGGTCGAAGCCAGCCAGCTTGGTCCGGGGTTCTGCGGGCGCATCAATGGCAGGAGCCGGTCGGTCAATGCTTCCGCAATGCATTTCTCGACGATCACCCGGCTACCGGCGACGCAAGCCTGCCCGGCGTTGAACATGATGCTTCCCGCGATGCATCTGGCCGCGAGGTCCAGATCGGCATCCGCGAAGACGATCTGCGGACTTTTCCCACCCAGCTCAAGCGTCATCGGCTTGACCCCGCTGCGCGCGACATTCTCCATGATGGCCGAGCCAGCCAGGGTCGAGCCGGTGAAGCTGACCTTGCCGATCCCGGCATGACCTGTCAGCGCGGTCCCGGTCACGCGCCCGTCCCCGAGAACGACGTTGACAAGACCTGGGGGAATGCCCGCCTGAACGGAAAGTTCGGCCATGCGAAGCGTTGCGAAAGGGGTCATCTCGGATGGCTTCAGGACCACTGCATTTCCTGCGGCAAGCGCGGGCGCCAGCTTCCATCCGGCCATCGAGATGGGAAAGTTCCAGGGCGTGATCGCCCCGACGACGCCATAGGGCTCGTCCATGATCATCCCAAGCTGGTCGTCGCGGGTCGGCACAAGCGCGCCGCCTTCCTTGTCGGCCATCTCGGCAAAGAAGCGGATCTGTTCAGCGGTGATCGCGATGTCGATACCGGGTATCTGGCTGATCAACCGGGTGGATGCGACGGCCTCCAGCGCGGCAAGCTCATCGGCATGTGCCTCGATCAGATCGGCCCAGCGTTGCAGGGCGCGTGTCCGGTCGCGAGGTTGGCAGCTGCCCCATCCCGAGGCGCGTTGCGCGCGGGCGGCCGTCGTGACGGCGTGATCGACCACGCTGGCATCGGCAATCGGAATTGCCCCAATTGCGCGGCCATCCGAGGGGCGGGTCAGTTCAAGGGCCTCGTCGCCCTCCAGCCAGTCGCCACCAATGAAGTGGCGTCGAGGCAGGGAAAGGCTTGCAGGGTCGAAGGGAATGTTCATCGGGCTCGTCCAGTTCTTTGCCCGCAAGACTAGCGGCCGAACCACCGCAGATGAGGTTTGCCGAGCGGAGGTGGCAGCGGATCATGCCGTAGAGAGATGGGTTGTCGGCATTCCGTGCCGTCACGAAAATCTGCCCGCCACTGGTCCGGGCGTCCGCCTGTCGCCCCTCTCGGCAGGTAATTGCGCTCGGCGCACGACCTTCGGCATCATCTGGCGCGACAACAGGTGAAGGATATCCGGGAAATCAGAACGAGAATGCCATGACCCCCGAAGCCATCCTTGCCGATCTTGTTGCCTGCCCGGATTTGCCCGGCAGGTCGAACGCGACGATCGCGGAAACTGTCCAGCGGCATCTGCGCCGCATGGGGGTCGAGCCGGTGGTCCTGCAAGGCCCGGAGGGCGATCGCGTAAACATTCTGGCGACGATCGGACCCCGGGATGTGCCGGGGGTGGTTCTTTCGGGGCATATGGACGTTGTCGCGACGGACGGTCAGGTCTGGGCGTCCGATCCGTTCTGCCTGACGGCCCGCGACGGCAGGCTGTATGGTCGCGGCACCACGGATATGAAAGGCTTCCTCGCCTGCATGCTGGCCATGGTGCCAGAGTTCCAGGCCGCGGGTCTAAGGCAGCCGATCCATCTTGCCTTTTCCTATGACGAAGAAATCGGCTGTCGCGGCGTAGGGCATATGATCGCCGCGATGCCCGGCCTGATCGCCCCGCCTCTGGCCTGCATCGTGGGTGAACCATCGGCGATGCGTCCGGTCCTGTCGCACAAGGGCAAGCGCGCGACATCTCTGGTGTTGACCGGCCGCGCCGCGCATTCCTCGCGCCCCGAAGCGGGGCTGAATGCAAATTATGCGGGGGCCGAGATGCTCTTGGCAATCCGCGACCTGAATGCGCGGCTGGCCGAGGATGGCCCGTTTGACGACCGGTTTTCACCGCCCCATTCGACGGTCGTCGCCGGAGTCGTGCGGGGTGGCACGGCCGTGAACATCATCCCGGAACGATGCGAAATCGCATTCGAAGTGCGGGCAATTCCCGCTGATGATCCGGCGGCCATCACCGCCAAGGTGATCCGGCGCGCGCAGGATCTGGTGCCAAATCGTGCCCTTGCCGTCAGCCATAGCGAGTTGAGCGCCTATCCCGCCCTGCCGCCTTCCGAATGCGCCGAATTGGCTGATCTGCTGGCCCGGCTGACCGGGAACATTCCTTTGCAGTCGGTAAGCTACGGGACCGAGGCGGGGCTTTTCCAGGCTGCGGGAATACCCGCGATCATCTGTGGGCCGGGGGAAATCGACCGCGCCCACCGGCCGGATGAATTCATCACCCCGGGCGAGTTGGCCGAATGCTGTGCGATGTTGAGGGGGCTTGCGCAGCATTTGTCGTCGGCTTGACCTACCAGACGGGCGGCGTCGTGACCCAGATGACCCGCGTTTCTCCGGCGTGAAGGTTGCGGAAGCGATGTGGCAATTCGCTTTGGAAATGGAACGAATCTCCGGGGCCCAGGCGAAAGACATCGCCATCGACCGCAAGTTCGATCTGGCCCGACACGACCAGCCCGCATTCCTCGCCCTCGTGCTGATAGCTGTCCTCGCCCGATCCGCCGCCTTCCTGCAGCACAAGCTCCATCACCTGCAGGGCGCCGTTTTCATGTGCGTTCAGGAAGGATTTCATGAATCCCCGGTCTCCGAAATCGACCGAGCGACGTCGTCCGGCGCGCACGATGATCTGGGCTTCGCGCTCGGACCGCTGGTCGCCACTATCGAAAAGCGACAGGACCGGTATGTCCAGGGCAACGCAGACCGCGCGCAAGACCCGCACCGAGGGAGAGGAGATGCCGCGTTCGATCTGACTAAGGAGCCCGACGGAAATACCAGCCGAATCAGCAACTTGCTTCAGGGATCGGCCGCTTTTCTTGCGTGCGGCGCGGACGGCCAGCCCGAGCGAGCGATCATCCTCGGTCTCGGGAATTCCGAACTGGTCGGGATCAGTCGCGGTCATCACATGCCCTTCTTTGCCGTTACCCGCAGAATAGATGCCGCCGGCCGCATATCGCAAACCAAAAACCGGTCTTCCATCACCTGACTGAAAATTCTACTGCTCAAATCTACATCGCTTTCACCTTCGTGAATATTTTAAGATATTTTCCTTGCCAAGAAGAATTCGTTCAATATCGTGAAAATATGTCCTCCACGCTTCGTAGCGCCCTATGAGAGGACCCGAAAAATGCAGACAGCAAGGAGAGTGAATTTCATGACCATGAACAGACTTGGCAAAGTTGGCGCGGTGCTTGCCCTTGGCCTGACCGTTTCAGCACCGGCTGTCGCGCAGGACGCCATGACGGTCGGCATCACGACAACAGGTGTGCCCTTCACTTTCCTCGACACTTCCACGCAGCAACCTGCCGGGGCAATGGTCGATCTGGCCTCGGCCATTGCCGAGGATATCGGCAGCCCGGCCAAATTCGAGGTGACCTCGTTCTCGGCCCTGATCCCGTCGCTTGAGACAGGAAAGATCGACATGATCTCGGCCGGCATGTTCGCGACCGATGAGCGCAAGAAGGTCGTGAACTTCACCGACCCGGTCTACAGCTATGGCGACGGTCTGTTCGTGAAGTCCGAAGACAGCACAGCCTATCAGTTGGAGGATCTGAAGGGCGAAGTGATCGGCGCGCAGATCGGCACGACCTTTGCCGACAAGCTGCAGGCGACCGGCCTGTTTTCCGAGGTGAAGCTTTACGACAGCCTGGCCGATATCATGCGCGAGGTGAAACTGGGCCGCATCAAGGCTGGCTTCGGAGATGCACCGATCGTCGCCTATCAAATCGCACAGAACCCGAACCTTGGTGTCCACCTGGTCGAGGGCTACACGCCGATGAGCGAGGGGAACGTGGCCATCGCGCTCTCGAAGGACAAGCCTGAACTGCTGGAAAAGGTCAACGCGTCGATCGCCGAGATGAAGTCGAGCGGCGAGCTTGCCGAGATCTTCTCGAAATACGGCCTTTGAGCAGGGGTCCGGGCCGGCTCGGCCCGGACCTGCTTACACGGAGTCCCCATGTCCGAATTTCTCGACAGCGCGCAGACCTATCTGCCGATCCTGACGAAAGGTCTTTGGCTCACGGTCGCGGTGACGCTTCTGTCCTTGCTGCTGGCCTCGTCACTGGGTCTTTTCTGGGCGCTCATGCGCACGTCAAACAGCCGGCTTCTTGGCGGCATCGCCCGTTTCTTCGTCGAATTCCTTCGCGGAATTCCGATCCTCGTGGTGCTCTTCTACATCTACTTCGTCCTTCCCGAACTGGGGATCGACCTGACGGCATTCCAGGCCGGCGTGATCGGGCTTGGGCTGACCTATTCCTGCTATATCGGCGAGACGTTCCGCGCGGGCATCGAGGCGATTCCAAAGGGGCAGGTCGAGGCCGCCAAGTCGATCGGCATGAAGCACGGGCTGATGATGCGCCGGGTCGTCCTTCCGCAGGCGTTCCGGATCGTGCTGCCGCCCTATGGAAACAACATGGTGATGCTGCTCAAGGACAGCTCGCAGGTGTCGGTCATTTCGGTCGCCGAACTGACGATGCAGGGCAAGATGCTGGCATCATCGACCTTCGACAACATGACGGTCTTCACGCTGGTGGCCGCACTGTACCTGTGCCTGACCATTCCGCTGAACATGGTAATGCGGCAGGCCGAAAAGCGTCTGGGAGGTGCGAGATGATCCGCTTCGAGAATGTCCATAAATCTTTCGGCAAGCTCGAAGTGCTCAAGGGAATCGATGCCAGGATCGCCAAGGGCGAGGTCGTGTGCCTGATCGGGCCGTCCGGATCGGGAAAGTCGACCCTGCTGCGCTGCGTCAACGGGCTCGAGGATTACCAGTCCGGCGAGATCACGATTGACGGTGCGAGGATTGATGCCCATGCCGCGTCGATCCACCGGCTCCGGACTCGGGTCAGCATGGTGTTCCAGCGCTTCAACCTGTTTCCCCATCGGACGGCGCTGGAAAATGTCATGGAAGGGCCAGTTCACGTCCTGAAGCAGCCGAAAGCCCAGGTCCGCGAGCGCGCTACCGCCCTGCTGGAACGCGTCGGACTGGCTGCCAAGATCGATGCCATGCCCGACCAACTCTCCGGCGGGCAGCAGCAGCGCGTGGCAATCGCGCGGGCCTTGGCCATGCAACCCGATGCGATCCTGCTGGATGAACCGACCTCGGCGCTGGACCCCGAGATGGTCGGCGAGGTGCTTTCCGTCATGCGGGCGCTGGCGGCCGAGAAGATGACCATGCTGATCGTCACCCATGAAATCGAATTCGCCCGGCAGGTCGCGGACCGGGTGCTGTTCCTTGATGGCGGGCGGATCGTCGAGGATGGCCCGGCACGCGAGGTGATCGGAAGCCCCAGGCATCCGCGGACGCAGGATTTCCTGCGTCGCGTCACCCATCCGGAGGGCTGAGATGTTCTCGATGAACTCGCTTTGGGAGGCGACGGCCAAGCCGGGCGTGGAATATCCGCCGCTTGCGGGCACGCATCGTTGCGACGTGCTCGTGATCGGTGCGGGCTTCACAGGCCTTTCCGCGGCACTTCACCTGGCCGAGGCTGGCAGTGCGACGATCCTTCTGGAAGCCGTGCAACCGGGGCAGGGCGGCTCCGGGCGCAATGGCGGGCAGGTCATCCCCGGCCTGAAGGAAGACCCCGACGATCTGGAGCGCCATTTCGGACCGGACAGTGCAGCCTTTGCGGGAGGCACGGCGGATGTCACGTTTTCGCTGATCGACCGGCTGGGAATCGACTGCGACGCGGCCCGCGACGGATGGATCCAGGCGGGTGTCGCGAAATGTCATGTCCCCGGGCTCGAAGCGCGGGCGCGGCAATGGGAAAGCCGCGGCGTCGCGGTCGAGTGGCTTGACCGGGACGCAATGGCCGCGCGGACCGGAAGCCATTACTTTGTCGCGGGCTGGCGCGATCCGCGTGCGGGGCGCCTGCATCCGCTCAAATATGTCAGGGGGCTTGCCGCCGCGGCGGCCCGCGCCGGGGTCGATATCCGAGGTCACAGCCCGGTCACCGGAATCGCACGCCGGGGCAAGCGCTGGGTCGCATCGACGGCGCAAGGCCAGGTCGAAGCCGAGCGGATCGTCATGGCAAGCAATGCCTATACCCCTGCCGCACTCTGGCCGGGGCTAAGGCAGACCATCGTGCCCGCCAACAGCTTTCAGGTCGCGACCGAACCCCTTTCGCCCGAACTGCTTGCCCAGATCCTGCCCCGCGGCGAAGCAGTCTCGGATATCCGCCGGATCGGGAACTACTTCCGGATCGGTCCGGGCAACCGGCTGCTGATGGGCGGGCGCGGCAGTTTCGCCGAGCCGGCCGCGGACTCGGCCTTTGACGGCATCGCCGCGGCCATTCGAAGGCTCTTTCCCAAGGCCGGGCGGTTGAAGATCACGCATCGCTGGGGTGGACGTGTCGGCATGACCACCGACCATTTGCCGCATCTGCACGAGCTTGCTCCGGGTCTGCTTGCAGCGATCGGCTACAACGGAAGAGGGGTTGCCCTGGGAACGGCGATGGGCAGGGCGCTGGCCGATCACCTGACGACGGGCAAGGCGCTGCCCCTGCCGGTCAGCAAACCCCAACCCTTGCCGATGCACGGGTTGCACCCGATCTATGCCGGGCTCGCAATCCACTGGTACAGGCTTCGCGACGCCGTGGAGGCCCGGCAACGCTGAACGGCCCTGGGACAAAGCTCGCCCTGTCAGTTCAGCCCGGCCAGGCGCAGGCCATGGACATAGAGATCGAGGTCTTCCGCATGCTTCAGTGGGGGCACCTTGCGCCAATGCTCGATGGTGAAATTCGGATGCACCCGCATCACTTCCGAGGCATGGTGGCGCGCCTCGTCCATCTGGCCCAGCATGGCGTGACTGGCCGCGAGGAGGCGATGTGCCTCGGACTGGTCGCGCATGCGGTAGAGGGTTTCCAGCGTGCGCGCATAGTCCCCGTTGTGGAAATAGGCATCGCCCAGAAACCACAGGTAGGAATCAGGGTGATAGGGGTTGAGCCGGATCGCGCGTTCCAGAAGGTTCACGGCGCGCTCGCCCTGGCGGACATAGGCAAGGCAGTCGCCCATATAGGCCAGCAGATCGGCATCATTCGGGTTGAGATCGACAGCATGCTCATAGGCGGCAATGGCTTCGTCATGCTGCTTCTTGTAGAGATGCGCGAGCCCCATTTCCGAGAAGCCACGGGAATCCAGGCTGTCGCACTGGACGGCGCGCTTGGCGAGGGCAAGTGCCTCGTTCAGCGATCCTTCGGGGTCGTTTGTCCAGTTGTAGCGCCACTCGACATTGAAGGTGCGCGACATCGCCGCATAGCTGCGGCCGTAATCCGGGTCGAGGTCGCGCGCCTGCTCGAAAAGGCGCCTCGCATGCAGGTTCGCGTCGGGAAGGAAACGGAATCCCATGTCCTGTCCCCGCAGCACGAGACCATAGGCGTAAAGCGCGGGATGTGCATGTTCCGCCAGCCGGCGCCGCTCGGCCGCGTCGATATGGATCGCGACCCGCGCAGAGGTCATGGCGGCCACATCGTCCTGAAAATCGAAGATGTCCGTCATCACGCCATCATAGCGTTCGGACCAGATGACGTTTTCGCTGGCGGCTTCGACCAGGTCGACGGTCATCCGGATCCTTTTGTCCGAACGCCGGAAACTGCCGGTAAGCAGATAGCGCACGCCCAGTCTCCGTCCGATTTCACCCAGCGATCCGGCATTCGCGGCGGCAAGGATCGAGGAATGCCGCGCAATGACCATCAGGTTGCGGAACCGCGAAAGGTTGGTGATCAGATCTGCCGCGATCCCCTGGCAAAGATACAGATCTGATGGATCGGCCGAGATATTCTCGAGCGGCAGGATCGCCAGCGATGCATCCGGCAGGCTTTCGGCACCCAGAGATCGCGTGGGGATCGGCAAGCTGCTCTGGCCAGTGCACAGTCGCTCGACCGAGTAGATCTCCACCGGTGCCGAGACATTCTTGAGCCGCTTGGAGCCAAGCGAACGCAGCCGAAGATCGCCATTCGCCCGGACGATCTGATAGACCGCCTCGGTCACGCAGATCCCGCCCGGTTCGGCAAAGCTCTGGATGCGGGCGGCAAGGTTCACGCTATGGCCATAGACGCCATCGGCCCCAGCGAAGGTGTCGCCGACCGAGATCCCCACCCGAAAGCTGATGGATTGGGCCCCATCTGTCCAGGCGGATTCGCGCGACAACTCGCTTTGCATCTCGATCGCGAAATGCAGGGCCTTGTGCACACTTTGGAAAACGGCGACCAGACCGTCCCCGGCCGTGTTGACGACCGATCCCCCGTAATCGCCCACGAGGTCACGGATCAATGCAAGCGATCGGGTCAGACGCGCGACCGTTCCCCGTTCGTCCTGTTCGAGAAGTCGCGTATATCCGTGAACATCCGCGTAGAGGACGGTCAGAAGCTGCGGGCCGCTCAAGTTCGACTGCGCAATCATGCTTCCGGCACTTTCCTCTGCGGTGCTGTGATGCCGCATCTTCGGGATGAAAGCGGCTGTTGGAATTCGCTTTTTCTGCCTTGCCGCCCCCTAAACGCCGCCAAGCGCCCATCTGTCAAGCGCCACGTCGAAGAGTACGGCACATGCTTGGCAAATATGTGGGATAATTATTGACGAAAGATCAAGGCGGGCCAGTGACATGAGATAACTAGCTCATATACTGCCGCCATGAATCATTGCCCGATATTTCATCTTCGCCCGGCGTGTCGCGATGAGTTTGCCTTTGCCGAGGCGATCTACATCGATGCCATGAGGCCATTGATGCTGCAGTTGGGCAAGTGGGATGAGCCGATGCGGCGGGCAGCGATCAGAAGGTCCTTCAAGGCCGCCGATTCCTGCATCATCGTCTATCGTGGCGTGGATATCGGATGGACCCAGATCACCGAGCGGGACACCGATTACAATCTTACGCAGATCCAGATTCTTGCGGAATACTGTGGCCTCGGCATCGGCTCGCGGATCATCCGCGATTTGCAGGATCGCGCCAGTTGCGAAGGCAGGACCGTTTCACTTTCCGCGGTACGCACCAACCGTGCGATCGAACTTTACTGCCGGATGGGGTTTCGCGTGATCGATCCCAATGCAACGCCCATCATCGACATGGTCTGGACGCCGACCGAACGGGTCACTTAGGCTTTGACGATGGGGCCGCTGGAAGGGGAGAGGATGCACCCGCGAGGCCTTGGTCCGGAAGTGGACCTGCAAGATGACAGCAAGGGATATCTGACCGGCACCCATCGCGGCGTCTCTCCAGCCCGGACCGTCGAGCGGGTCAAGGCCTTGATGCCGCAAATGGGCATCACGCGGATCGCCAATGTGACCGGGCTCGATCGCATCGGCATTCCGGTGGTGATGGTGTGCCGTCCGAACGCGAGATCCCTGGCGGTGTCGCAGGGCAAGGGCTGGGATCTGGAGGCCGCCACTGCCTCGGGTCTGATGGAGGCGGCCGAACTCTATCATGCCGAGCATATCGAACTTCCGCTCAAGTTCGGCAGCATGGCCGAGCTTCGGCATGCACATGAATTTGTCGATGTCGGGCGGCTGGCGCGGACCTCGGATCGCTTTCACCCGAACCTTGTCACGCTTTGGGCCGAGGGCAGGGATCTGATCTCGGGCACCGCGCGCTGGCTGCCTTATGAAACGGTCCGAGCAAATCTCACCCTGCCGCAGCCGCCCGGCAGCGGCTGCTTTGATTGCAGCAGCAATGGGCTGGCCTCGGGGAACAGCATGATCGAGGCGATCTGCCACGCGATCTGCGAAGTGATCGAACGGGACGCGACCGCCATGTGGAAGGCGAGCACGCCGGACCTGCGCGCAGCGACTGGGATAGATCCCGAGAGTGTCACCGACGCCGCGTGCCGTGCCGTGCTTGCCCGGCTTGGGGAGACTGATTTCGACGTCACTGTCTGGGATATCACAAGCGATATTGGCGTTCCCAGCTTCTACACCCTGCTTTCTGATCGGCGCGACCCCCTGCAGCATGTCGGCATCGGGGTGGGCACGCATCCGTCACGCGCGATTGCCCTGCTCAGGTCGCTGACCGAGGCGGTACAGGTTCGGACCACCTATATATCGGGTGCGCGCGATGATCTCAGCCCGGTCGAGTACTCCGTCGCGGAACGAAGCCGCAAGGCCGAGATCGCAAGCATCTGGCGCGAGGCGCATCTGCCCTCGCGGGAATTCGCGGCCATTCCCGAATTCCTGTCGGACAATTTCGGTGACGATCTGGAATGGCTCCTGACGCGGCTTCGGCGCGTGGGGATCACGGAGGTTGTCGCCGTCGATCTGACCAAGGCTTCGTTGGGGATACCCGTGGTGAAGGTCGTCATTCCGGGGCTCGAGGGGCCGGATGACCACGCAGGCTATATCCCCGGCGAGCGGGCGCGAAGCAGAGGGCGGGCATGAACATCATCGTGTTTGCTGGCCCCTCACTGAGGGAAAGCGATACTCTGGCCCATCCTGATTTCGACTTTCGCCCCCCTGTGCGACAAGGCGAACTTTACAAGGCCGCGCTGTCCGGCCCCGCAGCAATCGGGGTCATCGACGGCTATTTCGATGGGGCGCCCGCCGTATGGCACAAGGAGGTGCTTTGGGCCCTGTCTCAGGGGATCGCCGTCTATGGCGCGTCCAGCATGGGGGCGCTGCGCGCAGCCGAGCTTCATCCCTTTGGCATGCAGGGCATCGGTCGGATTTTCGAGGATTACCGCGATGGCGTGCTGACCGATGACGACGAGGTCGCGTTGCTGCACGGTCCGGCCGAGACGGGATTTGTCGCCCTGAGCGAGCCGATGGTGAACATCCGCGCCACGGTCGCCGCAGCCGTCGTGCAGGGGGTTCTGGACAAGCCTGCGGCAGCAGCTCTGGTCAGGTCGGCGAAGCGCCTCTTTTACCAGGAACGGAACTGGCAAGCCGCGATTTCCGCCGCCGAAGGCTTCGATGCCGCGCGGCGTCAGCGGTTTTTCGACTGGCTTGCGCGGGGAAGGATCGACCAGAAGCGGCTGGACGCGCTTGCCTTGCTCGCAGCGCTGGCTGAACACAGGCCACCCCCACCCGGGCCGCCTGGATTTGTCTTCGAGCATACAGAGGCTTGGGCCAATGCGCCCTGGATCGCAGCGGAGCAAGACCTGCTGTCGGCAGAGGACGCGCGCATCCTGGACGAGCTGCGGCTCGATGCCGACAGGTATCTGAAACTGCGGCAGGACGCGCTTTTGCAGGTCTTGGCGTTGGATGCGGCCAAGCGTGCGGGCTTGGAGCCGGATCGGGATGAAGTGTCAGAGACGGCACTTTCGATAAGGCTGCCACTGGGCCTGTTTCGCCAACGCGACATCGGGGGCTGGACTGCACGAAATGGCCTGAGCCGGGATGGTTTCGAGCGCTTGATCTCGGATCGCGCGTCGCTTGCCAAGCTGGCCCGGCAGATGGATCGCCAGCTTGGCGGCGCCATGCTTGACCTGCTGCGTCTTGCTGGCGATTTCGAATCTTTGCGCGCGCGCGCCGACCGCAAGGCGGACGGGAAGGGTGCGGATGGGCAGATCGTGCCGCCCCAACCCATGCTCATGAGCTGGTATTTCGAAACCCGCCTGGGACGCCCTGTCCCCAGCGACATCACGGCCTATCTGATGGATCTGGGAATGTCGGACCCCGAGCACTTCCATCTCCTTCTGGCGGCGGAATATCGCAGATGCGCGACTGATCCTGCTGCCCCGAGGGCGCGAAGTGGCAGATCGGCAGAAACCCTTCTGGATCCGAGAAAAAGTTCGACAGGATTGCCGCTTTAGGCTAGTTCTTTCGGGTGTCCGCCAGACAGGTGCCGCGAATGGGGCCTGGTCTGCCTCGATCTTTCCCATTTCATCAAAAAGGTTCCCGAATGCCCGAAACATTGCTCAGCCACTCGGAGATCCTGCTTTTCGGTCGTGTCGTCGAAGACCTGCATATCAAGGCCACGGAAGAACCCGAGGCGGCCAAGAGCTCGGGCCAGCCTGGCGCCGTCGAGGGGCAGCTTGCTGCCGAACAGCCGAATTTCGCGCGGGTCTATGGTTTCGGTTTCGAAGGGCTCTACCATGTCCTGCCGGTGCCTGCCCTGTTCCTGGTTCATGGCCCCGGGGTGTCGGCAGAAACTGCAGCCTCGGGTCTGCGCCCTTCGGCTGGCGCCACCACCGAGGGCTCGGTTGGCGGAGTTCTCCTTCCCGATGACCTCATGGTCTGGACCTATGACAAGGCCGATTACTCGATCCGCATGGATGTCCAGTCGGGCATGTTCGAGCAGCTCCTGCTTGGCAAGGGCCCCTCGGGCCCCGAAGCGCGTGGCATGAGTGTTGGCGGCATGAGTGTGAGCGGAATGAGCGTTCAGGGCATGAGCGTCGGCGGGATGAGCGTCCGAGGCATGAGCCTGCGTGGTGACAAGAAGGAGTGATCCGCCGTGCTGCCTGACACTTCGTCAGGCGGATAGGGGCGAGTTCAGCCCGATCCGGCCGCGATGCACATTTTCCTGTAGAAGGGAAAGGTCTGGCGGCTCCTGGATCAGTGCCGATGGCGCCGAAAGGGCTTCTGCGGTCCGGCGCCAGAATGCCGCATCGGTCCCGATGCGCTTTCTGATCGCCACGCGCGCGGCAGAACGCTTGGCCTGCCTGGCCATCGCACGATATTGCGCCGCGACCTCGTTCAGCTGATGGTCCAGACCCCATAGCGCGTCTTCGAGCCTCGTGATCGCCATTGACTGCGCGCTCGCCTGCGTGGCGATCGAAAGGGCCAAGGCCACATCGCTCGAGGCGGTCTGGAGGTGGCGATGCTCGCGATTCAGCGCCTCGGTGAGTTCAGCGATCTCGGACTGGCAGCTCGGAAGCGAGGAAAGCAGTTCCGGCAATTCTTCCGGCAGGTAGCGCCCGTTGCCCGCGCCCGCCGCGATGCAGATATGGGCCGCAATCAGATCGCGCATTGCCGCCACATCCATGGCCGATTCGTCTTCAGGCAGGTCGAGTATCGCCGAGGCGAGGTCGAAACCGATGACCTCTATCCTGGTGCAAGCCTGCATGATCGGGCCGTCTGTTCCTTCCATACGATGCAACTCGGCGGCCAGGGCCCCCCATAGGCGCTGTTCGCACATGCGCATCATGCCTGCGCCGCGCGGCGCGGTTCTGGCATGACCGCGCAACGTGGTGCAGCACCGATCCAGAAGCACTGCGATCGCGCCCAGCCCAACCGGCAGATCAGCCGCTTCGGCTCGGTTCAGGCTCGCCATCTGTTCCGCAAGGCTCTCGACCTGGAGCATCAGGTTCTGCGTGCGGGGCAGCAGATGCTGCTGGCAATAGCGCGAGCTCGCCATGAGCATCGTTTG